>CAZXXC010000008.1:0-53932 GCA_964644665.1 uncultured Methylococcaceae bacterium
GGCTGGACCAGCGGGTGGCGGCGCTGCCGTCGACCGCGGCACTGGCCGGGAAGGCGGCGCCTTCCACCGAGGAGGCGACGGCGTTCTTGCCCAGGGCCAGGTTGGTGGAACCGCCGCCGACGGGGTTCACGGTCCAGCTGAAGCTGGTATTGCCGGAACCGCCGTTGGTGCTGGTGACGGTGACGTTGACCGTGGAGGTGCCGGCGGTGGTCGGGGTGCCGGAGATCAGGCCGGTACCGGCGTTGATCGACAGCCCGGCCGGCAGTCCGGTCGCACTGTAGGTCTGGGTGCCGGCCGGCGTTGCGGTGGCGTTGATCTGCAGGCTGGCCGGGGTGCCGACGGTGGAGGTCTGGTTGGCCGGCCGGGTCACCGTGACCGTGCCTCCGGAGCCTGCGGCGCCGAGTCGGACGAATTTCCCGACCGACGGCACGCCATTGCCATTCAGCAGGAACAGCAAATACGGACCGCGTGGTGCGACGACCGGCGGTGTCGTTCCGACCGGCGCCCGCGGTGCCACGACATCGAGCCCGCCGGCCGCCTGCGAGAAGCCGAGGTCATTGATGTATTGGCTCTCGTCGAAAGCATGGGTGGTCGAGGACAGCCGCAGCATCCGGATCTTGGTGATATTCGGCGCGTCCGGCGTTCCGACGAAGAACGTCTGCCCATAGTCGACGCTGGCCGGTGCCGAGGTGATCGTCGGTCTCGCGCCCTTGAACAGATAGGGCGGCGAGTAGAGTTCCGATTGCGGATAGCCATTGCCGCCGGTACTGAACACACGGCCGTCCGGCAGCAGGATCGTCGAGGAGTGGTAGAGCCTCTTGTAAAGATTCGAAGCGCTGGCCATCGTCGCCCAGGTCTCCGTGGCCGGATTCCACAGCTCCGCTGCAAATACCGGTGTGTTCGCATTGTTGAATCCGGAGCCGCTGGTGCCGCCGGTCACCAGCACCTGTCCGTCGGGCAGCAGCACCGCGTTGTTCTGTCGGCGGGCGAACTGCATCGGGGCCACGCTACGCCACCGAGGCGACCCCGCATTCAGGTCGATCACCTCGGCGGCATTCGTCGGCGGGTCTCCGCCGCCCATGACCAGGATCTTGCCGGGTTGATACATGACCGCCGATCCGTAGTCCCGGTAGCCGGCTGCGCGATCCGCCACATAGGTCCACGAGCCGGTTCCCGAAGTGTCGAGATAATAGGTGCCGACCAGCGGCGCCGCATTGAAGACTTGGCCGTTTGGTGCCAGGAACATCCTGGGATAAAGGTCCAGAAACTTCTGGGCGTTGGTCAGGCTGCGCCAGGAGTTCGTCGCCACCTGGAAGACCTGCGGCAGCGTGTTTTCGCCCAGCGTGAGATCGGCGTAACCGGACACGACCAGCACATCGCCGTTGGCCAGCACCGTGGTGGTCGGGTACCATCGGCCGGCGTTCATGTTCGGCAGAGCGGTCCAGGTGTCGGACAGGGAATCGTAAATACTGGTCTTCGCCAGCCCGATCAGGTTCTGGATGTGGCCGCCGGCGACGAACAGACGGCTGTCGGCCAGAAACGTGTGACCGGCGCAGAAGACATCGTAGCCCGGTTTGGTCAACGCCGAGATGCTCTGGGTCGCCGGGTCCCAGGAGCGCGGATCGTTACCGGAAATTCCCTCGTCGCCTGGCCAGACCATCGCCTTGCCGGTCGGCAACTGATGCGTGTGGACCGGGAAGAACGGCATGGTCGTGGTGGTGGCCCACTGGCCGGTGTCGGACGGTGCGGCATGGCCGGCTGGCGCGCTGAGGCCCAGCGCGACGAGGGCCGTCAGCGCGAGTGTCAGGAAGCGGATGAGGTACCACATCGCCTTAACTCCCCGGAATCAGACGATAGATCCGAAGCTGCAGAAGCTCCGGTTCGTTTTCCTGTCCCGATACGACCGCGGACGGCTTGTTGTAGCCGACCGCAAGAATCGCCCCCTGGTTGGTGATTGCGACCGCTCGGGTCAGCACGAAGTCGGGGGAAGGGGTGGCGAGCAGATTGTTCAGGTTCTCCATGCCGCCGCCCGGCGTCCACAGAAAGGCGTGCGAACCGTGTCGGTAGGTCTCGTCGATGGTGGTGTCGGAGGTTCCGACGACCTCGCCGCGGTCATTCACCGCGAACGCCAGGCTCAACGTGCCCCCCGGGAGGGTTCCCAGGTCCCGGGCATTGCCGTCCTTGTCCCAAAGGATGGCGCGGCGTTCCGACTCGCCGGCATCGCCGGATGATCCGGCGACTTCCCCTGCATTGTTGATGCTGAGCGCTTCGCTCAGGGTGTGGCCGGGGAGCGCTCCCAGCACCCGGCTCCCGCCACCGGCCGGCCAGCGGACCGCGCGCGGCCCCGACTCGGTGCTGAACGTCCCGACAACGTCGCCGCGGTTATTGATCGCGAGCGCGCGGCTCGAGTGACCGCCGGCGGGCATCGGTAGCGCCGAGATAGTGCCCGATCGGTTCCAGATCACCGCGCGAATGCCCGACGGTCCGCTCGAGAAGCCGACCGTCTGACCCGCGTCGTTGAGGTCGACGGCTGCGCTGCTGCTGTCTCCCGGCAACGGGCCGAGTTCAACGGTGCCGCCGGCGCGTTGTGAGCGAAAGGCGCGCATTCTGGCGCCGACATTCGCGGTGCCGACCACTTCGCTGCTGCCGTTGAGCCCGTAGGCGGTGCTGTGGTCGCTGCCGGGCAACTCGGCGATCCTCTGGCGGGCGCCGCCGTATGGGATGAACCATGCCCGCGGCTGGCGACCTTCGGCCGCAAACGGCGAGCCGCCGACGATGTCGCCGGCTTCGTTCATCTTGCGCACGATGCGGCCTGACCCGGCCGGCAGAATTCCGACCTCGATGGCCGAGTAGGTTTGGCCGTAAGCGGCGGGAACCGGTGCCAATGCGGCGACCAGCGACATTGCCGCGGCCAGGAGATGTGGTCGAAATCGCTGCCCGGAGCCGGCTGCGCCGGGCCTGCCTCGGGCGCTGCAAGGCAATCTGGCCGACCACCCCGCTGGCGGGCGCCCGGCATCCGGGGGCGGCGAGGGGCGCCGTGCCCGGCTCCGGCACCCGTCCGACACGGCTTGGGTTCCCGGCGTCGGATGCGACGCCGGGAACCCGACGGTCACTCGCGATAACCAGCCTGTTCTGCCCATGTTCGTCTCCAGTCGATAGCGGCCGCCCATTCAGGTGCGATGCGCGCGCCGGCGTGACCGCGAGACACGCCACCGGCACGTGTGTCGCAGCATCACTGGCGAGCAGTTCGCCGAAGGAATGAGCAAAGCCGACGAGATGAGTCCGGAGCGTCTGCTGCGCACGGTGACGAAGGCTTTGATCGTCTTCTGCGCACAGCACGAGAACGACGACCGTCCGGTCGCGGCGTCGCGGTCGACCCGACGGTGCACGACAACCCGCGGTCCATGCTCCGGTACTCCGTGTTGGACCGTCGGGCGCAGTCGGCCGAAGATTTCCGGGAACCGGCAGGAAGGATGCCCCCAGCGGCCCAGTGCCGGATGGAAATACCGGCCGGACGTCTTGTGGTCATGGCCGACGCGGGGATGTGTGGTCTGCGGTTCCAGACGCGACGGCCCGAGAAAACCGACGGTGCGGAGGATCGCGCGCAACAGGGCGCCTCGCCAACCGTAAAGCCGGGCGAAGATCACAATCGAGAGAGCCCTCGTGCCGAGTTGCATGCGCAGTCCTTCTGCCGCCGCGCGTTAGTCGTCCCGGAACAGATACCTTAAGCACACAGAATTCGCTATCCTACGTTGGTGGGATTGAAGAGGGACCAATCATGGTATTCACGCCTCCCCCGGATCATGAGCGAAGTGGCGCCATGACCGGTTGCCCGGACCCCTTGCCGCGTGCGGCAGAGAGCGAGACCGGTCGCGCGGCGCGGCGTCTTTCCGGCAATGACGGGTCTCAGGACCGTCGATCGGCGGATCTGCTCGAGGTCGTCGATCTGGCCTACGGCGAGGACGATGATGCACTGAACCCGTTTCTGTCGGCGCTGCGGAAGCTGATCCCGTTCGTGAGCGGCGTCTTGATGCCGGTCAGTCCCGACAGTTGGCAATTGCAGCGGGGATGGTTCCGGGGTTGCACGGCCGGCAACCTGGAGCGCTATTTGGAGCAGGATTATCGCTTCGACCCGTTGATCGCGGCGGGGCCCGGCAACTGGTCGTTGAATGACGTGATTCACTGGCCGGAGTTGCTCGCCGATAACTCGATGCCGTGGTCGATCTTCAACGGCCGGTTCGTTCGGGAACCCGTTGACCACGCCTTGTCGGCCTTGTGCGGCTATCGCGGACATCCGACAGTGTTGTTCCGGTTGTTCAGGACTGCGCGGGAGCCGGCCTTCGGCGCGGGCGATGTGACCTTGATGGCAAGTCTCGCGCGCCACCTCGGGCGGGCCGTCCACCTCCGGCAATTGCTGGATCGCCCCGAACTGGCGCTGCCGCGCGGTATCCTGGTGATCGGGGACCGCGGCGAGGCGCTGTATCAATCCGCGGGATGCCGGCGGATCGTCGGGAAAGACCCGTCCGCCATGGAAAGCTTGCTGGCCCAGGCCGGTGCCAACGGCATTTGGTTTTCAGCCCGGCTCGGACTCGGCTACCGGATGAAACCGATTCATCTCGATCACGGCTCCCTGCTTGCGTGCTACGACGCGGTACCGCCCGAGACCAATGGGCCATCGGTGCAGCCTGAGGTCGTGCCGAAGGCGCAAGCCTTCGCGCTGGAACCGATCGTGCAGCGCAGTGACCTGCGCAAGCGCCTGATGGGCCACGGCCTCACGGCGCGGGAACTCGAGATCGGCCTGCTGGTGGTGCAGGGCTTGCAGTACAAGGTCATCGCCAGAAGCCTGAACATCACCGAGCAGACCGTCAAGGATCATTTGCGAAGCGTGTTCAAGAAGGTGGGTGTGCGCTCCGGTGGCGCTCTGGTCGCGCGGATCGTCGGCGTGCAGCACCTGCGATTCATGGGCCCGTAGACGACAGTCATCCGCTCCGACGGTTGAAACCGGGGCCTCCCGCTGTCGGTCGCGGTCACTGGGCGGCCGCCGGTACCGAGGCCGGGGCGCGCCGCGGCCCTCGCCGCCGGACCTTGCACCAAATGCCGGAGCGGCCGCGCGCTACTGGCGGGACCCGGGGCGCCCGGTCCGGCCGCCCGTTCCGTAGACCTCCATTTCCCATAACGAGTGGCCCCAATCGGTCCCCCGCCGTTGGCCGTACATTCGAACGTAGCGGCCGATTCCGTTCACACTCAGCATTTCCGTGCCGCCGGCACCCTGGTCGGTCTGATAGACATCTGTCCAACTGGCTCCGTCCCTGGAGACCTGAATCGTATACGCCGCGCTGTACGCATCTTCCCAGACCAGCCGCAAGCCGGTGATGGTGGCTTCCGTGCCGAGATCGACCTGGACCCACTGCGGGTCGGCAAACTCACTGGACCAGCGCGTGCCGGGATTGCCGTCGAACGCGGAACCGGCGTCATGCCCCGGACCTTCGGTGCTGGATGCGGCCGCCGGCCGGTTCAATGCCAGATTCGTCGATGCGGGCGTGCCGGTCAGCGTGATTTGCGCCGTGGCGGACGTGGAACTTCCGCCGCGATCGTCGATGGCCCGTGCCCTGAGCGCATAGCGGCCGGGCGGGACATCGGTCCAGGTGAACTCGTAGGGTTCGTCGTCATCCGTCCCCAGCAAGGTCGAGTCGGCGTAGAACTCCACTTGTGTCACCGTGCCGTCGGCGTCCGATGCCTGGGCGGCCAGCAGGACCGGGCCCGGGGCCGTGTAGCGGGAACCGTTCGCGGGTGTCGTCAACTTCACCGCCGGTGCCTTGTTGCCGGACGGGTTGCCGACCGAGATGCCGACCGACTGGGTTACGCTCGCGCCGAGCTGGTCCGTCACGGTCAGTTTCACGGTATAGGAGCCTGCGGCCGGGAAGCTGAAGTCGGGCGCCGCCAGATCGGACGTGCCTGCTGTGCCGGCGTCCCAGGCATAGGACAGCACATCGCCCTCGGGATCGGACGACTTGGCGCCGTCGAACCGGACCGTGAGCGGCGCCGGGCCGGTTCGCGGGTCGAGGGTGGTGATCACGGCCTTCGGATTGAAATTCTGATAGGCCGCGATGAACGTTTTCGGCGTCGCCGCGGTGACGAACGTGTAGGACGGGTTGCGCGACAGCACGCCCCCGCGGCTGTCGGTCCAGCCGGTGAAGGTCCGATGCTGCTGAATGTCCTCTACGGAAACCGTCAGTTTCGAGTTGACGATCGGATGGATCAGGGAGGGGCCGGGTACGGTGACGCCCTCGTTCTCGTACTGGATCAGCATGCCGTCCGGCTGGCTGCCCAGAGTGTATCCCGGTTCCGGCCGCTGCGGCTGGATCATCCGGCACTGGGTGTCGGTGATTTGGTTCGACCCGGCGCCCGAAGTGATCGTCGCGCACAATTCGTAGTGGATGTCGTCGCCGTGCTGCAGCGCCTTCAGCGAGGTCTGGGAGCAATCGGCTCGCGTCGGATCGGCAACCGAAGGCAGGCTGCTGTAGTGGACGTGCTGGTTGTGGTGTAGCCGTACGTCCCAGACGGGCCGGCCACCCAGCGTCGCGCAGCCGTGGACCTTGATCGTATCCCCGACCTTGAAGGTCGCGCCCTCGGCGGGTTGATCGATCGCAACCTCAGGGGGATTGGCGCCCGAGTTGATGATCACCGATGCGTTGCCGGTCGCTCCGGCCGGGTCGGTCACCGTCAGCGCCACCGTGTAGACACCGGTGGGCAACAGTCCGGACGGATAGAGTTCGGCCAGGTCGTCGACGCCGGCGGTCGATCGGGTGGAGAACGCGACCGGTCCGGAACCATCGTCGATGGTCCATTCGTAGCGCAGCGCCTGCCCATCCGGGTCGAACGACGCGTTGCCGTCGAATGTCACCGCCAACGGAGCCACCCCGGCCAGCGGCGTGGCCTTGATCAGCGCGGTTGGCGGTGTGTTGCTGGCGCCCGCGTAGCGAATTCGCCACAGCGTGCCGCCGGTGTCGCCGTACTGCAGCCAGTACAGATTGGTGTCGGGTCCTTCGAGGATTTGTACCGGGCCGGACCCGGACTGGGCGACGCCGAAATCGTGCGCGGTGGCTTTGCCTGACGTATCGAAGGTCAGATAGCGGAGCCAGAGGCGGTTATAATCGGCGATGAATAGCGCGCCGCGGTACTCTGCGGGATAGGTCGTGCCGGCGTAGAACGATCCGCCGGTCACCGATGCGCCGTAATGCTGGCCATTGACCGAATGAACATAGGCGAATACGGGTGCCCTGACCGCTCCGCCGCCGGCGGCATACAGCGCATCGCAGGTCGGCTTGGTGGCGGTACTCGAGGCATAGGCGGGCTGGATGTTGCTGCTGGTGTTGCCGCTCTCCTCGCGGCCGTCCGCGACGCCGCCTTCGTAACAGGGCCAGCCGAAGTTGGCGCCCTTGCCGGTGTTGATCTCCTCGACCCAGTTCCAGCCGACATCGCCGATGAAGGGCTCTCCGGAAGCCGGATTCACGGAAAAGCGGAACGGGTTGCGGAGGCCGTAGGAATAGACCTTGGAGCGATTGCTGTCCGGCTTTGCCGGGTTGTAGAACGGGTTGTCGGGCAAGCCCGCGCCGGTGTCCGGGTTGATTCGCAGGATCTTGCCGACCAGGCTGTCGAGATTCAGCGCGCGTAACGCACGAGGGTCGGCAAAATTGAAACTCGAAGCATCCCCCATGCCGACATACAGGGACCAGGGCTGGGGCGAACCGTCGGCGCCGATGCTGCGGCCGAACGTCACGGTGCCGATGCTGTGACCCAATGCGTCGCCCGGGATGCAGTCTTCCACCGGCGTGCCGGTCGGCGTCTTGGGGTTCATGCAACCGGCGATGGATGTATTCTCGCCGTCGTTCTCGGCGCCGATATTGGCCCGGGTGCTGTTCTTGCCGAGCAGGATGACTTCGCTGCCGGCCAGCGCCCGGGTGTAGCCGGTGCCGGCGTCCGCGGTCACGCGCATCAGTTGGGATACGCGCGACGATGTCGATTTCGGGCCGTTGTGATTCGGATTCACGTCATCGGGGTACACGCCTTCGGGATCGTGCGAGTACAGCAGATAGACGTAGGGTTTGGCGGGAAACTCCGGATGCACCGCCAGGCCGAGCAATCCACGGTCCCAGTTGTCGTGAACGATCGAGCGTAGGTCGGCGAAGGTACCCGCCGGTGTGCTGCCATTGTAGGCGAGGACCCGGCCGTCCTTCAGCGCCACCAGCATCTTGCCGTTGGTGTTGGGCATGAAGGCCACCGCGGTCGGGAATGGCAGCTCGCCAACCGCGACTTCGTCCAGGAAGCCGCTTGGCAGGCCGGTCAGCGTGGCTCGTGCAGAGACCGAGAACAGACTGCACAGCAGAAAGATGAACGACAGGAGCCGCTCGGACCGTCGGTGATGGAACGGTGTGGTATTCCGGATCATGGGTACGTTGCCTCGCGTGTCGCCGGGTTGCATACGGTCTCACTGATTTGTTTCCGGTTGATTGCAACCGTGTTTGGACCATACCGGAAACCATTCTCGCCGCCCGGTATCGGATAAAGCATCCTACGTTGGTGGGATTGACAGGCAATGTAGCATGTATCTAACAAACCGCCGATGGCTGCAGTCCATCCGTCTTCGTTGCTTCGTCACCGTTCGGTACGGATGGTTGGGCGGCTCTGGACGACCCGCTTGCGCTTCCCGGTGCCATTGATTTGTTGGAAAATCGCCGGAAGAGCGGATCGGCGGACGGTCCCGGAACGGCGAGGGTGACCGGTGGCGAGTATCAAACGCGGGTTGGCGGAGGTGCGGTGGCTGGTATTCGCGGTGCTGGTAGCGGGCCTGGCGCCGACGGCGTTGGCCGGTGCGATTCTGTCGTCGGGGCAATTGTTGTACGTTCCGGTGTATTCGGAACTCGCTTACGGCGGAGGGAGACACACGCTGAACCTGTCGGCGACCTTGACGATCCGGAATACCGACCGGACGCACCGGCTCCGGCTGACCCGGGTCGATTACTACAGTGCCGCCGGGACGCTGTTGCGTTCCCATCTGCCAAAACCGCAGACGATCGCGCCGATGGCCTCGATCGAATACATCGTCGGCGGAGCGGACCGAAGCGGCGGCACCGCCACCAGTTTTCTGGTGGAATGGGAGAGCCTCACACCGCTTTCGCCGCCCGTCGTCGAAGCGGTCATCATCAGCGCCGCATCGACGCACGCGATTTCCTTTCAGAGCGCGGCGCGTGTGCTCGAGGAGAAGCCGTAAGCCGGTTCGCGGTCGATCGACAGGGGCGGCGGCGTCCGCTCATCGTCTGCCGCTTCCGTCTCGAATCCGTCAGTCCCCAAATTTCAGGGAGTAGCGATGTATCTCTCCGACTGCAACCCCACGCCTGCGCCGGCGGCGTCCATCGCATCGTTGCCCGAGCGCTCGGTCTGTGACGTGATCGTGATCGGCGGCGGGCCGGCCGGCTCGACGGTCGCGACCCGTTTGGCGGAGAGGGGTTGGCGGGTCACACTGTTCGAAAAGGATCGACACCCGCGTTTCCACATCGGCGAGTCGCTACTTCCGATGAGTCTGCCGCTGTTCGAGCAACTCGGCGTGCTGGATCAGGTCGAGAGGATCGGCGTCCGCAAGTACGCGGCTGAATTCTGTTCGGCCGAACACGGGCGCACCATGGCATTCGAATTCGCCCGTGCGATCGACCCGAGTCATCCGTATGCCTATCACGTACAGCGTGCCGAGTTCGACGAATTGCTGCTGCGGAATTCGGAGCGCAAGGGCGTGCTGGTCAAGGAAGGGTGGCGAGCCGAGTCCGCGGACCTGGATGATCCCGGGCGCTGCTCGGTGTCCGTGACCGATCCCGGCGGCGCCCGGCACCGGTGGGAGGCACGTTTCCTGATCGATGCTTCCGGGCGCGATACCTTCCTGTCGAACCGGCTGGAACTGAAATGTCGTAACCGCCGGCACAACAGTGCGGCGATGTTCGCGCATTTTCGCGGGGTCCGCCGCCATTCCGGGCAGGCTGCCGGAAACATCAGCATCTACTGGTTCGAGCACGGGTGGATCTGGATGATTCCGCTTCCGAGTGACATCATGAGTGTCGGCGCCGTCTGCTGGCCGTATTACCTGAAATCGCGCCGGCAGCACCTGCCGGAGTTTTTCGCCGCGACATTGGCGATGAGCGCCGAGGTCCAATCGCGGCTCGGAGGCGCCGAACGGATCAACGAGGTGTCGGCGACCGGCAACTATTCCTACAACTCGCGGGCGATTTTCGGCCGCAACCATTTGCTGGTGGGAGACGCATTCACGTTCATCGATCCGGTGTTCTCGACCGGCGTGCATCTGGCGATGACCAGCGCCTTCATCGGTGCCGATGCGGTGGATGCCGCATTGCGCGACCCGCGGCGCGCCGCCGCGGAATTTCGCCGCTACGAACGCCGGGTGCGGCGTGGGTTGAAGACGTTTTCGTGGTTCATTTACCGGATCACGACGCCGGCGATGCGGGATCTGATCATGTACCCGCGCAACATCCTCGGTGTCGAGCAGGCGATCATTTCGCTGCTGGCCGGCGATCTGTTCGGCCGGACGCGTCTCGGGGCGAGGCTGCTGCTGTTTCGGCTGTTCTACTACATCACCGTGCTGGGTGCGCCGCGGCGGAATTTCGCCGCGTACCGCCGGCGCCGCCGCAACATCAGGACCGAATGAGAGCGGCACGCGTCGAGATGCCGTCCGGCTGTCGCGAACCCGAAGCGAACCGCCGCGCGCCGCTGGTGAGCCTCAAGACTCCGGATGATGCCGCGAACTGCGACGATCGGCGGCTCGGGATGATCGGATACGGGACGCACGGCTTTCTTTCGGGAGGCACGGTGCCTTGCTGCAGCGTCCCGCTGCCGGTGTTGCACGCCGCTGCGCCGGTCTGCATCTGGAACGGCGCACGCAAGACGGTGTCCGGCACGTTCGGCGGCGTCGACTTTCGCTGCGACGGTGAAACCATGCTCGGGACTTACACGGACCCCAACACCGCACCAGACCGGGTCGAAGCTGCCACTGAGACGGCCTACCGGGCGCTGTTCGAGGCGGCCCGCTTCGCGGGCTACCCGCATGTCTACCGCATCTGGAACTATCTGCCGGACATCAATCGTGAGACCGGCGGCCTGGAAGTCTACAAGGCATTCTGCATCGGCCGGCAGCGTGTATTCGACGGCGCGCCGCTTCCGGCCGGTGCCGCAGTGCCGGCCGCCTGCGCGATCGGAGCGCCGCCGCCGGGGCTGCGGATATACTTCGTGGCCGCGAAGCGTCCTGCCGTGCAACTGTCCAATCCGCGCCAGATCGAGGCTTACGACTATCCGCCGGAATACGGGCCGCGCAGCCCGGTGTTCTCGCGTGCGGTGTTGGCCCAGGCGGCGGGAATCCGCCACCTTCATCTGTCCGGGACGGCCAGCATCGTCGGCCATGCGACGCGGCACCGGGACGACATCGAAGCGCAGTTGGCAGAGACGCTGGCCAATCTGCGGATCCTGCTGCAGCAGGCCGGGACCGATCTGGCCGAACTCGCAGACGATGCGCTGCTGACCGTCTACCTGCGCCATCCGACCGACCTCGATGCCGTCAGGGCGCGCCTGTCGAGGGTGCTGGCGCCGACTGCCAACTGCTTGTTTCTAAAGGGCGACATCTGCCGGAGCTCGCTCCTGATCGAGATCGAAGGTATCATTCCGGTGCCGCGCCGAGCGCCCTGCGACCCACTCCGTTTCGACCAAGGAACCCCCCATTGCCGATGACCGTGCTCACCGATCTGGAACAGGAAGTTGCCGAGATGATCGTGTCCACGCTGAATCTCGATATCGACCCCGGCACCATCGACCCGGACGCAGCGCTGTACGGCGAAGGCCTGGGCCTCGATTCGATCGACATGCTGGAACTCGCGGTCTCGATCAAGAAGCGCTACGGGTTTCAGATCCGCTCGGACGATCCCGACACGGTTGCGACGTTCTCCTCGTTGCGGCAGCTCGCCGCCACGATCGAACGCCGCCGTAGCGGTGCACCCGCCTGAGGGCGCGGCGGCGGTTTCCCTTTTGGCGGATGTTCCAGCCCCAACGCCGGCCGGTGAGCCTTGGCTGTCCGCGGCGTTCACGATCGCACCCGAACATCCCGCACTGGCGGGCCATTTCCCCGGAAATCCGGTGGTGCCGGGCGTCCTGCTGCTGCAGCGCGTGCTGGGCCTCGTCGCCGGCCACCTCGGCAGCGGCTGGCGGTTGACCGTCACCGATGCGAAATTCGTGCAGCCGCTGGTTCCCGGCGAACCCTGCCGGATCGCGCTCCGGCGCTTGCCGCCGCAGCGAATCACGTTCGAATGTCATGTCCGGTGCGGACTGGTGGCCCGCGGGTCGCTGTCGCTCGAATCCGACGCCTGAACGGCCCGTGCTATCGCGACCCGAGTGGCTGCAGCAGCCGGAACGCAGCAATCTGTTTTGGCTGAACACGATCGTCTGGATCGCGCTGCGGATCGGCCGGCCAGTCGCGCGCGCGCTGCTGTATCCGATCGCCGGCTATTTCCTGGTGTTTTCGCATCGCTCGCGGAACGCGTCGCGACGGTATCTGTCGCGGATTCTCGGCAGAACGGCCGGCTGGTCTCCGGTGTTCCGCCATTACCACACGTTTGCCGAGACCTTGCTGGACCGGGTATTCGTCTATCGCGGGCGGCACCGGATGTTCGCCCTGGACGTGCATGGTTTCGAGCTGCTGCAGGCCCGCCAGGCGGAGCATCGCGGCTGCATCCTGGTCGGCGCGCACCTCGGCAGCGTCGACCTGCTGCGCACGATGGGCGTGCTGGATCGCGGGCTCTCGATCCGCGCATTGATGTATCCGGTCAATGCCGGGCGGATCGCGACGATTTTCCGCAGTCTGAATCCAGAGCTGAGCCGGGACATCATCACGTTGGGCCGACCCGAATCGCTGGTCGATGTGCAGGACGCGCTGGAAGCCGGCAGCTTCGTCGCGCTGCTCGGCGATCGCTGCATGCGGGATGAAAAGCGCGTGCGCTGCTCGTTTCTGGGCTCGCCGGCCTGGTTTCCCGAGGCGCCCGTCCGACTGGCCCGGCTGTTTCGCGTGCCGCTGGTGATGTTCGCGTGCCTGCACCGGGGCGATGCGCGCTACGAAGTCCATTTCGAGATGTTGGAGGATTTCCAGGGTGCGTCCGGCGGCGACGTTCAGTCCGTGATGCAGCGCTACGTCGATAGCCTGGAACGGTTTTGTCGTTCGGCCCCGTACAACTGGTTCAACTTTTATGACTTCTGGGAGGAGGCCGGTGCCGACTGAACGTCGCCGGCTGGCGGCCATGCTGGCCGGCGCATTGTTAGCCGTCTCGGTTCAGGCGAAGGAAAGAACCGGCTGGGATCTCGATGCGTTGCTTGCGGCGCTGGCGGCCCGGCAGCAGGGTACCGCCCGCTTCACTGAAACGCGGACGTTCAAGGTCGTGACGAGGCCGCTGCACTCGTCCGGTCTGTTGCGTTTCCGGAAGCCGGACCTGTTGGAAAAGGAGACGCTGTCGCCCCGTCCCGAGCGGATGCGGGTCGACGGCGATCGGGTCACGATCGACGATGGCGGTCCGGACGGGCCCAAAGTCCTGCATCTGTCCGAACACCCGGAGGTCCGGATTCTGATCGAGAGCATTCGCGCGCCGCTGACCGGCAACCGGGACAAGCTCGACGCTCTGTTTCGGACTTCATTTGGGGGTACGGAGCGCCGCTGGCTGCTGTCGCTGGTGCCGCGCGAACCGCATGCCGCGGAATGGGTGCGCGCGGTGTACGTCCGCGGCAGTGGCGACCGGGTGACCGCAGTCGAAGTCGAGGAGCGGAGCGGCGATCGTTCCGTGCTGCGGATCGAACCGATGCCGTGAAGCCGCGCTTCGCGATCCCGCTGTGGCTGCTGCTGGTCGCGGTTTGTGCCGCGATCATCTGGCGATCACCGCCACTGAGCCGGGATCTGACCTATTTCCTGCCGCGCCAGCCGGCGGTCGCCGACCGCATTCTGATCGAGCAGTTGCGGAGCGGCTACCCGTCGCGGCTGGTCCTGCTGGCGCTGGGCGGCGCCGAGCCGGAAACGCTGGCCACGGCCAGCGATCGGCTGACGGCGGCGCTGCGCGCCGATGCCGCATTCGAGCGCATCGACAACGGCCACGGCCCGCGGTCGGAGCGGGAGGCTCGATTGCTGGCGGAGCACCGCTATCTGCTGAGCCCCGCGGTCGTGCCGGGCGGGTTTGGTGCTGAAGCGCTGCGGCGCGGTCTCGAAGCGCGACTGGCCGAGCTGGCGACCTCGCAGGGGCTGATGACCAAGCGCCTGCTGCCAAGCGATCCGACCGGCGAGACGCTGCGGGTGCTGGCTCGATTCCAGGGACGGGCGGGACCGGCGCTGCGCCATGGCGTGTGGTTTTCCGAGGACGGCAGCCGGGCGCTGCTGATCGCTCAGACGCGGGCGCCGGGTTTCGATCTCGATGCGCAGACGCGGGTCGTGACCGCGATCCGGGACGCCTTCCGGGCCGTGGCCGGGGACGGCAGGATGACGCTGGATCTGAGCGGACCGGGGCCGTTCTCGGTCGCGATCAACCGGGCGATCACGCGCGATGCGGAGCGCATCTCGGCTCTGACCGCGGCCGCGGCCGGGCTGTTCCTGTTCTGGATTTACCGTTCGCTGCGCTTCGTGCTGCTGACGCTGCTACCGCTCGGCTGCGGCGCGCTGGCCGGGATGGCGGCGGTCACGCTGTACGCCGGCAGCGTGCACGGCATCATGCTCGGCTTCGGTTCGGCGTTGATCGGCTTTGCCAACGACTACCCGATTCATTTGTTTACGCACCTCGGCGGAGCGGATTCGGGCGATGCCGCGATCCGTCGGATCTGGCCGACGATCCGATTGGGGGTCGCATCGACCGTCGCCGCATTCGGGGCGATGTTGTTCTCGGGATTTCCGGGCCTGGTCGAACTGGGCATCTTCTCCATCGTCGGCTTGATCGCGGCGGGACTGGTCTGCCGCTGGGTCATGCCGGCGTTCATTCGCCGCGGCTTCGAGATCCCTCGCTGGGAGGGGTTGTTCCGCTGTCTCGACCACGCCGCGGGATGGCAGGCGTGGTTCGTCGCGGGCGCCGCGGCGATCGTGGTCCTGGTGGCCGGTGCACTGTCCGCCGGGCCGCTGTGGGACGACGACATCGCTCACCTGACACCGCTGCCGGAAAGCAGTCAACGGTTCGACGAACGGCTGCGTTCGGAACTGCGCGCGCCGGAACTGAATCGGCTGATCCTGGTTCTGGGAGACAGTCAGGAACACGTGCTGCGGAAGAGCGAAGCTGTCGCCGAAACGCTGGACGGCCTCGTGGCAACCGGGGTGCTGGCCCGCTACGATCTGGCCGCCCGCGTGTTGCCGAGCGAACACACGCAGCGGTTGCGCCAGCTTGCGTTGCCGGAGCCGGACCAGCTGCGCCGTGAACTGGCCCGGGCAATCGAGGGCCTGCCGTTCGCCGCGGCGACCTTTGCCCCGTTCGTCGAGGCGGTGGCGGCAGCTCGCGTCCAGCCGCCGCTGCAACTCACCGACCTGCAGGGGACGGCACTGGCGTTGGTGGTCGAGCCGCTACTGTTTCCGTACGAAGCAAACTGGGTGGCGCTGATCACGCTGGTCGATGTGGCCGATCCGGAGCGGCTGGCCGCTGCGGTCGCCGCCGACGATGTGCATTACGTCGATCTGCGCGCGGAGTCGACGCGGCTGATCCGGCAGTATCGTCGGGAGACGCTGATGCTGCTGGCGCTCGGTGCCGTGGCGATCGTCTTGCTGCTGCGCTTCGGCCTCGGCAGTTTCGGCGCGGCGGGACGGGTGCTGCTGCCGATGGCACTGGCGCTGCTGGTGACCGGTGCGGTGATGCGGGCGGCCGGCGGCGGTCTGTCGCTGTTCCATCTGGTTTCGCTGCTGCTGGTGATGGGGCTGGCGATGGACTACGGGCTGTTCTTCAATCGCTCCGGCGAAGCGGATGATGAACATCGGCGCACCCAGTTGTCGCTGCTGGTGTGCACCGCCACGACGATCCTGGCTTTCGGCATGCTGACCTGGTCGCAGACGCCGTTGCTGCGCGCGATCGGCGGAACGGTCGGCGTCGGTGCGGCGACGGCCTTCCTGTTTGCCGCATTGCTGGCCAGACCGGCGCGGATTTCGGCATAATCCGCACGTGACTGTTTCCTTCCGGTCCGGAGCAGGGCGTGGACCCGCCATTCCGCACGACGCCCGATGACCCCGCTTTCGCTCTCTCACTACACGCTGGTCAGCGCAATCGGCCGTACGCGCGCCGAAACGCTCGATGCTCTGCTGAGCGGTCGATCGGGTCTGCGGCGCTGCGATTTCCTGGATTTCGATCTGGAGACGTACATCGGGCGAGTCGCGGGCGTGGAAGAGGCGCCGATCGAAGGCGCCTTGGCACATTTCGACTGCCGCAACAACCGCCTGGCGCAGATGGCCTTGCGGGCGGACGGATTCGCCGAGCGGGTCGCCGAAGCTCGAGCGGTATACGGCCCCGCGCGCATCGCGGTGATCGTCGGAACCAGCACCTCCGGTATCCTCGAATCGGAACGGGCCTACCGGCGGCGCAATCCGCAGCATCGCGCGCTGCCGGCCGACTTCAACTACCGCCACGTGCACAACACCTTTTCGGTGGCCGATTTCACCCGACATTTTCTCGGGCTGGAGGGCCCGGCGCTGGCGGTCTCGACGGCGTGTTCGTCCAGCGCCAAGGCGTTCGCCGCCGCCAGCCGCTATATCGACTCCGGATTCTGCGACGCCGCGGTGGTCGGAGGTGCCGACAGTCTGTGCGGGACCACACTGTACGGTTTTCATGCACTGCAGTTGACCGCGGCCGGCCCTTGCCGGCCGACCGACCGCGACCGGGACGGCATCTCGATCGGCGAAGCGGCCGGCTTCGCATTGTTGGAGAAGGCGGGGCAGGGAGGCGGCCGGGTCCGGCTGCTGGGCTACGGCGAGAGTTGCGATGCCTATCACATGTCCTCGCCGCATCCCGACGGGACCGGCGCGATCCTGTCGATCACGCGGGCGCTGCAGCGGGCCGGCCTCGCCCCCGAGTCGATCGATCACGTGCTGCTGCACGGCACCGGCACGCCGGCCAATGATGCGGTCGAGGACAAGGCGCTGCAGCGGGTATTCCCGCAGCCGCCGTGTTGCAGTTCGATCAAGGGCTGGACCGGTCACACGCTGGGCGCCGCGGGGATCGTCAACGCGGCCGTCGCGGCGCTGGGTCTCGAATCCGGTCTGGTGCCCGGCACGCTGCAGGCGCGGCAGGTCGACCCGGCGATCGGCTGTCCGGTGCTGCTGCAGAATCGCCGCGATCCGATTCGTACGCTGTTGAGCAACGCATTCGGTTTCGGCGGCAACAATGCGTCGCTGATCTTCGGGCTGCGATCGACATGAAAGTGGGTGTCGTTGCGGTCGGTCTGTGCGGTCCGGGTTTGCCCGACTGGCCAAGCGCCGTCCCGATCCTGCGCGGCGACGAGGCCTACGCGCCCGCCGCCTACCGTGCCAGCGGTCGCAGCCCGCTGATCGGCCCGGAGCGGCGACGAGCGACGAAAATAACCCAGATGGCGCTGGAGGTCGCGATGGAGGCTGCCGGCCCCGACCGGGCGGCCTGGGATCTGCCGACCGTATTTGCCTCGTCCGGCGCTGAAGTCGACACCTGCGATGTGCTGTTCGACCAGTTGTCCCGGCCCGAGCGCACGGTGTCGCCGACGCAGTTCCACAACTCCGTGCACAACGCCGCCTCCGGCTATTGGGGTATCGCTTCCGGTTCGCACCAGCCGTCGACCAGCCTGGCCTGTTTCGATGCGACCTTCGCGGCCGGCCTGATCGAGGCCACCGCGCTGATCGCGGTCGATCGCTGCGAGGTGCTGCTGATCGCCTATGACGGGCCGCCGCCGTATCCGATCGCGCCGTTCCGGCCGCTGCTGGCGCCGTTCGCGGTCGCATTGCGGCTGAGCCCGGAATCGCACCCATCGGAGCTGGCACGGCTGGCGATCGCATTCGACGATCAAGATTCCATCGCTCCGTCGGCCGTGACCGACCCGGCGCTGGAATCGTTGCGTTGCGGCAATCCGGCGGCCCGCGCGTTGCCGCTGCTGGTTGCGATCGCCCGCCGGGAGCCGGCGGCCGTGGTTCTCGAAACGGCGGGTTCGGTTCCGCTGCGGATCGGGATCACGCCATGCCGTTGAGCCGGGAGCACTTTCGGCATCTGATCCCGCACGCCGGGGCGATGTGCCTGATCGACCGGATCGAGTCCTGGGATGCCAGCACGATTCGTTGCAGTGCATCCAGCCATCGCCGGTCCGATCACCCGTTGGCGGAGGACGGGATTCTGCACGCGGTCTGCGGCATCGAATACGCGGCACAGGCGGCGGCGCTGCACGGCGGCTTGCTGGCCGAACAGGCCGGCGGCCGCGCCGCGCCCGGTTGGCTGGCGGCCGTCCGCGGCGTCCGGCTGCACCGGAAGCGGCTCGACGACCTCGGCGACGACCTGACGATCACCGCGGAATCCGACTGGGCCGACGCCGGAGGGTTGATCTACGAATTCGAGATCACCGCGGGCGGCATTCGGGTGCTCGACGGCCGGCTGACGGTGATGCTGCTGCCCGAGGTGTCGCGGTGAAGCGGGCACTGGTGACCGGCGCCAGCGGCGCCATCGGCGCGGCGATCTGCCGTGTGCTGGCCGCGGCCGGGTTGCACGTGATCGCGCACACCCGCGGCCGTCCCGAAGCGGTGGATCGTCTGGCCGCAGAGATTCGGGCTGCGGGAGGCGCGGCCGAGACCGTCGCATTCGATGTCGCGGACGCCGAAGACACCGAACGCCGTCTCACCGGATTGATCGAGGCCGGCCCGATCCAGGTGCTGGTCAACAACGCCGGCATCCACGAGGATGCGCCGATGGCCGGCATGTCGCGGCGGCAATGGACGCGGGTCATCGATGTTTCGCTCAACGGCTTCTTCAATGTGACTCAGCCGCTGCTGCTGCCGATGATGGCGACGCGCTGGGGCCGGATTATCAGCATCGCATCGGTCGCGGCACTGGCCGGCAACCGCGGTCAGGCCAACTATGCGGCCGCGAAGTCGGGCCTGATCGGCGCCAGCAAGTCGCTGGCGATCGAACTCGCCTCGCGCGGCGTGCTGGTCAACGTGGTCGCTCCCGGCATCATCGAGAGTCCGATGAGTGAGGGTGTGTTCGATGCCGAGCGGCTGAGGCAGATCGTGCCGATGCGGCGCACCGGCCGCCCCGAAGAGGTGGCGGAACTGGTCGCGTTCCTGGCGTCGGACAAGGCCTCCTACATCACCGGCCAGGTCATCTCGGTCAACGGCGGCATGCTGTGAACGCGCAGCAGCTCGATGCGCTGCTGTCGTCGGTGCTGCTGCAACTGACCTTGATCCTGCTGGCCGCGAGGCTGTGCGGCGGGCTGGCCCGGCGGCTCGGGCAGTCCCGAGCGGTCGGCGAAATCATCGCCGGTTTGCTGTTGGGGCCTTCGCTGCTCGGCAAGCTGGCGCCGGATGCCTTCGTGCTGGTGTTCCGCAGCTCGGCTCCCGAGCCGATCGCGGTGATCAGCCAGATCGGGCTGATCCTGCTGCTGTTTCAGGTCGGCATGGAGTTCGAGTTTGCCCATCTCGGCGAGCGCGGCAACCGCCGCGCGGTCGTCGCGATCGCGCTGGCCGGAATCGCCGTGCCGTTCACCCTGGGACTGGGCTATGCGGTCGCATCGGCGCCGTATCTGGCGGCCGGGATCGCATTGCCGGGCTACGCGCTGTTTCTCGGAACGGCCTGGTCGGTCACCGCGTTGCCGATCCTCGGGCGGATCATGATGGAGTTCGATCTGCAGCGGACCCGCATCGGCGTCGTGACCATCGCCGCGGCGGCGTTGACCGACGCGCTCGGCTGGATCCTGCTGGCCGCGATCGCAGCGGCGGTCAGCGCGCGGTTCGCGCCGCGCGATGCCGCGCTGCAACTGGGCGGTCTGTTGCTTTTCGGCGCGGCCTGTGCGTGGATCGTCCGGCCGGCGCTCCGTTTCGCGGCCGCCCGGATGGCGCGCGGGGGCGACCCGTTGCCGCCCGATCTACTCGGCTTGCTGCTGGCCGGCGTGTTCACCTCGGCGATGATCACTAGCCGCCTGGGCATCTTCGCGATTTTCGGCGGCTTCCTGATGGGCGTGCTGCTGCATGACCGGATCGCGCTGGTCGAAGCCGGCCGGCTGGTCAACGTGTTCTTTCTGCCGATCTTCTTCACCTACACGGGACTCCGTACCGATGTCGGCCAACTGCAGACCGCGGCGAACTGGGGCTGGTGCCTGACGCTGATCGCGCTGGCGATGGTCGGCAAATTCGGCGCCTGTTATCTCGCCGCGCGGCTGACCGGCTCGCGGCCGGCCGAGGCGCGCGTGATCGGGATCATGATGAACACCCGGGCGCTGATGGAACTGATCGTGATCAATCTCGGCTACAACCTCGGGGTGATTCCGCGGGAGGTGTTCACGATGCTGGTGCTGATGGCGATCACCAGCACGCTGCTGACGGCGCCGGCGCTGCGCCGCTGGCTGCCGCGAATCGGCCACCGTTTGGCGGTCCGGGCGGAGGCCTGACGGCCGTTTTCAGCGGCCCAGGATGGCGGTCAACTGCTCCAGCATCCTGAGGCTCTGGCTGCGGATGTCATGCACCTCCGACTGATTCAACAGGGTGCCCCGGTGGGCCGCCTGGTTCCGGATCTCCTGCATGCGGTTCAGTGCCGCGGCGATGTCGCCGATCTGCCGCGAATCCGCGGGCGATACCGGCAGGATCGCCGGCAGCTTCCTGCCGCCGGACGATACCTCGCGGGCAAATGCGATCAGCAGGACCGCCCAGGCCCTCGGCCCGTCGATCGTGCGGTATTGGTCCTTCAGGATCTTGCCCGACAGGATGGCGCGGCAGATCGAGACCAGCTTGTGGTTCGGGAAATCGTCCACCGTGAAGTGCGGCTGGCACTGCAGGTCGCGAAGGCGGTGCACCGCGGCGATGCTGTCGTCGTCCAGTTGCAGTTCGACGATGCGTGACTGCATCCGGACGAACAGCGCGGAGCCGCTGCGCATCAGGATCGGCGGGCCGAGCTTCTCCTGCAGGAATAGATCGATGGATTTGACGAACTCGACGATCACGGTCGATTTGTCCACGCGGCTGTTGAACAGGCCGGGATTGCGGTAGGTCAGCTCGGCGTTGCGCAGCACCGAGCGGATGGTTTCGGACAGCCGGTCGAACGGCGGCAGCGCGGCCGCCAGTTCACCGTCGATTCCGTGTCGGTCTGCTGCGGACGGCGCCGCGTCGGCCGCCCGTCCGGCCCCGACCACACCATCACCGAGCAGGATGCGCACGTTGTCGCAAAGGTTCGCCGCCAGCAGGCGGATTTCGGCACCGGCGGTGCAGGGACCGGCCAGCCAGCGTTCGATCTCCTCGGCGAGGGACGCGTAGCGCGGATCGGGACCGACGTTCATGCTGTCGAACAGCCGGCGCAGGCGCTCGTCAGGCCAGCCTTCGGCCATGGCCCGCTGCAGCAGCCGCAGATGCTGGGGCGGAGTCCCGCCGGTCGCGAGCGCATACAGCGCGCGGCCGGCCAGCGCCTCGTTGCTGTTCCCCAGCAGCCCGAACAGCCGCGCCACCAGTTCCGGATCGCGCGACACGCCAGCGGCGACCACCGCCAGCAGCCGGGTGCGGAATTCGGCGGATTCCAGCGCCGCCTTGATCGTGGGTTTGAACCCGTCGATCTGCTGCCGTGCCAGCAGGCGCAGCAGCCAGACGCCGGCCGCCTCGCGTTCTGCCGTCGTCATCCGGCCCAGCAGTTCCGGATCGAGCGCGGTGCCGTGGTCGCCCAGCGCTTTCAGACAGGACTGGATCTCCAGGGTATTGTCGGCCCGGCCCAGCACCACCCGGAGCCGCTTCATGGCCACTTTCGCCGCTTCCGGACTGCCCATCATGCCCAGCGCACTATAGATCGACGGCCGGGCGTCCGGGTCCTCCTTCAGCAGCACCGACAGCGTTGCCAGTATCGCCGCCTCGTCATGGCGGATCTGCCCTAGTGCCCGGATGGCCCGGCAGCGAACGCGCGCCAGGTCGGAGTGGGCGACCACCCGGGACAGCAGGCGCCCGATGCGGTGCCGGTATTCGGCCTCGTCCCGCATCAGCACCTGGCCGACCAGCGCATTGATGGCTTGCACCCGCAGGTCGGGCGAAGCCTCGGCGTCCATGGCCTGGTCCGCCAGAAAAGTCTCGGCGCCGGCAACGACCGTACTCTGCAGCAAGCCCAGCAGCAGGGCACGTGGCAGCCGCCGGGATGCCAGTTCCCAGCCCGCTTGCGGGTCCAGCCGTAAACTGTTCTTTAACGCGATGGCCGCGAGGTCGGGTGCGGCGGTGCCGTCGGCGGCGATGCATTCCAGCGCCTCGCCGATGCGCGCCGGATCCGGAAACATCACCTGCAGCAGCAGCGCGATTTCGGCATCCGGATTCTGCTGTAGCGCGTGGACGGCGTCACGGATCGGCGGATAACCGAAATCGCGCATCGCGATCAGATATTCGTAGCGGGATTCCCGGGTATCGGATGCCAGCATCAGCGTGACCAGATCGTCCAGACGGCTGCCGCAGCGGTTTTCGATCTGCATGATCGCGACCTGGACCAACTGCTCGGCGAAGAAGCGGAACCGGAGATCCAGCGACCGCAGAAACGCGATGTCTTCCCTCTTGCCCAACAGCCCTGCCGCGATCAGCGCGGCATTGAACACCGGCCCGGATTGATCGGGCCGCCGCGGGTCGAGAAAGGCTCGGATTTCGGGCCAGGCGCCGGGACAACGCCGCCGCGCCAGTGCCAGCACCAGATACTGGGTGATGGTGGCGGCCAGCCGATCGGCGCGCGCCAGCAGCGCCAGCAGCCGCTGATCGCAGGGAAACAGCGGGTTCTGCGACAGCGCGATGATGACTTCCTTCTGCAACGGGTGGTTGTCGCGGTCCAGCATGCCGAGCAGAAACTCCAAAGCCTGCGGGTGCCGGGTGTTGCCCAAGGCGACCACCGCTTCCGCCGCCATCGGCAGGTCGGTATCGCACGAGGCCACTCGCATCAGGAATTCGATCACGCGAAGATCGCCGGACCGTCCCAGTGCGCGCAGCAATTGAACGCGCGTTTGTCGCCACTGCGAAAGGCGGTAACAGCCGATCAGCGCGCGGCCCGCGTCCGGCCCCGGTATGCCGGCCAGTTCCTCGATCGCGGCGCGCTGATCCGCGCTCTCGAAGCCGATCTCGATGCGGTCGATCAGGGATTGCACGCGGGCGTCTTGCCGAACCGGTCCAGGCATCGGTATGGCGGTTTCCTGTCGGGAGGATGGGGGTGCGCCGCATGATATCGGCCCGGAATCCCGGGCAGCAACCGACACGGCATCGGCGATGGTGAATTCAGCGCCGGTCGCTCGCGCAGTCGCTCCGGCACTCTGAGCAGACTTGTCCGCTGCGCCGCGAGGCGAGGGTAGGCGCCTGACGCATCGGCGTTGATACCATGCGGCCAAACGTGGATGATGATCTGCCCGCGATTCCTCCTCCCTGCCTCCTTTTCCTTTGATGCAGACGGATGGGAAAGTGGGAATGGAGTCAACCGCAGGGCTTTTCCTGGGCGTTCGGCAGGTCGCTCAACAATCTGAAACCGAGTGACAGCGCTTTGGATTCCTTGGTTTGCGGAATCGTGAAGATGTTGATGGCACCGTCCGGTTCGCCGCATATGTCGGGATGGAATAGGCCATCGTTGCCGCAGGCGACCGCACGGACCGGGATGTTGGCGTCCAGCAGAGTTCGTCGCATCGCCTCCGGCGAGGTGATCTCTCCTCCGCCGCATTGGAGCGAACCAAGCGGTTTGTAAACCCGCGAGGTTTCTTCGAACGTGTGCGGCTCGCTGCAGGCAGTCAGCAGAACGAGACCGAGCAACAGATAGACAGCCCGTGCCATTAGGACCTCCCTCGCACAATGCGGCTCGCGATTCATGATTGCGAAGCCCATGATACAGGCAGGATGCCCGGAGCAGTATACGGGGTGCCGGCTTCCGCCCGAACGCACCGCGTTCGCCGGGACAAGTCCGAATCAGCGTCTACGACATCCAGCGCGCGGTGCGGGACGGCGCGACGGTGCCGATCTACTACGAGAGCCGCCTGGCCAAGCTGGCACTCGACGAGGCCGAGCGGCCGAACATCGACCCCGGATTCCAGGAGGCCATCGAGGGCGAAGAGGTCGAGCGCAAGGAGAAGCTCAAGACCAAATCGGCGCAGCTCGAAGCCGTGGTCGGCGTCGAGAATCGGCTGTCGCTGGTTGCCAGGGACATCGTCGAGCACTTCAAGACGCGGCTGGAGGCGATGGACGGCAAGGCGATGATCGTCTGCAGAGCCGGCGCATCTGCGTGGAGCTGTACCGCGAGATCGTGAAGCTGCGGCCTCAGTGGGATGGCGCCGGCGACGAGCACGGTGCGCTCAAGGTCGTGATGACCGGCTCGGCCTCTGACTCGGCCGCCTGGAACTGCAGCTTGACAGGGGAATCAGTCGGCCGGAGAAGTTGGTGTGCCATCCGATTCCGGACTCTCGGTCTGGTAACCGCGCGAATTCATTCGCGCCCAGGCGGATGATCGAGGGAATTTGTCGCCATGGTCCGACGGGTAGACGGTGAATCGTAGTATCGATCGGTTTCGGCGGGATATCGGGTCGCGACTTCGGAAAATCGCGATAACATGAACACCGGGCTCAATTCACGGCTTCGGTCATGCCTACCAATGCTCTTTCCAGGCGCCTGCTGCTGAAGCGTGCCGCGGCCTTCGGGCTGCTGACCGCCGTGCAACGGCTGATTCCCGGCTGTGCAGGGCGACAAGCCCTTCTCCACAACCGCTCCTGGGGCGGTATCGAATCCCCTTTGACCGGCGAAGTGATCGATCTCACGATCGACGAAACCCCGTTCGACGTGGACGGCCGCATCGGCCCGGCCGTCACCGTCAACCAGACGATACCGGCTCCGCTGATCCGCCTCCGGGAAGGGCAACATGTCACGCTGCGCGTGAGCAATCGCCTGCATGAATCGACTTCGATCCACTGGCATGGCTTGCTCGTTCCGCCGGAAATGGACGGCGTGCCGGGAGTCGCGTTCGGTGGGATCAGCCCGGGTGAGACCTTCGTCTACCGCTTTCCGATTCGGCAGAGCGGCACTTACTGGTACCACAGTCATTCCGGCGGGCAAGAGATGTCGGGCTTGTACGGCCCGCTGATCATCGACCCGCTCGAAGCCGAGCCGTTTCGCTACGATCGGGACTATGTCGTGATGCTGTCCGACTGGAGCTTCG
The DNA here is from genome assembly GCA_964644665.1 of uncultured Methylococcaceae bacterium. Classification (GTDB taxonomy): domain Bacteria; phylum Pseudomonadota; class Gammaproteobacteria; order Methylococcales; family Methylococcaceae; genus Methylotetracoccus. The sequence goes on from CAZXXC010000008.1 coordinate 25,404, forward strand.
AATCCCCCGAAACCCTGGTCGACAAGCTCAAGAAATGGGCCGGCTACTACAACTTCCAGAAACGTACCGCCGGCGAATTCTTCTTCGATATCGAGCGGTCCGGCTGGATTCCCACCTTCGCCGATTATTTGCGCTGGGACGGGATGCGCATGGACCCGACCGACTTCGCCGACATCACCGCCTATACCGCGACCTATCTGATGAACGGCCGATCGCCGGCGGCGAACTGGACGGGACTGTTCCGCCGCGGCGAGCGGGTCCGGCTGCGCTTCATCGATGCCGCGTCGATGACTTTCTTTGACGTCCGCATCCCCGGCTTGAAGATGACCGTGGTGCAGGCCGACGGCCAGAACGTGCAGCCGGTGGTCGTGGACGAATTTCGGATCGGCCCGGCCGAAACCTATGATGTGATCGTCGAACCCGACGACAGTCGCGCCTACACGATCTTCGCCGAAACCATGGATCGCAGCGGCTATGCGCGCGGCACGCTGGCACCGCGCGCGGGGATGCAGGCCGGGATACCGAAAAGGCGGCCGAGACCGATCCGCACGATGGAGGACATGGGCATGCGCATGACCGACATGGACATGGATATGCCGGGCATGAGCGGGGGTGGCCACGCGATGCCGGACATGGGGCCCTCCGGCGGCATGGAGGGTATGGATCACAGGCAGCACGGACAGGCAGACCGCATGACGGATAGGGATCATATGCCGCATGCGCCGGGCATGCTCCACGCTGAAGAAATCAGCCCGGGTCCGCCGCGGCACTCGAAAATTCCCGGTGCCGAGCCGGTCAAGCACGGGCCCGACGATCACGGCACCGGCAATCAGCAGGTCGCCGACTACTCCTGGAATCGCATGCATGAACCCGGCCGCGGACTGGAGGACAGCGACCACCGGGTGCTGGTGTACACCGACTTGAGAAGCCTCGCGCCCTACCCCGACCAGCGGGAGCCGCGGCGGGTGATCGAGCTGCACCTGACCGGACAGATGGATCGCTACATGTGGTCTTTCGACGGCAAGAAATATTCGGACGCCCCGGCACCGATCCGACTGCGCCATGGCGAACGTGTCCGCTTCACCTTCGTGAACGACACGATGATGGAGCATCCGCTGCACCTGCACGGGCTGTGGATGGAGCTCGAGAACGGCACCGGCGCCTATCTGCCGCGCAAACACACGGTCATCGTCAAGCCGGCCGAGCGCCTGTCGGTCGCGGTCAGCGCCGATGCGCCGGGGCACTGGGCGTTCCACTGCCATCTGCTGCTGCATATGGATACCGGGATGTTCCGGGTAGTCGAGGTCGTGGACCGGGTCTGAAAGGAGGGATCGCCATGCCGGTACAAACCTTATGGCTCGTCGCGCTACTGCTGCTCCTGGGCAGACCCGGCGGCGCATCGGGGGCGACGGCCGAACACGCACTACACACGTCCGGCACGCGTACCACGCCTGCATCCATCCCGGCACCCGCTCCACCGAAAGCGGGCGTTCCATCGGCGAGCGCACCCACGTCATCCGATTCATCGGCCGCGGACCGCCCGATACCACCCGGTCAATGGCCCGGAACGGACTGGCCTTCGCCGGTCGACGACGAAGCGAACCGCCTGTTCCTGTTGTTCGACATCCTGGAGTATCGACCGACCAACCTGCTGTCGTCCAGTCAGGGCGGCTCCGGATTGGGCGGGTCGGATACCAACGCCGGCGGGGAGAACGCCAACCCCTCCTATTGGTGGGACATGGAGGGCTGGTACGGCGGCGACTACGAACGGCTCTGGTTCAAGAGTGAAGGACAGCAGGATTCCGCATTCAAAGCCGACTACGACATCGACTTTCAACTGCTCTACGGGCGCTTCATCCGCAAGTTCTATGACTTTCAGGTCGGCGGCCGGGTGGAGGCGCAGACCTACCGGAGCGCCAGCGTGGTGCGTGGGCTGCTGACCATCGGGATCGAGGGACTGGTGCCGTACGACTACGACATCGAGGCCCTCGCCTTCGTCGCCCAGAACGGCGCCGTTTCCACGCGCATCACGATGACCAAGGACTTGTTGCTGACGCAGCAACTGATCATCCAGCTCCGGCTGGAGGCCAATGCAGCGATCCAGCGGGTTCCCGCGTTTACGGTCGGTTCCGGTTTCAACGAACTCGAACTCGGCCTGCGCATCCGCTACGAATTCTGGCGGGAATTCGCGCCCTATGTCGGTATTTCCTACGGCAAGAGCTTCGGCGAGACGGCCAGGCTGGTGCGCGACGACGGCGGCAACCCGGAGCAGTTGCGCGTCGTGACCGGTGTCCGGCTGTGGTACTGAACGGAGACGAGACGCCGCCGGCCTCGCAGGAATAGAACGGGGGCTCGGATTCGTGATCGCGAACGCTCCTGCAGTCCTGGAAGGTTTCGAACGGCGTTGCCGGCCGATCGCCTGGCCCGGCCCGCTGAGCGGCTTCGGCCGCCACGCCGATGACAGCGGCCGTGGAATTGGGGCAGAATCGCCGGGCAACCCTTCGTACCAGGGAACCCCGATGAACCGCACGCACGAGGCCTATCACTGGCACACCCAGTCTCCCGAAACGGTGCTGGAACAGCTCGACGCACCGGCCGACCATGGACTCGATGAGCAGGAGGTCGAGCGACGACGGCTGGAGGCCGGTCCCAACCGGCTGACGCCAAGGAAAGGCAAAGGGCCGCTCCGGCTGTTCCTGTCCCAGTTCCACGATCCGCTGATCTACATCCTGCTAGTGTCCGGCATGATCACCGGCCTGCTGAAAAGCTGGGTCGACGCCAGCGTGATCCTGGGTGTCGTGCTGATCAACGCGGTGATCGGGTTCATCCAGGAAATCAATGCGCTGAGGGCGATCGACGCGCTGTCCCGGGTTCAGAGCATCAGCGCGGCGGTGCTGCGCGGCGGCAACCGCCAGGTCGTGGACGCCGCCGATCTGGTGCCCGGCGATATCGTGTTTCTGCAGTCGGGCGACAAAGTTCCGGCGGACATCCGGCTGCTCAAACTGCGTGACCTGCAGATCGACGAGTCGGCGCTGACCGGCGAATCGGTGCCGACTGAGAAGGATCCGTCACCGCTGGCCGCCGACACCCTGTTGGCCGACCGCGTCAACATGGCGTACTCGTCCACGCTGGTGACGTACGGCACCGGTGTCGGGGTCGTGGTGGAAACCGGTGACCGAACCGAGATCGGCCGCATCAATCGGCTGCTTTCCGAGGTGACCGAACTCAAGACGCCGCTGACTCAAAAGATCGGCGAGTTCAGTCAGGTGCTGCTGTGGTTCATCATCGGCGTCGCCGCGCTGAGCTTTCTGATCGGCTGGCTGCGCGGCGATGATCCGGTCAATACCTTCATCGCCTCGGTGGCGTTGGCGGTAGCGGCGATTCCCGAGGGCCTGCCGGTCGCCGTGACGATCGCGCTGGCGATCGGGGTGCGGCGAATGGCGAAACGGCAGGCGATCATCCGAAAACTGCCGGCCGTCGAAACGCTCGGCAGCGTCACCGTGATCTGCTCCGACAAGACCGGCACGCTGACCCAGAATCAGATGACCGTGCAGTCGGTGTACGTCGGCGGAGAAACCTTTCAGGTGACCGGCTCCGGCTATGTACCCGAAGGGGAGTTCCGGCAGTACGGAACGGCGATCGACCCCGGCTCCAGGCGGGCACTGATGGAGTGTCTGAAGGCGGGTCTGCTGTGCAACGACGCCCGCCTGGTTTCCGAACAAGGTGAATGGCGGATCGAGGGCGATCCCACCGAAGGCGCGCTGCTGGCATCGGCCCGCAAGGCGGGCTTGCGGACGGCCCACGTCCTGGAATCGCACCCCAGGCTGGATGCCATTCCGTTCGAGTCCGAACACCAGTTCATGGCCACACTGCATCACAACCGCGCCGAGGACGCGCACCATGTCTATCTGAAGGGTTCGGTCGAGAGCATTCTCGCCCGCTGCAGGCTCTCGTTCGACGCCGCTCTGAATCCGGTCAAACTGGAACCTGAGGCAATCCACCGGGAGGTCGACGCGATGGCCGCGCAGGGACTTCGGGTCCTGGCGTTCGCGCGGGGTGAACGGCCGACCGATAGCCCGACGCTGGAACACGCCGAGGTCAAGGAAGGACTGGCTTTTTTGGGCCTGCAGGGCATGATCGACCCGCCGCGAGAAGAGGCGGTGCGGGCCGTCGCGGCCTGTCGTGAGGCAGGCATCCGCGTCAAGATGATCACCGGCGACCATCTCGGCACCGCGGTGGCGATCGCCGGGCAGATCGGACTGGACGATGGCGCCGAGCGGGAGTTGCAGGCCATCGACGGCAAGACCCTCGCCGAGGTGGCGGAGCAGGATTTTCCGTCGGTGGCCGATCGCACGTCGGTGTTCGCGCGGGTGGCACCGGAACAGAAACTGCGGCTGGTCGAGGCGTTGCAGACGCGCGGTCACGTGGTGGCGATGACCGGCGATGGCGTCAACGATGCGCCGGCGCTGCGGCAGGCGAACATCGGGGTCGCGATGGGGATCACCGGAACCGAGGTATCCAAGGAGGCCGCGGCAATGATCCTGACCGACGACAACTTCGCCTCGATCCGCGCCGCGGTGGAGGAAGGGCGCGGCGTCTACGACAATCTGGTCAAGTTCATCACCTGGACGCTGCCGACCAACCTCGGCCAGGGCATGGTCGTGCTGATCGCCGTGGGCGCCGACATCGAACTGCCGATCCTTCCGGCGCAGATCCTCTGGATCAATATGACCACGGCGGTCTTGCTGGGGATGACCTTGGCCTTCGAAGCGAAAGAGCCGGACGTCATGAAGCGGCCGCCGCGGCATCCGCAGCAGCCGCTGCTGACCAAACACCTGCTGTACCGCACGGTGCTGGTCGGCCTGCTGCTGTGCGCGGCGGCGTTCGGTCTGTTCGAGTGGGAACTGCTGCATGAGGACCGTGTCGAGAAAGCGCGGACCGCCGCGGTGAACGTCTTCATCGTGGGTCAGAGCTTCTATCTGTTGAATTGCCGGTCGCTGACCCGCTCGATGTTCACGATCGGCCTGTTTTCGAATCCCTGGATCTGGGTCGGCGTGATCGGAATCCTGCTGGCCCAGGCGGCGTTCGTGTATCTGCCGACGATGAACTGGCTGTTCCATACGGCCCCGACCGGCCAAAGCGAATGGCTGCTGGCGGTGGCAGCGGGAGTGGTGATCTACGGCGTGATCGGCCTCGAAAAGTTCATCGTGAATCGGGTCCGCAGGCGCAAGCGGAAGCGGAAGTAGGCCGCCCCGACCGCCGCCGGCTCCAGCATGAAAATCCACCAACTCGAGATCGACGAAGCGCTGGCCACGCTGCATGGCCGGGCAGAGGGACTCGGGGAGAGCGAGGCCAGGCGCCGTCTGCACGAGTACGGCCCGAACCGGATCGAAGAAATCCGGGGCGAATCGCTGCTGCTGGCCTTCGCCAAGGAATTCACCCATTTTTTTGCGCTGATCCTGTGGCTGGCCGCGGGGCTCGCATTCCTCGCCGAATCCCGCGATCCGGGGCAAGGCATGGCGATGCTCGGTTACGCGATGCTGGGTGTGATCCTGATCAACGGGCTGTTTTCATTCTGGCAACAGTATCGCGCCCAGCGCGCACTGGCGGCACTGAGGCAACTGCTTCCGGCCTATGTGAAGGTGCAGCGCGACGACCGGGTGCGGCTGATACCGGCCGTCGAATTGGTGCCCGGCGATGTGATGCTGCTGCAGGAGGGGGACAACGTTCCGGCCGACTGTCGCCTGTTGGAGGCGTTCGGCCTGCGGGTCAACACGGCGACCGTGACCGGCGAATCGTTACCGAAGGCACGGGATGCGCAGCGCTCGTCGGAGGAGGATCTGCTGCACAGCCGGAACGTGCTTCTGGCCGGCACCGCGGTCGTTTCCGGCGATGGCAAGGCGCTGGTGTTCGCGACCGGCATGCACACCGAGTTCGGCAAGATCGCCCATCTGACGCAAGCCGTCGGGGAAGCGGTCAGCCCGCTGCAGCGGGAGATCATCCGTCTCAGTCGCCTGGTCGCGGTGCTGGCCGTCTCCCTCGGGGTGGTGTTCTTCCTGATCGGCCAGAGCATGGGCTTGTCGTTCTGGGGCAACTTCATCTTCGCGATCGGGATCATCGTCGCCAACGTGCCGGAGGGATTGTTGCCCACGGTGACGCTGTCGCTGGCGATGGCCACCCAGCGCATGGCGAAGCGCAATGCGCTGATCCGCCACCTGCCGTCGGTGGAAGCGCTCGGTTCGGCGACCGTCATCTGCACCGACAAGACCGGCACACTGACCCAGAACCGCATGGAAGTGGTGGCGGTGTACTTGGGTGGATCCCACTACTCGTTGCCTGAACTCCGCCGCGCGCGGGAAATGGTCAGCGCGTATCGCCGCTTCTTCGAGAATGCGATGCTGTGCCACAACTTGAAGGAGACCGCGGCGACGGGACGTCAGCGTTGGCTCGGCGATCCGATGGAGATCGCGCTGCTGCGGATGGGCAAGTCCTGCCTGGGCGAGACCCTTTCGTATCCGAAGATCAACGAAGTGCCATTCGATTCCGATCGCAAGCGCCTGTCCACGATCCACGGGACACCGAAGGGCAGCGTTCTCTACTGCAAAGGCGCTCTCGAAACCGTTCTGCCGCTGTGTCGACACGCGCAATGGGCCGGGAACGTGGTACCGCTCCGACCGGACATTCGCAGCCGATTGCTGGCGGCGCAGGAAACCTTGGCCGAGCAGGGGCTGCGCGTGCTGGCGCTGGCCTGGCGCGAACTCGACGATCACGAGGCGCCGGAGCGGGACCTGGTATTGCTCGGCCTGGCCGGCATGGAGGACCCGCCGCGCCCGGAAGTCCCCGATGCCATCGCCCAATGCCGGCAGGCGGGAATCCGCGTGATCATGGTCACCGGCGACCATCCGCACACCGCGATCGCGATCGCGCGCCAGATCGGCCTGGTGCAATCCGATCGGCCGGTGGTGATCACCGGGGATCGTCTGAGGAAGCTTTCCGACACTCAACTGCAACTCGCGCTCGATGCCCGCGAAATCCTGTTTGCCCGCGCCGCGGCGGACCAGAAGCTTCGCATCGTCAAGGCGCTGAAGAACAAGCAGGAGGTCGTCGCCGTGACCGGGGACGGCGTCAACGACGCGCCCGCGCTGAAAATGGCCGACATCGGGATCGCCATGGGCGTCACCGGCACCGACGTAGCGAAGGAATCGGCCGACATCATCCTGCTCGATGACAATTTTGCCAGCATCGTCGCCGCGGTCGAGGAAGGACGATCGGTCTATGACAACATCCGTCGGTTTCTGAGCTACATCCTGACTTCGAACATCCCGGAGCTGGTTCCCTATCTGGCGTTTGCGTTGATGGGCATCCCGCTGCCGCTGACCGTCATCCAGATCCTCGCGGTCGATCTCGGCACCGACATGCTACCGGCACTCGGACTCGGGGCGGAAAAGCCGGACGAAGGCTGCATGCAGCGGCCGCCGCGCCGCCGCAACGAGCGGCTGTTGCACGGGCGGCTGCTGGCGCACGCCTACTTGTTTCTGGGGCCGATCGAAGCTGTCGCAGGCATGGCCGCCTACTTCTTCGTGCTGCTGCGCGGAGGATGGCTCTGGAACGAGGCGTTGAGCCCGGCGGAACCGCTGTATCGGCAGGCGACGACCGCTTGTCTCGGCGCCATCATCATCACCCAGATCGCCAACGTGTTTCTGTGCAAGAACCTCCACCGCAGTGTGTTCGGCGCCCCGTTGCTGGATAATCGCATCATCCTGTGGGGTATCGCGCTGGAAGTCGCGATGCTGCTGGCAATCGCGTACACCGCGACCGGCCAGGCGGTGTTTGGCACCGCTCCGCTGGATGTCCCAGCCTGGCTGTTCATGTTGCCGTTCGCGCTCGGCATGGTGCTGCTCGAAGAAATGCGCAAGTGGCTGGCACCGCGATTTCGAATGCGCCGAACCCGTCCGCGGCCGGCGTGAGTCGGCCTCACGGTCGGATCGCTTCGAGGCACGGCGATCGTCGCGATGAATCGCCGCACCGCATCCTTCCGTATGGAACCGCACCGGGCCGTAAGGACTCCAAAGCGATGGTGAATGTACGCCGGGATCGCATCCGCCGATCCGGCATCCTGCCCGTGTGGTATGTTATCGATCCGGCCGATGAATAAGCCGGATTGATCCGGTGCAGGGATGCCCCACGGCGCGGGATGATCCGCGTGAGCCAAGGTCGGGCGTGTACCGGCCTTGGCGGCGGCCGGAAATACCAGGACGATATTGACGGGCGCAATGAACAGAACTCCGCGCCCCTTCAATCCATGTCGGACCCACCCCAGAAGCTTTGCGATGCCGTTGCCGACGCATGCGATGAAACTCAAACGGACCGCCGCCCTGTTGTGGGTGGTGGTCGCTTTGCGAGCTTCGGCCGTCGCAGCCGAGGTCGGCGAAGAACGTTCGCCGATGACCCATGGCGTAATGACCGGCGCGGTGACGCATGACAGCGTGATCCTGTGGTCCCGTACCGACCGCGAAACGACGATGCATGCCTGGCTGCGCCCGGCCACCGGCGGTGCACCCGGCCACGCCGAAATCCATGTCAGCGCGGACCATGACTTCACCGGCAAGTTGCGATTCCACGGTCTGAAACCCAACACCGAGTATCAGTATGCGGTGCGGTTCGGAGGCGATGCATCGGTTCCGCGGCACGACCCGGCCTCGGGCAGCTTCCGGACCGCTCCGGCGCCCACCGTGCCGCAAGCCGTCCGTTTCGCCTGGGCCGGCGATCTCGGCGGACAGAACGTTTGTCGTGATCGCCGCGAGGGCTTCCCGATCTTCGATGTGCTGAGCCGGACCCGATGGGATTTCTTCGTGGCGCTGGGCGATATGGTCCATGCGGATGAGGTCTGCGAGCCGCGAGGCCGCTACGGCAATGAGCAGATTCCCGGCCGCTTCGGACCAGCGACCAGCCGGCAGGAATACTGGGCACATTGGCGGTACAGTCGCGAGGACCGCGCTTTTCGGGAATTTCTCGCGACCACACCGTACTTTCCGGTATGGGACGACCGGGAAGTCGTCACCGCCGCCGGACCGTTGCACGACACCCGCGACACCAAGCCGTACAAACCCGGCAGGCATCTGCTGCCGATCGGCCTCGACGCGTTCATCGACTACAACCCGATCGTATCGGGCGGCGAGACACCGCTCAGGCTGTATCGCAATCAGCGCTGGGGCAAGCATGCCGAGCTGTTCCTGCTGGATACCCGGCAATATCGCGATGCGAACTCGACCGAAGACCGCCCCGACGCCCCCAAGACGCTACTGGGTCGGGAGCAGTTGGGCTGGCTGAAGAAAAAGCTGAAGGACTCCGACGCCACCTGGAAATTCATCGTTACCAGCGTGCCGGTCGCGATACCGAGTGCGCAGGGACCCGACAAACTTTCCGACGGCTGGGCCAACGGCGAATCGCGCACCGGCTTCGAACAGGAGTTGCTGCACCTGCTGAGCTACATCAAGGATGAAAGGATCGACAACACCGTCTGGCTAACCGGAGACGGCCATTTTGCGCAAGCGCTGAAGCTGCGTCCGTACAAGAACGATCCGGCTTTGATCTGCTACGAATTCATGGCGGGCCCGTTGAGCGCCGGCCTGCTGCCCAACCGGACACTGGATCCGACGTTGAAACCGGAGCGGCTGTTCTCTCACGGGCCGGAGAATCCCGATGCCGTGTCGAGTTTCCCGCAAGCCAAACACTGGCTGAATTTCGGGGTCGTCGACATCGCCGAAAACGGCATGCTGAGTGTGCAGTTCATCAGTGCGGAAGGGCAAACCGTGTGGAAAAGCGATCCGATCAAGCCTCGCTGATCCGCGCTGTCCGTTCCGCCCAGGCGGGGTCCCGCTCGAGCAGCCGTTCCCAGTCCTCGGGCCGATCGATGTCGTGATGAGATCGGATCTCCCGCCAGCGGTAACCCAGCGACTCGAGGCGCTCGCGCGTTTGTTGAAGCACACCGGCGCCGCCCCAGCGGACGTCACGAAACAAGGCCGGGACGGTGCGGCGCAGGCCGATCAATACATAGCCGCCGTCGAACGCAGGCGCCAGCACCGCGTCGGTCCCCGTCCCCAGCGCCTCGACCGCGGAGCGCAGGTCTTCGGCAGCGATCGTCGGCGCATCGGTACCGAGCAGCACTGCGGCATCGCTACGCCGCAGCGCGTCGGCCAGCGCACGAACCATCCGCTCGCCCAAATCGCCTTTCCGCTGCCGATAGCGAGGCACGCCGTAGCGCCGCGACATTTCGACGAAGAAGGGGTCGGACACCGCGGGATCACACCACAGTTCGACCCGAGGCACCTGAGCCCGGCGGCAGGTTTGCAGCGTATGCTCGACCAGGGCCGCGTGCAGCCGGGCGGCCCGCTCCGCCCCCAACGCGGGAATCAGGCGGGTCTTGACCTGTCCCGCGACTGGCGCTTTGGCGAAAACCAGCAGGCTGACCTTCATCGGCCGGACCGCCCGTTGGCGATCGCAAGCGAGGCAATCGCCCCAACACGGTGCCCGCCTCTGAATATCCCCATCCGGATCGGGTGCATTACTGCGCGCCCTCCGCTGCCGGCGGCAGCAACGCGGACGGCCCGCTGTTTGCATGCGTGTTTTGGATCGGCTGCATCGGCACTACCGCATGCCGTCGTCCGGCGTCCGCGATGAGGGCAGCCTTCCGCGCCGCAGAGGTGCCCACCGCCACGACGCCGCCCGGTATCGGGTAAGCTGCGCGTTGAGTCGGAACTTCGGCATCCCCTGGCCCAATACTCTTGGAGCAATCGAACATGAAAAAAATCGAACCCTGTACTCTGGTCATCTTCGGGGCCCGCGGCAACCTATCCCGAATCAAGCTGCTGCCCGCACTGTACCAGTTGCATTTGAGCGGAACCCTGCCGGAGCGGATGGTGATCCTGGCCTGCGGTCTCGAGCAGATCTCCCGCGACGAATGGCTGGATGAAGTCACCGCGATCCTGGAGGCGAAATTTCCCCAGGGACTGGACGCAGCGGCCGTGGCCAGCTTCCGGTCCCGGCAGCACTACCACCCGATTCCACCCGACGACACCAAGGCGTACAAGCGCCTGCAGGAAACCATCGACAGCAACCCCGACTTTCCGCCGAATGTCGTGTTCTACATGTCGGTGCGCCCTTCCGAATTTCCCGAGATCATCGAAAACCTCGGCAAGGTCACGCTACTGAAACAGAAGAACGGCTGGCGCCGCGTGGTGATCGAAAAGCCGTTCGGCCAGGATCTGCTCAGCGCCCAGGTCCTGCAGAGCGGCATCTCCAAGCACCTGGACGAAAACCAGATCTACCGGATCGACCACTATCTCGGCAAGAGCACGGTGCAGAACATCATGGTGTTCCGCTTCGCCAACATCCTGCTCGAGCCGCTGTGGAACCACCAGCACATTTCCTATGTGCAGATCACGCACTCGGAGAAGCTGGGTGTGGAGGGCCGCGCCGGCTATTACGAGGGCGCCGGCGCGCTGCGCGACATGCTGCAGAGCCATTTGCTGCAATTGCTGGCGCTGGTCGCGATGGAACCGCCGGTCTCGATGAACCCGGAGCATCTGCGGAACGAGAAGGTCAAGGTGCTGAACTCGATTCGACCGATCACCCAAAGTGCGGTCAACGCTCATGCCTTCCGCGGCCAATACACCAGCGGCGTGATCGACGGCCAGGTCGTTCCGGGCTATCTCGACGAACCCGGCGTGGCACCGGACAGCGTGACCGAAACTTATGCGGCGTTGAAGCTGTTCATCGACAACTGGCGCTGGGCAGGGGTGCCGTTCTACCTGCGCACCGGCAAGCGCCTCGCCGAGAACAGTTCGGCGATCTGCATCCGGTTCAAGAGCCCGCCGAAAGACCTGCTGCGCAACAAACTGCACGAATACTCCCACCCGAACTGGCTGCTGCTGGGCATACAGCCGGACGAATGCATCAAGATGGAAATGCAGGTCAAGGTACCCGGATTCAACCTGAACACGCGCACGCTGAGCCTGGATGCGACGTACCGCGGCGGCGACGAACACGACTACGATGCCTACGAAGGTTTGCTGCTCGACGTGATGGACGGCGATCACAGCCAGTTCCTGCGGTTCGATGAAGTGGAATGGGCATGGCGTGTGGTCGATCCGGTGTTGAAGGTGTGGTCGATGGAACGCAATTTCATCAATACCTACAAGGCCGGAACCTGGGGACCGCGAGGCACCTACCGCCTGTTCGATCGCGAGGACCAGTTCTGGCGGCACTCGCTGGATGTCGACGGCGCCGACCTGCAACCCTATTGATGGTATTGATGGTCGCGGACCCTCGCCGCGCCAGGCTCACCAACCCGCCGTCGCTGCCTCACCGGCGCCATGGCCATGACCCGCTCAGCGCAACGTCTGGTCGGACCGCGTAGAGTCGGGATTCTCCAGATCGGGCGGCAGTTCCAGTGTGGGGTCGAACTCCGGCGGAGGGGGCTCCGAGATCGGGGGCGGTGCATTCGGATCGGAGAATCGGTCCGGCACCGTCAAGTCCAGATGCTCCACTGCCGGAGGCTCCTCCGACGCGGGCTCGGTCATCGGCGGCGGGAGTGCGCCGTCCGGGATGTCGACCACGGCCGGTTCCTGGAAGCCAGGCTGCGGCGCCGGCTCCGGCTCCGATACGGCGGGCTCCTGCGGCATCGGCTCCGGCCAACCGTAAGCCGGGGGAGTCCCGTCGGGAACGGTTTCGACCGTCGGAACCGCCTCGGCGGGTGGCGGTTCCGACGGCAGGCCGGTGTCCGGCACCAGTGTTGCCGGGTCCGACGCCACCGGTTCGGGTATCTCCGGAAACGTGAATTCGGGTCCGGTCGTCACCGGCTTCGACACCAGCGGTGCGGCCAACGGCGGCAGCGACGCGCCGGCCAGTTGCGTTTCCGGAGACAGGACCCGGCTTTCCAGTTCCAGGTCGACTCGTAACCGTCTGGCGGCTTTCTGGGCACTTTTCTGATCGGAGAAAGGTCCGGCCACCACCTGGTAGCGCTCGCCCACCTCCATCACGCGCGCCGGTATCGGCGGCCCTTGGTGATTCATGATGCCGGCCATCCGGCGGGCCGAGATCTCGCTGGCCGTTTCGGCGGCCAATACATGCCAGCCGCTCGGGTCCGGCGGCGGAACGACCGGTTGACCGAAAAATCTTCCGGGGTGCGCGATTGCAACGGCGTCGTCCAGAACCGATGCGATCGAAGGACTATCCGCCGAAATGGGGAACGGAATCCCGCGGTGCTCCGCGAGAATCTGATCGACTTTGGCCCAATCGAACCGCTGATTGCGGGCTGCTTCGAGCGCCTTCAGTTCGTTGCGGATACGCTGCTTCGCTGCCGCCTCGTTCACCTCCTCGTGAGGCTGATAGGCCTGCAGATAGAACACTCCGGCCCGCGAGCCGGCCAGATACGGTTGGTTCACGATCGTCACCGGCTCCCTGACCGGCACCGTCGGAAAGAGCTGCTCGACGTTCTCGGGATAAAGGCGGATACAGCCGTTACTGGCCCGAAGTCCGATGCTGTAGGGCTTGTTGGTTCCGTGGATCAAGTAGCGCGGTGCAGTCAGATACATCGCATAGTCGCCCAACGGGTTGTCCGGTCCGGGCGGCACCACGGCCGGCAGCGGGTCGCCGCGTTTCAGATGATCGTTCAGGATGTTCGGCGTCGGACGCCAGGTCGGATGCTTCTTCTTGCTCGCAATCGCCATGCTGCCGGTCGGCGTCGAGCGACCCTCCTTGCCGATGCCGACCGGATAGGTCACGACCTTGCTGCCGGCTTCGGGCGCCGGATAATGAAAAAGGCGCATCGCCGCGAGATTGATCACGATCCCGCGACGCGGTGCCTTGGGCAACACGAATTGCAGCGGTACCCGTGCGATGGTGTGATCGCCGATGACCCACGGATCGAGTTCCGGATTGGCCGCGACGATCTCTTCGTAGCCGAGACCGAAATGCCGGGCGACGGCCGAAAGCGCATCGCCGTCGCGCAGCTCGATCGTTCCGAGCGAGCCCGCCACGGTATCCTCGGGCGCGACGGAAAAGACGTGCCCTTCCAGGTGTGTCACGTTCGGCCGCTTCGGCGAAGCGTGAGCCGGTTCAGGCATCGGTTCTTCGATCAGCACGGCGGACGGCTCGGCTCGGTGTCTGGGTCCGAACGCACAGGACGGCAATCCCAGCATCACCGCAAACAGCACCAGATGGCGCCAGGCCGGCGTGTAACCGCTGCGGCCGACATGCCCGACCCGACCGCGGATTCGGAAGCGAAATAGACAATCCCCGTATCCCATGGCCGCTCCAATTACCCGCACCTGGCATCACAAGAAACCGCGACACCCCGAAATGTCGCGATCGTGGACCGGACCGAACGCGGCTCGCTTCGATCAGCGATCCGCCAGCTCGGTGCACAAAACCTCGGCGTAGCGCCCGGCCGCGCCGCCTTCTCGCAAGAATAGACGAGGCACCGCCAGCTCGCACTCCAGCAGGGCAGGGTCACCCCCCACCGCAAGCACATCGATCCGCGCATACTGCAAGCGACCGTAGCGGATTACCAGAAGTTCCTGGATCGCCTCGGCCCAGGCGATCTCGGAATCCGCGACCGCGCAGCAGGCATTGCGGCCGCCGTAGAACTCGTGCGCCAGCCAGCCGCCGTGTGCCGGTGTCTTCCGCACCGCATGGCTGAAGCGGCCGCCGAGGAACACCAGCGAAGTCTCGCCTCCGGTCTCGATTTGCTTCAGATAAGGCTGGACACCGATCGCCTGCCGCCGATACACGAATCGCAAGAATCTCTCGCCCTCTGCAAGCGAGGGATGACACCGGGCAGCGGCTTCGCCCGCCAGGCGAACGCTTACTCCGCGGCCGTTCCGGCTCACGCGGCAGGTCTTCCAACTCTTCGAAGACACAGCCGGCTTCAGCACGAATTCGGCCCAACCGGTCTCCTCGAAAACCCCCGCCAAATCGAGTCTCGCCCCCGGCGGGTACCAGCGGGTCGGAACCACGCGGACGCCGGCGCGCTCCAACAACGGGAGATAGTCCGACTTGTCATAGGTGCCGCGAATCACGGCCATCGGGTTCGTGAGATCCAGCGGGGCGGTCCGCTCGCCGATCCGCTCGAGCATCTCGAGGAAGTTCGGTACGCGGTGATAGCCCCGGCATTCCCGGACATTGACGGCCCGGTAGCAGGTCCAGTCGACCGCATCGGCATCGGCCAACGGCACGAGCCGGCTTCCGACACCGCGCCGCGACAGCTCCGCCACCACATCCGGGAACTCGTCATGCGTCTGCCCGAGATGCAGAAATGCAATGGTCGGGCGCCGCATCGTCACGGAATCCGCGATGCGAACGGATGCGCTCGCCGGATCAGCACTTGTAGAGAACCTCGAGCCCAGCGCGGCGGCCGGCATCGGCGGTCGCGGACCCCGGTTCTCTGGACGCCTCCGTCAGCAGACGGGCGAGCTCCTCGCCCGACCAGTCGTCGGGCATCGGCCCATACAGCGCGCGGTTGAGCGCTCCGATCTCGTTGCGCGCAGCGCCGCCGAGCCGTAGCGCGAGTTGTTCCAGGTTGCCAGGCGGTCGGCCCGGCCAGCGGGCGAGCCCCCAATCCAGCAGCGCACGCCGCGCTGCGGCGGGACTCCGGTCGTCGACCGCCCGTTGCAGCGACTTCAATGCCGCCGTGAGGTCGGGGCGCGGGTTCACCGCCGGCGCCGCGGCGAGGACCCCGTCGCTGCGTGCACGCCACCACCAGGCCAGCACGGTTGCCAGCCAGCCCGCGACAGAGATCCAGGTCAGCCAGAACCACAATGACGGTTCCGCCGAGCCGGGCGCAAGCGACGGCAGACCGGTATCGGGTAACGGGCGGAATGGCTGATCGACCGGTTCGGCAGGCGCCGGCTCGGGTGCCACGGTGGTCGGCTGCGGTGCCGGCGACGCCTTGAGCAGCCGCTCCGGCACCCGGGCCACTTCCATCCGGTCGGTGTCGGTGTTCCACCAGGCGATTTCGATGCCGGGGATCGGGTAGTCACCGTCCTTCATCGGAATGAAGGCGGTCTTCTCGCGGCGCACACTGTTCAGACCGCCGGCGCCGTGCTCCTCGCTGAGCGAAGGCTGATCGGGATAGCGCTGTAGATCGGCCAGACCGGCCGCTTTCTCCGCGAGGTCCGGCAGCGTGCCCATCGTGACGCCCTCCGCCTTGATCGACAACGTCCGGGTGATGGGTTCCCCGACCCGGGTTTCGGGGGGTATCGTCGACCAGGACTCCTCCAGTTGCAGCTTGGCCGCCGGCAGCCAGTGTCTGCCCTTGAACGATGCCGGAATCGGCCGAACCTGCAGCACGACCGGCTCGGACTGAAGCCGCTGGATGCGTCCGCGGCGACCGAAAAAGTCGTCGAAGATCGATCCCGATCCAGCCGAAAGCTCCGCTTCCAGATTGATCGGCTCGATCCGCAACGCGCCGCTCTTCTGCGGAAAAATCGCATAACGCCGTTCGATCACGCCGTACAAGTGCCCGTTCCGTTCGGTCTGGTAGCGGCGGTCTTCCCCGAGCTTCTGGACGACCGCATCGATCAGTTTCGGATCGTCCAACTGACCGTTCCTCATCGCGATCCGGTGCAACAGACGAATGGTATAGAGCACCTGGGCCTGCACATACGGGCTCTTCGGTTCGGCCTCCACCTCCAGCAGCAACGGCTCGTCCCCGGCGGACCGGGTATGTCCCGTCTTGCCGGGCAACACGGTCAGCGTGAACGGCCGACTCATGTCGTCGCCGAATGCGATCGGCGGCACCGTCAACGTTCCCGAGCGCCGGGCCAGCGCCGTGACCTTCCAGTCGGTGCGCCGGCTCATCTGGCCGTTCACCATCTGTACCTGGGTGGATTTGCCCTGGTTGACGATCTGAAAATCAGCCGACAGCGGACTGAAATCCGGCTCGCCGTCCGGCTCCTCACTGGCCGAGAACGACAGGGTGAACGACTCGTTCAGCGACACCGGATCGCGGTCACTCGAACCGATGATGTCCGCCGCCCTTGCCGGCACGCAAAGCAACGCCCACAACACCAGCGCGGAGCAAGCCGCCGCGAATCGTAAACCCCCGACCGTCCCGCCGCCGATCATCATTCGTTCTCCTGGTTCAAACGCTGCCGCTGCCGATACTGCCAGGCGAATTTTCGACGCAACAATCCCGCCGGGTCGTCCGGAATCCGTCGCAGCCACTGTTCATTGGCCTGTTTCGCTTCACGCTGCTCGGAAAATTCGGTGCCGGTCTTCCGCTGACTGTCCGCCGGCGGCTCGCTCGCCGCGGAGTCTGGCTGCATCGCCTCCTCGGCCTTCCGTTGCTCTTCCTCCGCGGCGCCGTGCGCCGAATCGCCGGCCTGCTGCGGGGATTGGTGGTCGGACGAGTCACCCGCATCCTCCCCCTCACCGGTCTGATTCCGCGGCGCGTTCGATTTCGATTCGTCCTGGCCGCGCTGCGCCTGATCGTCCCGCTGTTGCTCGCCTTGCTGCTGCTCGCTCGAATCCTGCTGCGACTTCTGCTCGCCGTCCTGCTGGTCGCCGGAGCCGCCGGAAGGCTTCTTCTTCTGCTTCTTCTTCATGAACCGTTCCAACAATTCCTTGTTGTAGCGGGCATCCGCGTGGTCGGGGTCGCGGTCCAGCACCTTGCGGTAGGCCGCGATCGCCTCGGCGAACTGACCGAGCTTTGCGAGGGCGTTGCCCTTGTTGTACCACGCGTCGGTGGTATCGACATCCTTCAGCGCCTGCCAGGCTTCCTGATATTTGCCGGCACGATACCAGGCGGCCCCGCGCCAGGCCGGATCATCGAACGTCCGCGCCGCGTCTTCGTACCGCTGGCTCTGAAACTGTTGCGTCCCCCGCTGGTCCGGCTTCGACCAAAAGTCCCTCCACTCGAACGCCTCGGAACGGTCCGGCAGCACCATCAGCAACGGCAACACGCAGAACAGGCCGCCGCGACGGAAGGCCAGGGCCGCGATCGGCAGCAGCACGAGGACCAGCCACGGACCGCGCTCGATCCATTGTTCCAGTCGGGCCTGCGATGCGGTCGAATCGCGCGCATGGCCCGCGGACGCATCGAAAAAGCCCGCGAGCCGGTCGATGTCCGAACCATCGGCAGTGACCGTCCGATACAGTCCGCCGCCCTCCTCTGCAACCTGCTTCAAAACGCCGGGATTCAGTTTGGGCACCAGGATGTTGCCGTCGGCATCCTTCCACAACCCCTTCCGTCCCCGCGGCACCGGACCGCCGGCTTCGGTGCCGGCCCCCAGCACCGAAAGCCGGTATCCGGCCTCCCTGACTTCGCGGGCGGCATCGAGCGCCAGCGACGCGTCGGCATCGCTGGTGATCAACAGCACATGCCCGCCCCGAACCCCGGCTTGCTTCAGCAGACGTACCGCGGCGGCCAGCCCGGCATCGGCGCGCCGGCCCTGAACCGGCGACAGCTCGGTGCTCAAGGCGCCGAGTTGCGACGCGATCGTGGCGGTGTCCTGGGTCAGCGGCGTCACCGTGAATGCATCGCCGGCATAGACCACCAGGCCGGCCTGGCCGTCGCGCCGCAACCTCAGCAAATCGGTGATCTTGTAGCGCACTCGATCCAAACGGCTCGGCTTCAGATCGGTCGCGTCCATCGCATTGGACACGTCCACCACGATCACCAGCGCATCCTCGTTGCGGAACACCGGCACCGGCAGGCGCTCCCAGACCGGCCCGGCCAGCGCGATGATCGCGACCGCGCCGCCCAGCGCCATCAGCCCCGGTCCCCGACGAGTTCGTTTCGCGGACGGACGATCGATCAGCAGATAGGGAAGCAGTTCGGGGTCACAGATGCGCTCCAACGCACCCGCGCGGTAACGCAGCCGGTACAGTCGCCAGACCGACAGCATCAGCGGCAGCAAGGCCAGCAACCAGAGCGGTCGCAGGAAATGAAAATTCTCGATCACGACGCCCTCAGCCGCGGCCACAGCAGCATGGCCCCTCCGACCAAGGCCAAGGCCAGCGGCCAGTGGTACAGTTCGACGTAAGGACGGTAGGACAAACGCTCCTTTTCCACCGGCTCCAGTTGATCCAGCACCCGATAGATCTTCGCCAGTTCCTCGGTGTCCCGGGCACGGAAATAGCGACCGCCGGTCTTTTCCGCAATCGCGGTCATGGTGTCCTCATCGAGGTCCTGGGACGGATTCACCTCGCGGGTTCCGAACAGCCCGGCGACGACCATCCGTTCGGCGCCCACGCCGATCGTGTAGACTTTCAGATGCTCGCGCGCCGCCAGTTCCGCCGCCTGCAGCGGCAGCACGGCCCCGGCGGTGTTGGCGCCGTCGCTGAGCAGGACCAACACGCGCTGGTTTTCCGGATTCTGCCGTAGCCGTTTGACCGCCAGACCGATCGCATCACCGATCGCCGTCTTGTCCCCGGCCAGGCCGATCACCGCTTCGTCCAGCAGGATGCGGACCGTCTTGCGATCGAAGGTCAGCGGTGCCTGCAGATAGGCCCGTTCTCCGAACAGGATCAGGCCGATCCGGTCCCCGGTCCGGCGTTCGATGAACTGGCCGGCCACCTGCTTGGTGGCGGTCAGGCGATCGACCGCCTGCCCCTCGAGGATGAAGTCCTCGATCTCCATGCTCCCGGAGAGGTCGACGGCGAGCAGCAGATCGCGGCCGCTGACGGTTTGTTCGATCGCATCGCCCAGCCATTGCGGCCGGGCGGCGGCGATGACCAACGCCAGCCAGGCCAGGGCGGCCAGCCATAGGCGTGCCGGATGCGGCGTACCGCTGCCCGGCGTTGCGGCCAGGATCGACAACTCGTCCAGAAACGGCACGCGCAGAGCCGCCTGATCACGCACCGGCTGCGCCGGCAGCCACAGCCGGATCAGCCAGGGCAGCGGCGTGGCCAGGAATATCCAGGGCCAGGCGAATTCGAGCATCGAGTTCCGTCGCTACCGCGGTGCCGGCAGACGCTGCAGCCAGTCGCGGCACAGCACGAACAGCGCTTCCAGCCCTTCGGGTTGCTGCAACTCGGGCCGATAGGGTGCATCCACCAGGGCCTGACCCGGACCGTCTGTGAAACGCCCGTCGGCCAACACGCCCTCCAGCCATTCCAGCCAATCCCGGCCCTGCAGTCCCGCAATCTGCTCGCGTGGGTAAACCGTCAGCGCGGCTCGGCGCAGCAGCATCGACAACTGCTGCGCCTTTTGTAGCGGGCTCAATTTCTTGTCATCTTCCAGCTTCGCCAGTTCGCGGAGTCCGAGCCGCCGGATGTTCGGCTGCCGAAGCCGCCGCCACGATCGAAACGCCGCATAACCGAGACCGCACAGCGCCAACGACAGCAGCCACCAACCCGGCGCGGGCGGCCACCAGCCGACCGGCGGCGGCAGATGGATGTCCTTGAGCGGCAGTTCGAGCTGCGAAGGGTCCATGACTCAGAGATGATGGCGGTCGGGAACCATTCCGCGCTGCAGCACGCGCAATGGATCCTCGTCGGTCGCACAGACGATCAGGCGCATCCGATGAGTGCGTGCAAATGCGCGCAGCCGCTCGAGGCGCCACTCGAAGCGTTCGGCATGTTCACGCGACTTGCGCGGATTCATGTCCAGCACGAGGTCGCGGAAGCCGTCGCCGAAACGGTAGCGGCCTTCGGCCGGCAGGGATTTTTCCAATGGGTCGTACAAGTGCACCAGCACCGTATCGCCGTGCCGGCGCAACCGGCTCAATGCCGCGGCGATGTCTTCGTCGAAGCCGTGAAAGTCACTGAACAGGAAGATCAGACTGCCGGTATGGGCGTGCCGTTCGAGTGAAATCAGCGCGTCCTGCAGTTGGGACCCGACCACCCGTCCCGTCCGCTGCGGCGCCGCGTCGGCCAGTTCCTTCAGCAGTCGCAGCACCGAACGGCGGTTGTGCTCGGGTTTCATGTCGACACGGTCATGTTCCGAAAAAACGACGCCGCCGACGCGATCACCGCGATGATGCGCACTCCAGGCGATCAATGCCGCCAACTGCGCCGCGATCACCGACTTGAACGCCCCGCGCGTGCCGAAAAACATGCTGGCACGGCCATCCACCGCCAGCAGCACCGGCCGCTCCCGCTCCTCGCGGAACGTCTTGGTATGCACCCGACCGGTCCGCGCAGTGACCCGCCAGTCCAGACTGCGCACATCGTCCCCGGCCACGTAGGGACGCGTCTCGTCGAATTCCATGCCGCGTCCCTTGAAGCGGGAAAGGTATTGCCCGGTCTGCAGCGCACGCACGGTCGGACGTTGCAACGGCAATTTGCCGGCCGGTGCGGCCAGGCGGATCAGCGTGTCGAGCCGCGGCCGCACGCGATCGTCGGCCGGCCAGGTGAGGAATTCGGCGGGGTCGGTCATCCACACTATCGTAACGCATTCGCGAGCCCGCCGTCTCCGACAACGGGTGCGGCCGCTTGCGGCATCAACGCACGAAGCGGCCGAGGATCTCGTCGAGAAAGTTCCAGCCCAGAGGAGTGCAACGAATCCAGCCGCCTTCCCGCTGCAGCAACCGATCGCGGACGGACTCCGACAGGTGCGGCTCGAGAGCCGCGAGAGGCAGGCCGGTGCGGTGCGAAAACGCGGGCTCCTCGAAGCCGTCCCGCAGCCGCAGATGATTCATCAGGAATTCCAGCGGACGGTCTTTGTGGGGAATCTCCTGCTCGGTGCGGAAACCCGCTGCGACGGGCCGCAGGCCGAGGTAGGATTCGGGCTTGCGGATCTTCGCAGTGCGGATCACCCGGTCGCTTCGGACATCGGTGATCTTGCCGTGGGCTCCGGCGCCGATCCCGATGTAATCGCCGTAGCGCCAGTAATTCAAGTTGTGCCGGCACTCGAAGCCGGGACGCGCGTAAGCCGAAATCTCGTACTGCCGAAACCCGGCGGCGGCCAGCAGTCGTTGGCCATCTTCCTGTGCCAGATAAACGGCTTCGTCATCCGGCAGCACCGGCGGACGCTTGGCGAACGCGGTGTTCGGTTCCAGCGTCAGGTGATAGAAGGAGATGTGACTCGGTCCGAACCGAATCGCCTGTTCGACATCCTTCCGCGCCTGTTCCGCGCTTTGCCCCGGCAACCCGAACATCAGGTCGAGATTGAGCCGCTCGAATCCCGCCTGTCGAGCCCAGTCGACCGCGCGGATCGCTTCGGCGCCGTCGTGAATCCGCCCCAAGGACTGCAACTTCGCGTCATCGAAGCTCTGCACGCCGATCGACAGCCGATTGACTCCGGCAACCCGAAATCCCCGGAATCTGGCGGCTTCAGCCGTTCCGGGGTTGGCCTCCAGCGTGATCTCGGCATCGGGGGCCAACGAGACCCGCTGCCCGATGCCCTCCACCAGGCGTTCGATCGACTCGGGGCTGAACAGACTCGGCGTGCCGCCGCCGATGAAGACGGTCTCGACCGGTCGGTCGCCGACCGCCTCCAGTTCACGATCGAGGTCGGACAGCAAGGCCGCGACGTAGTCCCGTTCCGGCAATCCGCGCCGCGCGGCGTGCGAATTGAAGTCGCAGTACGGGCATTTCCGGACACACCACGGAATGTGGATGTAAAGGCTCAGCGGCGGCGTTCGCAGTAACGCATTCGGCGCGCGAGCGGGCGACGAGCCTCCCAAAGACCCGATACGCGCCTCGGCCGGCGAAGCGGCCGTCATGTCAAGCCTTGCATTCGGCCATCCTCGAGCGCTTTCCCACCGCTCGGCTGACGGTCGCGTAATGTACACCGAAAGCCTCCGCGATCTGCTGAAGGGTGTAATCGCCGCTGGCATAGGCCGCCGCCATGGCCTCGTCGCGATCGGCGAAGTTCTTTCGATAGCTCTCCATCGGTTGCTTGATCGGGCGCCGCTGCGCGCGTGGAATTTCGCGGCCGCCGCGGGCTAACGCCTCGGTACCCCGAATCTCCGCCTGCATGCGTTGCAGAAAGGCATCACTGCCCAGATAGATCTGGCTATCAAAGCCGAGAAGTGGCTCTGAAAAATCAGACAGCGGGACACTTGGGTTTCTGCTATTCACAGTCCCCTCGTGGAGCGAGAAGAGAGAGCAAAGATGCGACACAAAACTTAGATTGGCTTTCCAGGCCAAGCCATTACAGCGATCCCAGCTAATTTTTCCTGTCGAGCTTCAATGTTGGCGGCGGTCCATTCCGTATAAGTGCAAAGGTCCTGGGTGAGCTTGATCGCGGATTTTGCAAAATGCTTCTTTTTTTCGGCGAACTCTGAGTTCGCCGCTTTAGAATTTAGGCGGGTCGCCAGTAGAGTAAGATTCCCGATCCGCTTCAGCATGCTGGCTGCAACTTCAGGTTGGATGTGGCTCCAACCGCCCTGAGGATTGCGGGGCATGACATGTTCGAGATTTACCTTGCCTTGGTCTGGATTGACGATCGTCTCGTCGTCCGGGTGGCGCATACGCTGCTCCAGCACTCGAAGATAGAATTTCGCTAAGTTTACATTCGAGACTGTGGCCTTGCTGAATTTATCCTTGAACGTAGTGTCGTCCGGGATAATGGTTTTCATGGCATCCCACAAAGCCTGAGCCGTCGCGATTGTACCGGAGGAAACCTCACCCGCACGCTCGGCATAAGCCGTTTCGAGCGTACCACTACCTCCCGAGCCGCAGATCAGAAAGCGCACTGTCCAGGCCACTATCATGGGTAGCGCCTGCGCGGTCTGATCTGGCTTGAATTTCGCGAAGACCGCCAAGAGCAAGGGACGTAGCTGCGTCACGCCCAACTGATCAAGCACCTCGATCGACTGCTTGACAGCGGGATCGTAATTTTCCCAAAGCTCGCTCGCGGGATTACCAAGGCCCGCATAGAAAGGCGCCGCTTTAGCAAGGTCCTTGGAAAATTCGACAGCCTTCGTTTTGTTCTTCACTACCTTCTTAATGGCATCGTAGAGTTCACGCTCACGCGTCATTCCGTGACGCGACACCCAATGGTGCCGGATGAACTTCTTGAGCTCCGGCTCCGACGCGATCTCGGTCACGATTGCCGTCATTTGCGTCCAGGCAGTCTGGGCTTCCTCAACTCGGTCGCCAGCAGTACGGAAGATGAAGTTCTTCAGAAGGTCAGTGATCGAAAGGTCGAGACCCCGATCATTGAGTGTTTCGAAGATCACAAAAGCGCTGCTCTCGGACCCAACGGAGACCGAGACGAGCTTGGCCCGCTCGGTAAGGAAGTCGATCAAATCCAAAAGGCGTTCGTCGCCTTTGTGCGTCGTCGTGGCGAGGCTCTTGGTAAATTGCGCAGCGATTTCGGTTGCGCGCTGCAACCGCTGCTGGGCCAGTGATTCCGGGGCGGAAGTCCTTGTCGACGGCGGCGCCGGCGGGCCCATCGCAACTGCCTGAACGAAGAAATCCCGGTCCTCAGCCGTGAGCAAAATGTGCGGCGTGAGTTCCTGCGTGCGAATGTCGCGCTTGAATAGATATTCGCGCTCAATGTCCTGGGCGCGGTCGGCCTGACCATCGAGCCGAAAATAATCTCGGATCGCCGCAATGAGGACACTGATCGTTACAAGCCGCTGTTGACCATCGATGATCGTCAGCCGGCCATCTTCATGTCGTGTCGTCACGATCGTTCCGAGGAAGTAATCCTGGATCGGCGGAGCCATGGCGTCACTTACGTCACGGTAGAGATCCTGAATCTGTATATCTGTCCAGGAATAGGGCCTTTGATAGATTGGCACCATGAATCGAGTGGATTTGATGATGTTCCCGATGCCGATCAAGCTCGCGTCAATTTTTTCGATTGTGACCATGACTCAGCTTCTTTTACCGATTACCCCGTTCAGCAAAGTCGGCAAGCCTGGTGTGCACCACCATCTGTCTGATGGTCTCCAAGGTGAAGACTTTACCGCGCGTGGCGATCAACAGCTTCTTCATGTCCTCTCGGCGCACCTTGAAGCCGCGTCCGGCGATGCAGGCGACAACCTCGAAGCGTGGCGGCTCGCCCTCAGCGAGGCCTTGCATCGCAAGGCTGCTTAGATGTTGCACACGGGTGACCTTGTCGCGCGCCGTACCGTCATCCTCGGTGATCTTGGCTTCGATGACGATCTGTGGGTTGAACTCGTCCGGGATGATGAAGTCCGGAGCTTGATCGAAGCCAGCGACGCGCTCGGCACGCTTGGTTTTGCGGAAACTGATCCCGGCTGCCGTCAACGCCGCCTCGATGGCAGCTTCCAGCACATCACCGACCAACTCGGACACGGAATCCCGGTGGCCGGCGAAAGGGCGGCCAAGAAAACGCTCGTAGAGCAGCATGGCGTACGGTACGCCCAAGTCGGCCAACGGCTGGATGCTGGCAACGCCATAGCGGGTATCGGCCTTGTCGAGGCGATGGATGACACCGGGCGAATCCTCCGGTGCTCCTTCCTGCAAGAGCTGGCAAGCGGTAGCGACCAGGGCACGCAAACGCTGATCGGTTGTGCCGCCATTGGCGCGCATGGATGTAAGAGGAGCCATGCGGATACGCCGGTCCAGAGAGCGGATCGCCCCTTGCGTGATCGCGATATCGAAACGCTGGGTGGCGACATACGCCCATTCTGGCGGGGTAAAGCCCAGCATCGTGCGTAGCACGATGAAGACGAGAGGTACGCGATAGACTGCCTCGATAACCGGTTCCGGGGACAGATCGCGGAAGCCGCCAGTCGCCCGTTTCAGCGCTTCGTAGGCTTGCTCGAACGCCGGATATTCGACGAAACCTTCGCCTCGCGGCAAAGCGAGAAACTCGGATTGCAAGTCGCCGAAGACTTCATCGACGAAGGCGTCTAGATCGGCCTCAACGGCGGCAAAAGGGACTTCAAAAGGAAACGGCATCGACACCATCCCGGGCAAAAATGGGCGCTGACTGGGTCGCGGCCGATGCCTTCTCTCCAGCCAAAGCATCGATCGTCGCTTTGGCATCCCCGAAAGCGTCGATCGCGTCGGCAACACGTGCGATTTTATCGATCATCGAAAGATCGGCATTCCATTCTTGACGTAACCGCCAGATCACCATGCGAGTGAGATGGCCAAATACGATGCATCGAATATCCCCCGCGCTCGGCGTCATGCCGGCCAAGCGTAACTGGATCAACTCGTCGGCAACGACCTTCTTCAGGCTACCCAGATCATCGAACAACTGACTTCTTCGCAGGTGTCCATGAGTACGGCAGACAAAGACCGTATCCACGATGGATGAGCCTGTGCCGTGAATGTGAATCGATCCCCCCATCTCGGCGGGACAGGGCAGCGTCGCCGAACAGGCCAGTCCGGCGTCCAACAGGGCAACCGCAACGGTGTGATAGGCCTCGATCTTGTTGTGATGGAAGGTGAAAGCGAGGGGCGAACCGGGTTTCAGCGCCCGCGCCATGGCGCGATAAACAGCCGCCAGTCCTTCGGCGAATTGGACCAGGCCGCGTGCCTGGGTGGCATTGCCGGTCAATTCATGAGGGGAGCGAGTCGATTCCCGGTCGAAGCCCTCGGATTCATGGCCGACCAATCGCCGTAGCCAGACGTAGCAGAAGTCCATCAGCTCACCGTATTGGACGTTCCCGAAATAAGGCGGATCGGTAAACACCGCATCCAAGCTTGCCGGAACAAGGTCAAGGTCTGTCGAACTGGCGCAACGGATCGCTACCGAACGAGCTCTGGAGCCGTTACGGTGCTCGCCGATCCACTCTCCCCTGATCGGTACGATGCCCTTTCGGCCATGTGCATTCCGTACTTCGAAAGGCTCGTCACAGTACCGCTTGGCTTTCTCATATTTATCGATGATGTTTGTCCAGCCTCCTGATCCGACACTCGTGCCTTTGCCATTGACGATGCCCAGCAGGTTCGATTCGCAGTACATCAACCCGACCGGGAAGCCATGCACCGAGAAGATATCCAAGGACTTCAATGCCATGGTGTCGTAGCGGCACAGCATATTCTGATAACGCAGCAGATCGGACAAGTTGGTCGCCAAAGCGTGGCGCACCCGCTCATTCTCGACTGCGGAAATCAAGCGACAACTCAACTCGAGTCCAAGAATTTGGCGTTCGTTAAAGAGCTCCCGGTATTTCCAGTAGCCCCAGCGATGCAGCCGGTCGGTCTCATCGCCCGGCAGTATTTCCTGGTCAGGGACATAACCGGGGGTAACTCTACGCCAGCGGGCGGCTGCAGCTTCGTAGCGCGCCAAATCCTGAGCATCAGGTTTCTTGAAAAATCTTCCTTTGTGCCGCTCCTTGCGCGCCGGGTTGTAATATTCGATAGCGACCATCCGATGGCGAGGTGGGCCGTTCACTGGGCGCGGATAGCTGTTGACCTGGCCGCAACTCGGGCAGGCACAGCGATTGCGGCGTGCTGGCCCTTGAACGTGGAGCGATGTTTCGCAATTTCGGCACGATCCGGGATGTTTCGGGTCAGCGACCTCATTCAACTCTCCGCAATCTCGACAGATCAGCAAATGCCGAGGGTGACGAGTATCGTCCGCTAGCAGATATCCCGGAAACAGGTCGAAAGTCACTCCGCACCGCTCGCAATCAAGCGTCTTGACCCAGAGAAAGTACTTCACCGGAACGTCGTGGTCGCCATAGAGTGGACAGTCGGTGCGGTAGGTATCGCCGATCTTCGCTGAGAGCGATGTCACCAGGGCATCGGCCGCCGCACGATAAGCACGCAAGTCGATGTGCTCGATCTCTTCGCGGCAAATCCATGTCGCCATTGGATTGATGTCGAACCCCTGCACATCGCATCCAACACGGTTGGCTTCCAACAGCGGTGTGCCGCCCCCCATGAACGGGTCGGCAACCTTCTTGCCAGCGAAATCATTGGATTTGAAGAACAGATCGATCAACGGCCGATCGCCAAATTCAGCCAGAACAAGGCCCCTGAACAAAGTTCCCGGTCTCCGGGCGAACCATTTGTGCACCGCAATGATCGGCCGATAGTTCTGCTGGATTTGCTTCTCCTTGAGAGCCATGGCGGCAATCAGCGGAATATCGAACTTGGTTTCAATGCTCATCGGGCAGCAACGGGGTAGCAATGGATCGAATCACACGATCGGAGACTTGCGGTGTTTCTGCCAAGCTCGTTGCTCGCTGTGGCGCATGCAGGAACCGCGAGGAACCTGGGTCTTGCAATCATGCATGAACACAAATTACGCAAAGGTCGGACGCGTATGGGCTACAGGTTTCGTCGCGCATCGAAACCCGGGCGGGGCTGATTCGACGGTATTTGTAGCATTGACTGAAATTGGTATCAGCCGAGGGGATCGGTACTATCTGGCAACGGTTTCTTGTCGTTCCGCTGGGCTTCCTCCATGCTGCGTTCCATCACCGCCCGTTGCCGCTCGATGTCGAAAATCTGGATGCCGGTTTCCAGGCTGATCTTTTTCTCGTCGATCAGCCGGCAGATTCCCTGCCGCGTGGCATAGGCGCGGATCACGAGATGGTCGTTCGGGAACCGCCGCAGCAGATCATCGAGTTCGATCCATGCCGCCGCGTCGTGGCAGTGGTTCTCGTAGAAGTCGTCATCCCCGGCGGCCTGTGCCGCCGCGG
>CAZXXC010000008.1:54032-69788 GCA_964644665.1 uncultured Methylococcaceae bacterium
CCCCAGGGAAGGTCCGCGAACAGGCAGTCTTCGGCTATGATTCTGCGGTTCGTTTTTGTATCTTACGCGCGCCATGACCAACTTAGTCCAAGTCGAACAA
The DNA here is from genome assembly GCA_964644665.1 of uncultured Methylococcaceae bacterium. Lineage (GTDB taxonomy): Bacteria > Pseudomonadota > Gammaproteobacteria > Methylococcales > Methylococcaceae > Methylotetracoccus. The sequence continues at coordinate 54,133 of CAZXXC010000008.1, forward strand.
CTCTACCGCTTCTACGGCGATCACTGCGCCGTGGACGACGTAACCTTCACGCTGGAGAAAGGCGAGATTCTCGGCTTCCTGGGCCCCAACGGCGCCGGCAAGACCTCGACCATGCAGATGATTTGCGGCAATCTCGCACCGACCTCCGGCCAGATTCTGATCAACGGCATCGACGTGCTGGACCGGCCGAAGGAGGCGAAGCGGGAACTCGGCTACCTGCCGGAAGTTCCTCCCCTGTACCGGGAACTCAACGTCGACGAATTCCTGGGCTACTGCGGGAGGCTGCACGGCATACCGCGCGCCAAACTCGGCCAGGCATTGGCCCAGGCCAAGGAACGCTGTGGCCTCGAGGACGCCGGCGACCGGCTGATCGGCAACCTGTCCAAGGGCTATCAGCAACGCGTCGGCATCGCGCAGGCGATCCTGCACACGCCGGCGGTGATCATCCTGGATGAACCCACGGTCGGGCTCGATCCGATCCAGATCCGCGAAATCCGCGAACTGATCCGGGAACTCGGCAAGGAACACGGTATCATCCTGTCCACCCACATCCTGCCGGAGGTCCAGGAATCCTGCACCCATGTGCAGATCATCCACCGCGGCCGGATGGTGATGAAGGATACGATTCAGGGCCTGGAACAGCAGATGCGCGCTTCCAGCATCGTGCTGACCACGCGTTCGCCGGCGGAACCGGCCAGGCTGTCCGCGCTGCCGGGTGTCCAGTCGATCGAACCGATCGGCCCGAACCGCACACGCATCTTCCACGACAAGAACACCAATCCGGCAGAGCAGATCGCGGAGATCGTCGTCTCCAGCGGCTGGGGCCTGCTGGAACTGATGCCGGAACGACGCTCCATGGAACAGATTTTCATCGATATCACGCAGCAGACGGTGCCGCAGCAGGAGGCCGCCGCATGATGGCGCTCACGATCGCCGCACGCGAACTCAAGACCTTGTTTCTGTCGCCGCTGGCGTGGTCGATCCTCGGCGTAATCCAGATCATCCTGGCCTACATGTTCCTGGCGCAGATCGACTGGTATCTGACCATGCAGCCTCGGATGGCGGGCATGGACGACGCGCCGGGTGTCACCGATCTGGTGATCGCCCCGCTGTTCGGCAACGCCGGGGTGATCCTGCTGCTGGTCACCCCGTTGCTGACGATGCGTCTGATCAGCGAGGAACGGCGTAACCGGACCTTGAGCCTGTTGTTCTCGGCCCCGGTCTCGATGACCGAGATCATCGCCGGGAAATATCTCGGCGTGCTCGGCTTTCTGTTGATCATGGTGCTGATGATCGCCCTGATGCCGCTGTCGCTGCTGCTCGCCACCAGCATCGACCTCGGCAAGCTCGCGGCCTGCGTGCTTGGTCTGGTGCTGCTGCTCGGCGGTTTCGCGTCACTCGGCCTTTATATCTCGGCTCTGGCCGGCCAGCCGACGGTTGCGGCGGTGAGCACATTCGGCGCGCTGCTGCTGCTGTGGATCATCGACTGGAGCGGCAATGCGGCGGAGTCGGCCAGCGGTGTGCTGGAGTATCTCTCGCTGCTGCGTCACTACGAGAAGCTGCTGAAGGGCCTGATCAGCACCACCGATCTTATCTATTTCGTGCTGCTGATCGGCACCTTCCTGGTCCTCAGTGTGCATCGCCTGGACAACGACCGCCTGCAAAAATGAAGATCAGCCGCAAGATCCACCTCGAGATTCGCCTGCAGAATCTCGCCTTCAGCCTGTTGTTCCTGATCGTCGTCGGGCTGCTGGGCTGGCTCAGCACCCGCTATTCGGCGCAGTTCGACTGGACCGCCGGCTCCCGCCACACGCTCGCCGAAGCCGGCCGGAAAGTGCTGGACTTGCTGGACGGGCCGGTGCAGATCACCGCCTACGCCCGCGAGAATCGCCAGTTGCACGAGCAGATCGACGACCAGATCGGGCGTTTCCTGCGCCACAAGAAGGACATCACGCTGACCTACGTGAATCCGGATACCCAGCCGGACAAGGTGCGCGATCTCGGCATCACCGTGGACGGCGAGTTGCACGTCGAATATCAGGGCCGTAGTGAAAAGATTCAGCAAGCCAGCGAGACCGCACTGACCAACGCATTGCAACGGCTGGCGCTGGCGAAGGATCAGCGCATCGTGTTTCTGGAGGGGCACGGTGAGCGCTCCCCCAGCGGGCGTGCGGATCACGACCTCAGCCAGTTCGGTGAAGAACTCGGACGCAAGGGCATCACCGTGACCGGGCTCAATCTGGCCGCGACGCCGGTGATTCCCGAAAACACCTCGGTATTGGTCGTCGCCGGCCCCCGAACCAACCTGTTGGCCGGGGAAGTCGCGCTGTTACAGGCCTACCTGAAGCAAGGCCGGAATCTGCTGTGGCTGGCCGATCCCGGCGATCTGCGCGGCATGGCTCCGGTCGCCCAGCAGTTGGGCCTGAAGTTTCTGCCGGGCACCGTGGTCGACGCCTCCACCCAACTGTTCGGCATCAGCGATCCGACTTTCGCGCTGGTCGCCGAGTATTCACCGCACCCGGTTACCTCCCAGTTCGACAAGCTGACGATCTTTCCTGGAGCGGCGGCGCTGGAGAAAGCCGTACAGGGTGAGAGTGAGTTCGAATACGATCCGATTCTGAGCACGCTGGCGCGATCCTGGACCGAAACGGGGCCGATAGAAGGCAAGATCCAGTTCGATGAAGGCAAAGGGGAGAAGAAAGGCCCGCTGCAGATCGGCTTCGCGATCACCCGAACGATCCAGCAACCCCCGCCGGCCAAGCCGGACGACGCTTCCGGGCAGAAACCCCAGGGCGAGGATGGCACCCCGAAAGACGAACCGAAATCATCGATTCAACGCGTCGTCGTGATCGGCGACGGCGACTTCCTGTCCAACGCGTTTCTCGGAGAAGGCGGTAATCTCGAGCTGGGCGTCAATCTGATCCAGTGGCTGTCGCAAAACGACCAGTTCATCAACATCCCGCCGCGCCCGGCGAGTGACCGCGCGCTGAATTTCTCCGAAGGCGCGCTTGGCGTACTGGCGGTCGGCTTCCTGATCCTGCTGCCGCTGACCCTGATCGGCACCGGAGCATTCATCTGGTTCCAACGGCGGAGACGCTGATCGATGAAAACAAGACTACTGCTGAATCTGGTCTTGATCTGCGTGATCGCCGCGCTGGCGCTGGTCGCGTTCTTCGAGCCGGGCAAGGAAAAGCCGACCAGCAACCCGCTGACCCAAATCGATGACGGCAGAGTCGATGCGTTCACGCTGCAATCCCACGAAACCATCGTGTTCGAGCGGAAGAACGGGCATTGGTGGCTCAAGGAGCCGCTGACCGCTCCGGCCAACGACATCCGAGTGCGACAATTGCTGGAGGTGGCCAAGTCCGACACCGACGCGCAGTATCCGCTGAAGTCCGAAGATCTGCCGAAATACGAACTGGACAAGCCGACTGCGACGCTGCTGATCGGCGATCAGACCATCCGCTTCGGCGGTTCCGATCCGATCGACATGCGCCGGTATGTGCAGGTCGGCGACACGCTGTATCTGGTGCGGGACGACTTCTCCCATCATCTGAGCGCCGGCGCGACCGATTTCATCGACAAGAAATTGCTGCCGGAGGATGCCAGGATCACCGCGATCGACGTGCCGGGCACCCAGGCCCGGCTCAGTCTGGAGGGGAAATGGACGTTGCAGCCCGCACCGGCCGACCCCGCAGCCGCGGCAACCGCATTGTTGAATGCGTGGCAGTCGGCCCGCGCGATCGACGTCAAGCGAATCGACAAACCGGCACAGGGCGAAAAGGCGCGCATCGGCTTCGCGGACGGCAGCACGACCGAATTCGTGATCGTCAAGCGCGAACCGGAGCTGGTGCTCGCGCGGTCCGACTGGGGGTTGCAGTATGAAATGGTCGGCGAAATCTCGAAGCAGTTGCTGAATCAGCCGATCCCAGATGACGACGGCAAAGCCGAAGAAGAGGAAGAGGAAGGCGAGCAAGCTCCCGGCACCGATCGCGACGAGGATGATGATAAAGATCACGCCGACGAGACCGGGCAGGAAATCAGCGAGCCGGACGGCGGCGCCGACGACGAACTGGAATAGCCGGCGCCGAATCCCGAATTACTGGCCGCTAAACAGGGAGATCATCGCGACGCCATTCCGGAATCCACCTGTACGCGGATGGCAAGTCTTCCACGCCCACCGCCTCGCAGTATCGGGCAGGCGCCACGACTGGAGCCGGTGTCCTGCCCGGCATGACGTCTGTCTTTGTTGACGTTTGGCAAAGTCACCCGACCGCGGTCCTTTCGATCACCGCAAACCCGTTCTACCACTGCTCAACGCAGCGGCACCAGCGACGGCTCCGCCCGGCGTTTCTCGATGGCATGGTCTCTCGGCAAGACGCCTTTCGGCATGATCGTCTTCAGCCGCGCCTCCAGCCGGTTGAATGCCGCTTCCAATGATGTGTCCATGATGACCACATTGCCCAGCGACAGAATGACCCGCGCCAACTCGGGGATTCGCGTATTGGCGGTCGAGACCAGATAGACCGGCTGAACATAGAGAATCGAATTTCCGACCGGCAGGATGATGATCCGCCCCCGGATCACGTGCGAGCCTTTTTGGTCCCACAGCGAGAACTGCTGCGCCACGTCGGGGTCCTGATCGATCAGTGCGCTGACCTGCGAGGGACCGTCGACCTGCACCTCCTTGTTGAATCGGTAGACCACAAACTGCTTGGAGTACGGGAGTCCGCACTCGTCGGCGCTTTGCGCGCCGCCGATGGCCAGAATGCTGAGGTTGTTGCGTCCGATCGGCGTCATCGGACCGATCAGCACGAAATTGTTCATGTCTGCGCAACTTTCGAGATACGTCGTCAGGTAGTAGGGCTTGACGATCTGATCCTGAATCTTCGCAAAATCCAGGGTTTCCGCCTGCTGGTAGAACAGCTCGGGTTCCTTCTGATGGTACCTGGAAAAAATCTTCATCTGCACCGCGAACAGATCCTTGGGATAGCGCAACTGATCGGCCAACAGCGGCGGAATGTCCACGATATCCTTGAACAGTCCCGGATAGGCCCGGCGGTATGCGCGAATGATCGGATCTCGGGGGTCGTCGACGTAATAGTCGACCGTGCCATCGAACGCATCGATGACGATCTTCACCGAATTCCGGATGTAATTGAACGTCCTTTCGGCGCCGTCCCCATTGAACGCGAAATTCGACGACTTGGAGACCGGATAGTGGTCGGCGATGGTGTAGGCGTCCTGAATCCAGAAGATTCTGGTCGGCGTCACGACGATGTATGGATCGTGGTCGAGGTGCAGGAACGGTGTCAGCGTCTTGATCCTTTCGACGATGTTCCGGCGAAACAACAACTTGCTGTCATTGTCGATGGCAATCGTGAAAAACAGCTTCTCGTCCTTGAAATAGATTGCGGTCAGCAATTTCTTGAATAGCGAATCAATCGGAATACCGCCGCCGCCGGTGTAATTCTGGCTGGACAACTCGTCGAAGCTGGCGATATCGACGATGTTGAGCCGATTCGGCACCACAACGTAGTCCAGCTTTTCGAGTCCGAAATAAATGTCGGGCTTCTCGATCGTGAATCCTTTGTCCGAGCGCAGGTTCAGGTCGCGCAGATACCACTTCATCGGAAGCCCGCCTTCCTGGTCGGCCGGCGTAATCACCGCACCGAAACCGTGCGTGTAGCGAAGGTGCAGGTTCTCCCAGGTCTTGGCGGAATCGGGCAGGTTATCGGTGTTGACTTCGCGCGCAGCCAGATTGACCTGTTCCAGCATCCCGTTCAGCCGGTAACGCGCGACGTCGACATCTGTGAATTTGTAATACGGCCGGATGCCCTGCATCTGCTGGTAAACATCGTCGAGGAATTCGGGATCCCAGACCGGTATGTTGTGGAGCGCCTCGCGAATGTGGGGGTCCAGGATGTCATCGACCTCGCTCGCGGCAGTGATGTCCGTGATCCGGCCGTTGTTCAGGTCATAGGCGTCGCGGGTGGCATCGATATTGTTCTTCATGAACGCCCGTTCGGCCTTGACCGGATTCGGCTTCACCACGAAGCGATTCAGCAGATTCGGGATCAGATTCACCTGCCGCAGACCCCAGGCCATCGTGAACAGCACGACCGAAGCGATGATCACCCGCAGCCCCTTCGCTGCACTGATCCAGGCGGCGGCGGCGGCGAACCCGGCCAGCAGACTGCCCATCATCAGCCAGAGCAGCGGCAGGTGGTAACGGAGTTCGACGAAGCCCGGCCCGTAGAACACCGGCTCGTGCGCCTCGCTATGCAGCAACTCGTGACGGTCCAGCCAGTAGCCCCAGATCACCACGAGGCCGGTGAACAGCACCAGTCCGCTCAGGTGAGCCTTGGCACCCACCGGCCATTCGCGCTTCTTCAGCGCGGTGATCCGGTTCTCCAGCCAGTACAGAACCGCGATGCTCACGGTCACGATCGTGAACGCCGCCAGCAACTCCAGCTGGATCAACTGAAAGATCGGCAATTCGAACAGATAGAACGAGATGTCCTCGCCAAACACCGGCTCCTTCAACCCCGCGTTGGGACCGAAAAAGAACAGCAGCCCGCGCTCCCAATGCGAGTAGAACGGCCAGGCGATGGCCACCGCCAGCACCAGCGACAGCACCGAGAAGATGCGGATCGACCCGTCCTGGAACAACGCCAGCAGCCGCCGCGATCGCCGGCCCTCGGTGGTCTCTGCCAGGTCGGACAGCGTGTCTTGGTCCACTCCCAGGTAGCGGGACGCGGCCAGAAAGTTGAGAAAGAAGATCAGGAAGAAGAACACCGTGACACCCCCCGACAGGATGTAACGGTAAAGCAGCCGCAACCAGAAGTACCCGGCATAGTTCAGCGAATCGAACCACCACAGATCGACCAGAAAGTGGGTCAGCACCACCCCGGCGACCAGCAGCAGCACCGCGAAGGTCGCGATGAAGCCCAAGGCGATGGTCAGCCATCGTTTCAAGTTGCGCATAGGACGATTCCCTGACGAGACAACGGGTGAAATTCAGTCAGCCAAACGCGAGGAGGTCGGGGAGAGACACGTCCGAACGGGTGTCCGTCGTCGCGGGAGCGGCCGAATTCAATGGTCTTGAAATGATACTCCGAGACCTCGGCTCAGAGATAGCGACTTCCGGACAAGACCGCAGGATCGACCGGAGCGGGGTCGCAGTATCGCGTCACACGCCGTAAAATCAGCACGGTTTGCGTGCGGTAATATGCTGTCCGGGGATGGATTGAGGGCATCCTCCCCGATGCACGTTAGAATAGCGTTCCAACCGACGCCTGACCGGCAGACCGATGCGGCGGTTCCCGAGCCGACGACACCCGTTTCCGCCCTCGCCGTAACAGTGTCGCGTAGCGGCTTCTCCCGGCGGGCGCGCGATCCGCTCGGCGCACGGCAGCCGGCCGCGAGCGCAGCCGCTCTCGCAAAGCAAGTTCAGACAAGGGCCATCTTGGATAATTCCAAACAGCACGCTTACCATTCGTTCCGGATCGTAGCCGGCGAACCACCCCGGCGGATACAACCGCGGCGACCTTCGAAATCGCCGAGCGGTCGAATCATCGGATCCCTCTTTGCCGTATTGCTGGCGACCCCCGTTGCCGGAGCCCTCGGGGCAGCCGGAACCAACGGCGCGGCATCGTCGGTCGTCCCTTACGATCCCGCGCTGCAGCTTTCGAAAGTCGTCGAAACCACTTTCGACAACTATCCGCGCCAGGCTTTGATTGCGGCGTCCGAGGAGGAAGCCAAGGCACTGCAAACACGGGCTGCGAGTTGGATCGCCGGTTATCCGTTGATTTTCCTGCAATACATCGACGACACAATCTTCTCCAATCAAGGTTTGCTGGAAGTCCAGACCGGTTACCAGATCCCGGTCTGGATGTGGGGTCAGAAGGAAAGTGGCCAGCGGGTGGCCGATGAAGCCGTGCGGAGCACGCTCGCCTTTGGCAAAGCGGTCAGGCACGAGGTGGCAGGTCTGGTCCGCGATGCGCTGTGGAACATCAAGCTGGCCGAAAACCGTTATGAACTGGCACAACAGATCTACGAAGTGGCGACCAAGCTGGTCGCCACGGTGACGCGGCGCGTCGAACTCGGGGACTTGTCGCGCTCGGACCTGCTGATGGCCGAAAGCGACGCACTGGAGAAAAAGACGCTGGTCGGCCAAACCGAACTGGAGCTGATCAAGGCTTATCAGGCCTATACCAATGTCACGCGACTGCAACGGGTACCGACGGATTTCGCCGAGACACAGAGCAAGGTCAAGGAAATCGAGGAAGTACACCCTTCGGTCGCGGCGATCACGGCGATGATCGAACGTGCGCAGGCCCAGGTCGACTGGACGCGCCGCTTCAAGCAGGGCAATCAGCCGTCGATCATGGTCGGCAGCAACCATGCCCGTACTTTTACCGGCGAGTCGATGAACAGCGGTACCAACCTGGTCGTGCAGATCCCGATCGGCGGCGAGGATTTCAACGCGCCATACGTCGCAGAAGCCAATATCGCGCTGAATCAGAAGATCGTCGAACGCGAAACGCTGCTGCGCGAACTGAACAAGGCGCTGGCTGGTATCCGCCGCAGCATCGAAACCAATCGATCGCTGCTGGAGATCGCCGAGCGGCGGCGGGAAATCGCCGAGACCCAGATCAAGATGAACCAACTGGCTTTCGAATCCGGCGAGATCGAACTGATCAACTTTCTGAAGATCCAGTCCACCGCACAGGCCACGATTCGCGACGCCAGAGAACGCGCGATCCTGTTACAGAGGGACGTGGCACTTTACAACCAGGTGGTCGGTATTACGCCATGACACGCCGCTTGCCGGCCGCGCTGCTGGTGTTCGCGGTCCATGCGGTCGCGGCGGACGATCTGGTGAAACTGGATGCGGAGCAAATCGAGCACCTCGGCATCCGCACTGCGCTGCCGACCCGCATCGACAGCCTGCCACTCGCCCGCGCGCCCGGACGGATCGTGGTGCCGCCGCAGCATGAGTTTCTCGTCAGTGCCCCGCAGGCCGGATTGATCAGCAAAGTGAATGTCGCGCTCGGCAGCAACGTCGGCGCCGGGCAGGTGCTGGCCGAATTGCAGAGCCCGAACTGGGTCGGCCAACAGCGCGAGCTGCTCGACGCGGTCACCGAATTCGAGCTGGCCAACCGCCAACTGCAACGCGACCAGACCCTGCTGGACGAAGGGATCATCGCCAGGATGCGCTGGCAGGAGACGAAGAGCCGCTTCGACATCGCGCAGACCAAGCTGCGCCAGGCGGAGCAGGTACTGATCTTGTCCGGCATGACCGAGCACCAGCTCCGGCAACTGGAACAGACGCGCCGGCTGAGCGAGACACTGGAATTGCGCTCCCCGATCGACGGCGTGCTGCTGGAGCGCATGGCCGTCGCGGGACAGCGGGTGGACATCCTGACGCCCTTGTTCAAGGTCGCCAGCCTGCGCGAGCTCTGGCTGGAAATCGACATGCCGCAGGAACGCGTGCATGAAATCCGGATCGGCGACCGCGTGTCGCTGGACTCGCCGAACATCCGCGCGCGCATCACGCAGGTCAGCCGCAACATCAGCCCGACCAGCCAGAGCGTGTTGGTCCGCTCGGTGATCGAGGGCAAAACCCAGGACGTGCTGCCCGGTCAGAACGTCACGGTGACCATCTCGCACGCCAGCACCGATACCATCGTTCGGCTGCCGATCTCGGCGCTGGTCAATCAGGACGGCAGAGAATACATGTTCGTCCGCGTCCCGGACGGATTCGAAGCGCGCCGGGTCGCGGTGGCCGGCGTCGAGGCGCGCGACGTGATCGTGCACGAGGGCCTGCGGCCGGGAGAGGAAGTCGTGATCCAGGGTACCGCTGCGTTGAAGGCGGCCTGGCTCGGAATCGGCGAAGGCGAGTGACGAGATGGCGCGCTGGATCGAGTTTGCGCTGACCCAGCGCATCCTGGTGCTGGTGCTCGCGCTGCTGCTGGCGGGCGGCGGGTATCTGGCCGTGATCGGGATCCCGATCGACGCTTTCCCGGACGTGTCGCCGACCCAGGTCAAGATCATCGTCAAAGCGCCCGGCATGACGCCGGAGGAAGTCGAAACCCGCATTACCGCACCGATCGAAGTGGAGCTGCTGGGCATCCCCAAGCAGACCATGTTGCGCTCGATCGCCAAATACGCGCTGACCGACATCACGCTGGACTTCGCGGAAGGCACCGACATCTACTGGGCCAGGCAGCAGGTGGCCGAGCGCCTGAACGGCGTCTGGGGCTCGATCCCGGAAGGCGTACAAGGCGGCATCGCGCCGATGACCACGCCGCTCGGCGAAATGTTCATGTTCACCGTTGAGGGCGGCGACCTCAGCCTGATGGAAACCCGCAACCTGCTGGATTGGGTGATCCGGCCTGCACTCCGGACGGTCCCCGGCGTCGCCGATGTGAACGCGCTGGGCGGTCTGGTCCGCAGTTATGAGGTGGTGCCGGACAATGCCCGGATGACCTCGCGCGGCGTCACGATCAACGATCTGATCCGGGCGCTGCAAACCAACAATCGCGATGACGGCGCCGGACGCCTGATCGAGGGCGAGGAAGCCCTGCTGGTGCGCGCCCAGGGCCGGATTCGGAACCTCGACGATGCGCGCGCGATCGTGGTCGCGAACCGTGACGGCGCCGTGATGACTGTCGGCGACGTCGCGGAAGTCCGAATCGGCGCGCTGACCCGCTATGGTGCCGTCAGCCAGGACGGCAAGGGAGAAGTGTCTGAGGGCTTGGTGCTGAGTCTCCGGGGGGCCAACGCCCGGCAGGTCGTCGCCGATCTGAAACGAAAGATCAAGGAAATTCAGCCGGCGCTGCCGCCCGGAGTGGAACTCCGGACCTTCTACGACCGCGGCAAGCTGGTCGACAAAGCGATCGCGACGATGGTCGGCGCGTTGAAGGAAGCCACCGTGCTGGTGGTGATCCTGCTGGTGCTGTTTCTCGGCGACATCCGCGCCGCGCTGACCGTGGCCGCGATCCTGCCGCTGGCGGCCCTGTTCACGTTCCTGCTGATGCGGCAATTCGATTTGACCGCCAATCTGATGAGCCTCGGCGGACTCGCGATCGCGATCGGCAAGCTGGTCGATCCGGCGGTGGTCGTGGTCGAGAACATCACGACCCACCTGTCGGATCCCGACAAGGCGGCCCGGATGCCGCGACTGCACCTGATCTATCGGGCGATGCGGGAGGTCGCGGCGCCGGTGGTGTCGGGCTCGCTGATCATCGGCATCGTGTTCGTGCCGCTGCTGACGCTGGAAGGCCTGGAGGGAAAACTGTTCCGGCCCGTGGCGTTCACCAACGTGTTCGCGATGGGGGGTTCGCTGCTGTTGTCGCTGTTCGTGATTCCGGTACTCGCCTCGTTCGTGATGAGCCGCGTGCAGCACCAGGAACCCTGGCTTGCGCGCAAGCTGCATGCGTTGTACGAGCCGGCGCTGGTCTACTGTCTCCGGCACAGCCGCATCGTCGCGATCGCCGCGGTGCTGATGCTGTTCGCCACCGCGGTGGCCTATGCCCGGATCGGCAAGACCTTCATGCCGACCATGGACGAGGGCGACATCATCGTGCAGGTGGAGAAACTGCCGTCGATCACGCTGGACGAATCGGTCCGACTGGACCGGCGTATCCAGAAGGCCATTCTGGAGCACGTCCCCGAGGTCACGCGGATCGTCGCGCGCGTCGGCGCCGACGAGATCGGCCTCGACCCGATGGGGCTGAACGAAACCGACACGTTCATGGTGCTGAAACCGCATGATGAGTGGCGCATGCGTTCCAAGGAGGAATTGATCGAGGAGATTCGCAAGGTGTTGATGACGATCCCAGGGATCGCCCTCAGCTTCACTCAGCCGATCCAGATGCGCGTGACCGAAATGTTGACCGGCGTACGCGGCGACGTCGCGATCAAGCTGTACGGCCCGGACCTCGACGTACTGAACGCAAAGGCCATGGAGATCGCCGAACTGATGCGCGGCATACCGGGCGCCTCCGACGTGTTCACCGCCCGTAATCAGGGCATGCAGTATCTACAGGTCAAGATCGATCGGCTGGCCGCGGGGCGTCTCGGGCTCGACGGTGACACGCTGGAACAGATGCTGCGGGCCCAGATCGAAGGACTCCGGCTCGGGATCGTACAGGAAGGCATCCAGCGGACCCCGCTGCTGCTGCGCGGTGCCGGCGAAGCGGCGCATTTTTCCACGCTGCAGATCACGCTGCCGAACGGCGCGCGAGTGCCTTTGTCGGCCGTAGCCACGATCGAACGCGTCGAGGGCGTGGTTTCCATTGCACGCGAGCGCGGCCAGCGGTTTGCGGTCGTGCGCAGCAACGTGCAAGGCCGCGACCTGGTCGGCTTCGTCGACGAGGCGCGCCGCGCCGTCGCCCAACGGGTCGAGCTTCCGCCCGGATATTTCATTGCCTGGGGCGGACAGTTCGAGAATCAGCAGCGTGCCGCCGCGCGACTCGCGCTGGTGATCCCGGTATCGATCGGCCTGATCTTCCTGCTGCTGTTCGCCACATTCGGCTCGGTCCGGCAGGCCGCGCTGGTGCTGTCCAACATTCCGCTGGCCTTGATCGGCGGCGTGTTCGGGCTGTGGGTCGCCGGCGAATATTTGTCGGTCTCGGCCTCGGTGGGTTTCATTTCGCTGCTCGGCATCGCGGTACTGAACGGCGTCGTGATGGTGACCTATTTCAACCGGCTGCGCGAGTTGGGTATGAGCATGCAGGAGGTGGTCGTGACCGGCGCCGTCCGCCGGTTGCGCCCGGTGCTGATGACCGCCAGCATCGCGGCATTCGGCCTGATTCCGCTGCTGTACGCCACCGGCCCGGGCTCCGAGATCCAGCGGCCGCTGGCCGTCGTCGGAGTCGGCGGCCTGATCACCTCGACGCTGCTGACGCTGATCATCCTGCCGATCCTGTACCGCCGTTTCGGCGAATCGGGGGCCGGTCGCGATGGCTGAGTCGCACTGGCTGATCGCGCTGACCGGCCCGCCGGCGCTGGAGGAAACCATCGTTGACTGGCTGCTGAACCTGGAGGTCAGCGGCGGCTTCACCAGCTTCCCGGTCAGCGGCCACTCCAGCCACACCAAGGGATTGACGTTGGCCGAACAGGTTAGCGGCCGAAAGCGTCAGGTGCGCTTCGAATTGCACGTGGCGGAGTCCGCGGTTCAGGCGATCGTGGATCGATTACACCGCGATTTCCATGGAACCGGTCTGCATTACTGGACCTTCCCGCTAGGGCATCACGGCCAGATCTGACTGCCGGCAGCCGTCTACGTACCTTTCCCCATTGACCGGGCGTGGTCGCCGGCCGATCCTTCCCCCGCCCTGGGCATATTCTGCCCATGCCGCAGTCCCGAATCGCCTCGGCGCATTCTTTCAATCCTCCAGGAGATCCCGATGAATCCCTCCGAGCACTGTGGTGAATCAAACCAGGCCCCGCTGACCGACACTCCGCCGCAATCGGCGCTCGAGGGTTTGGCACCGCCGGCAGAGGACTTGCTGCTCGACGAGAATCTGCGCCATGTGGCACCCAAGATCGATGTCTTGCTCGCGGAAGGACTCGCCGGATCGGAAACCTTGCAGGCGCATGTCGCGGCATTGGGCAAGGCAACCACCCCGCTCACGCCGCTCCACGGAGGGACAGCCGTCTCGTCGATTGCCGACCGCGGTCCCTATCGTCGATCGTCTCCCTGTTGCAGGGGCTTTACCTGCCGGTCGACACGCCTGGCCTTCTGGTACCGCCCCACCGGCGCTATTGGCGCGCACAAACCTGGCCGGCAGTGGAGGGATCGTCGGGATCGGCCGCAGCCTACATCGAATCCGGCAAGCTCATCACCATTCAAAGCGCGACGCTCAGCGCATCGCAAACGTCCACTTGGGCCGGCTTGTATCTCCGGTACAGGACGGATTTGGCGACCCACGGACAAGTGAGCCGGATCAGCTACCAGCCGGAAATCGACTGGATCGCACGACACCACTTCGACATCGATTTTGTGTGGCGATCGCGCGTCGACGGCAACATTGCGCTCGCCAATCGCATCTGGTTGGTGGCCTACGAATACAACGCCGCAAGCCGTCGCTACGAAGCGCTGACGGGCACCTCGGCACGGGCCGTCGAAGTGGTCAACAGCGTTCGCTACCTCACCTCCTCCGGCATGTGGGCCTACTCGGGCAGCCTGCGCGACGACGCAGGTTTTCAGTTCATCGCTTCGCCGGCACGCGACTACCTGCTCGGAGTGGTGCTGGAGAATCGGTGCTGGCACAACCTGCGATCGGCCGACGCCGGACAGCCCATCCGACCGCCCAATCCGAATGAATTCGTCGTTTACAGCCTGTTCAAAGCGGAGGTTCCCGCAATGTGGGTGAGCCACCAGGTATTGGCCCGATAATAGGCCATCGACAGAACGCCGCCATAGGGCATAGGAGGCCCGGCGGACGGCGACTGGACCCAGCGCTCCCGGCGTAGGGGGACATTGGTTTCAGTCGGGCGGTCGAGCGCCGCGCCACTCCCGGATCGTCACCATCCAGTCTGTCAGCAACGCGGCGAGACGGCATGGCTTGACACCTGGGGAGCGGACGAGGAAGGCCCCTATCCGGACCTCGAACCCGACGCTGAAATGGTCCCCGCACAACAGGATATTGCTCCTTGAACCGTTCACTACCAAGCGCCCACCGCGCCTGATATTTCCACTTCTCCTTTTATTTAGGCGCTTTCACTCCTTCGTGGTTTCATAGCCGTGATCTCGATATATGGTTTGGCAGAACCACAATACTCCAGAGTCGCACCAAGTTCAGAGGTCCATCGTTCCGCGATAGCACGCTCCTGCTCTCTACCGGCATCATCGAGCAGTATGATGCAGCCCGGCATGAGGTGTTCTTTCATAATGGGGATAAATCCATACCTACCACCTTTGGTTGACCCTGGCGGTCCATCACAAATGACCAAATCAAAATCGCGAGGCATCGATTCCAGAGGTGGGGAGTACCAACAATAATCGCCATAGTCCTTAAGGGAATCAACACAAAGCACTACAGTGGAGCCAAGTTTGAATCGAGTCAGGAACCGCTGCACCTTCATTGCCCATTTCGGGGAATCTTCAAGTACCCAATGACTCCGGCCTCGCTTCTTGGCTATTACACCAACCAGGATCGTAGATAGTCCGGATCCGCACTCCAGTATAGGGCCACTCGATCCAATCGAATGACGGATGCAAGCTGCAAGATACTCGTCCAGAGCACTCCACGATTCATTCCCCCATCCATAGATCAAGTCCATCAGCACTGGGTTTCCGGAAAACCCACAGGATTCAGGGTTTCGTATGAATTTTCTCATTGCTAGGCGGAACACGAGATCTCGGTGAATGGCTCGAAGTAAGCGTCTGATGGATGCGGGAACTACCGATCGAATGATCACAAGCAGACGACTCACATTAACAAAGGGGTCAGCCCCCTTTCTTCTTGTTGCATCCAAGCGGGCCGGCACATCAAAACGGGAGAAATAGTGTCTACCCCCATGGCCTCTTCGTTGGTGCCCGATGAGGCAACCGGAAATGCTATATTGCAAGACTTGATAATCCATGTAGCCGGCCCCCCGACCGGGTGTAGAGTTCGGCGTGTCAGCGAAACGAACGCGAA
>CAZXXC010000009.1:0-28257 GCA_964644665.1 uncultured Methylococcaceae bacterium
CACCGCGTCCTCGGCGGAAAGTCCGCGCTGCTGACAGAAGAACAGTTGGTCGTCGCTGATCTTCGAAGTAGTGGCTTCGTGCTCGACCTGCGCGGTCGGCTGCTTGACTTCGATGTATGGGAACGTATGTGCGCCGCATTGGCTGCCGATCAACAGCGAGTCGCACTGGGTGTAGTTGCGTGCATTCTCGGCGCTGGGCAGTACTTTGACCAATCCTCGATAGCTGTTGTGTGCCCGCCCGGCGGAGATGCCTTTCGACACGATGGTGCTGCGGGTGTTCTTGCCGATATGGATCATCTTGGTGCCGGTATCGGCCTGTTGGCAGTGGTTGGTCACGGCCACCGAATAGAATTCGCCGATCGAGTCATTCCCGCGCAAGATACAGCTCGGATACTTCCAAGTGATCGCCGAGCCGGTTTCGACTTGGGTCCAGGAGATCTTCGAGCGGGTACCGCGGCATTCGCCGCGCTTGGTGACGAAATTGTAGATGCCGCCGCGTCCTTCCTGGTCGCCGGGGTACCAGTTCTGGACCGTCGAGTATTTGATTTCGGCACCCTCCATCGCGATCAGTTCGACGACCGCCGCATGCAGTTGGTTCTCGTCGCGCATCGGCGCCGTGCAGCCTTCCAGGTAGCTGACGTAGCTGCCTTCATCCGCGATGATCAGCGTGCGTTCGAACTGGCCGGTATTGGCGGCATTGATCCGAAAATAAGTCGAAAGCTCCATCGGGCAGCGGACGCCTTTCGGCACGTAGACGAACGAGCCGTCGGAAAATACGGCCGAATTCAGCGCAGCGAAGAAGTTGTCACCAGCCGGCACCACGGTGCCGAGGTACTGCTGGACCAGATCACCGTGCTTTTCGAGCGCCTCCGACATTGAACAGAAGATCACGCCGGCGGCTGCCAGTTTGTCCTTGAACGTGGTGGCGACCGAGACGCTGTCGAATACCGCATCGACCGCGACGCCGGCCAGGCGTTCCTGCTCGTACAACGGGATGCCGAGTTTCTTGTAGGTTTCCAACAGCTTCGGATCGACTTCGTCCAGGCTTTTCGGCCGATCCTTGGTCTTCGGTGCCGAGTAATAGCTGATGGCCTGATAGTCGATCGGACCATAGTGCACGAAAGCCCACTTCGGTTCGGTCATCGTCAGCCAATGCCGATAGGCTTCCAGCCGCCATTCCAGCATGAATGCCGGTTCGTTCTTCTTTGTGGAAATCGCGCGGATGACGGCTTCATTGAGGCCGGGGGGCAGCGTATCCGCTTCGAGATCCGTGACGAAGCCGGGCTTGTATTCCTGCCGAATCAGATGATCGAGTTTTTCTGCGGTGGCGGACATCGCTTGCTCCGGGCGGTTATCGATTGGGAAAAGTAACGGCGCGCAACGGTATGACGACCTCATCCGAAGGCGCCGCATGGGGGTTGACCATGTCCGTCAACGTGACGGCTTCCAGCGCCGTACGCACTGCTCGGTTGATGACATTCCAGTTGCCGCGGATATGACAAGACTGGGCTTGTTGACAGGAGTCGTGCGCGACGCCGCATTCGGTAATGGCGATCGGGCCTTCCAGCGCGTCGATCACGCTGGCGACGGTCGTGCGCTGTGGCGGCTTGCAGAGCTGGTAGCCGCCTTTGGCGCCGCGCGTCGATCGAACGATACCCGCCTTTGCCAGCATCTTCAGGATCTTGCTGACGGTCGTTGCCGCCATCGCGGTTCGTTCGGCCAGTTCCGCCGTGGCAAACGTGCGTTCGTCTTCCTTTGCCATCAGACTCAGGATCACGATCGCGTAGTCGGTCAACTTGCTGATCCGCAACATTGCTGGTGAGTTTTGCTAAGTAGGACCATTTTAGTCCTGTTTGATTCCCAAGTAAAGCACTCGGGTTTGCGCAGGCCGGTGCAGCAGTGTGCTGGCCGCCGTCCGGGAAGTTCGGCGCTATACTTGCGCCTTTTGTGACGGGGTTTGCTGCAAAGTTGGACAGTATTCCGAAGTACCTGAAATACCCGTTGGTGATCGCCGTGTTGTGGAAGTTCGGCGTCGGACTTTGGCTGTATGGGCTGGCTGGCGGTGTTTCCGCCGAGGAGGCATCCGGACCTGTGATTGCGTCTCCGGCCGACACCATGGCCCACGCGATCCAATCGGTCCTCCGCGAGGGGGTCAATCCACGGCTGCGCTGGAGCCATTTTTCCGATGTGCGCGGAAGCCTGGAGCGGCTCTATCAGGCGCGGCATCATCAGCCGTTGTGGATTCATCAGGACAAGCCGACGCCACAGGCCCAGGCCGTGGTTGACGCTTTGGCACATGCCGACAGTCAGGGGCTACGCAACGACGACTATGACGGCGAGATGCTGCGGCTGGCGCTCGGCAGGATGCAGGCGACGCCGGCGCAGTCGGATGTCGCGCTTCTCGACACCGCCCTCAGTATCGCGGCGGCACGTTACGCCTCGAACGTTTACGCCGGTCGCGTGAATCCCCGCAATGTCGACTACGGGCTCACGCTGGAGGCGAAAAGGCTGGACCTACCCGAGTATCTGCAGCGGCTCGCGGCCAGCCGGCATCCGCGCATGGATCTGGATGCACTGGCG
Organism: uncultured Methylococcaceae bacterium; assembly: GCA_964644665.1. Lineage (GTDB taxonomy): Bacteria > Pseudomonadota > Gammaproteobacteria > Methylococcales > Methylococcaceae > Methylotetracoccus. Next base: position 2,581 of record CAZXXC010000009.1, read on the forward strand.
CCCAAGCTGCGGCTGTACCGGAACTTGCAAGAGGCGTTGGCGCGCTATCGGGAGTTGGCCAAGGCCGGAAAGAACGTGCAGTTCCAGTTTCCGGCCAAATTCGAACCGGGCAAGACCCACCCGGATGTCCCCAAATTGCGTGAGCTGTTGGTCAGTTTCGGTGAAATGAATGCCGAACAGGCGGCCGATACCTCAACGGTTTACGACCCGACCACGGTCGAATCCGTCAAGCGTTTCCAGCGCCGTCATGGCCTGTCCCCCGACGGCGTCATCGGGAAGGGAACGCTGGCGCGTCTGCATGTGCCCGACAGTCAACGCTTGCGGCAGATCGAACTGGGCATGGAGCGCCTGCGCTGGTTGCCCGATCAGGTCGCGGGGCGGTACATCATGGTCAACATTCCGTCGTTCGAATTGTTCGGCTACAACGACGGATTCGGCGGCGGTGATCCCGATGTGGTGATGAGGGTGATCGTCGGCGAGTCGGTGGATGGCCGCAGGACTCCGGTATTTCATTCGAACATGACCTATGTCGTGTTCCGGCCGCATTGGAATCTACCCTACAAGATCGCCGTGAAGGAAATGTTGCCGGGTGCCTTGCGCAATCCGGGCTATCTGGCGCGCCACAACATCGAAATCGTGTCCGGGTTCGGTAGCAACTCGCCGGTGTATGCCCCGAGCCCGGAAAACCTGCAACTGGTCGCGTCCGGACAGTTGAAGCTGAGACAGAAGCCCGGACCGAAGAATGCACTGGGCCTCGTGAAGTTCGCGTTTCCGAATACCAACAACGTCTATTTGCACAGCACCCCGAATCAGGGGCTGTTCGCTCGGGACCGCCGGGATTTCAGTCACGGGTGCATACGTGTGGCGGACCCGGTGAGGCTGGCCGAGTGGGTGCTGAAGAGCGAAGGAGAATGGACGGTCCAGCGTATCCAGCAAGCGATGAACGGGAAGGAGCCGAAACTGGTGACGTTGAAGAGCCCGATCCCGGTATACATCTTCTATTCCACGGTCTTGGCGGACGACCAGGGAAAGGTCATGTTTTTCGACGATATTTACGGCCACGACCGGATTCTGCAGGGACTGCTGGACAAAGGGTTTCCGTATCCGGGGTGATCGCCAGTTGGCAGCCGATGGTCCGGTGTCGCTGACGTGTCGGGTCGGCCTGCCATGAACGGCTTGACATCGGAAAACCGGTCGGTAGACTCGCTGCTGTTCAACTTGGATGCGAGACCGTGGTGTCGGGGCGGAACGAGCGCGGACAAAGTCGTGCGGCTTCGGGAAGTCGCTCGGACGGCTCGCGATTTTCGCACAATGAAGGACTCGCTGAGCCGCCGGGCGGATCGGCGCGGAAGGCTTGTTCGGGTAATCCGGGATTGAAGGCGACAGCGACGTGCAACGACTCGGATGCGGCGTAGGCCGGGGAGTGTCGACTGTGAAGGGAAGTGTGGCGCAACGTCCGGCACCCGCGCCCGACGTTGGGCTGGCAAGTGCGATCGTGCTTCCGGATTATCGCGGAGGCAGCATCGTCAACCTGATGAGTTCGGTCGTGGCGGCCTGCGGCGGCAGTGCGCATACCGAGTATCCGCGCTCCGCCTTGTTAGACATCGACGAATTGTCCCGTTGCCGGAAGCTGGTCCTGATGGTAATCGACGGCTTGGGTCACGATGTTCTCCTACACCATGCCGTAGGCAGCGCGCTGCATGGGCATCTGCGCGGGGCGGTCACTTCCGTTTTTCCGTCGACGACCGCCGCCGCAATCACGAGTTTTCTGACCGGAGTCGCGCCGCAGCAGCACGGACTGACCGGTTGGTTCATGTACTTCCGCGAATTGGCCGGCGTCTATGCGGTGCTCTCAGGCAAACCGCGTTGCGGCGGTGTCAGCTTCAGTCGCTCCGGGATCGACCCGCGAACGGTGTTCGACACCGCATCCGTGTTCGATGCATTGCCGGACCGGGGCATCGTCGTCGCTCCGCGCCGGATCGCGCAATCCGACTACAATCTCGCGTTCCTCGGCAAGGCCAGCCTGCGGTGCTTCGATTCGCTAGACGAGTTTTTTCTCATGACGGCGGAGGCGATCAGGGAGCCGTCCGATGGCCGGCAATTGATTTACGCCTATTGGCCGGATCTGGATTCCATCGGCCATGAGTATGGGATCGGAAGTCGAGAGAGCCAGTCGCACTTGGCGCAGATCGACCAGCGCTTCCGCCGGTTCTGCCGCCAGATGTCCGGCAGCGACGCGCTGCTGGTCGTGACCGCGGATCATGGCATGCTCGATACCGACGAAGAGCACGCGATCGAATTGGCGGATCATCCGGACCTGGCTGAATGTCTGGTGTTGCCGCTATGCGGGGAGCGCCGCGCCAGTTACTGCTACGTCAGGAGCGAGCGGGTTGAACGGTTCGAAGCGTACGTCAGCCGCGAACTGTCCTATGCCGTGGACTGGATGGCTAGCGCCGAATTCATGGCGCAGGGCGCGTTCGGATGCGGTCAACCGCATCCCCGGTTGAGGCAGCGGATCGGCGACTATGTGTTGATGATGAAAGGGCGCTACGTGCTCAGCGATTGGTTGCCCGGGGAGAACCGCTACCATCAGATCGGTGTTCACGGCGGTGTCAGCGAGGCGGAAATGCTGGTGCCGGTCGTGGTGGCCGCGCTCTGACGACGACCGCCGGAACCGCGGCGACAACGTACCGGAGTCGATCGCCGCGGGCGCGACATGTGCAGGGGGGTTACCAGGCGCGGATGTCGCCGGTGTCCAGATGCACGAAATTTGCCGCCGGATAGTAGCCGACGCCGCCGCGCTGCAACGCGAGGCCCACTTTACGGACCGTGCGGACGCTGGTATCGCTCATCCGGATGTCGATCGCTTTGCCCTGCATGTGTAGGCTGTGCTCGGCGACCCGATGACTGCGCCGGCGTAACATGTGATTGGTTTCCGGTGCCCGGTAGCCGGAAATCACTTCAAAGGTGCCGTGACTTCTGGTCAGCACAGACACTGCGTACAGGAGGTCCAGAAGTGCCGGATCGATCGGATGCACCTTGTTGGTGTGATGGTCTCGCATGAATTCACTGAACCGGCGCATGATGCGCGCATCGTATTGGCTGTCGATGCAGCACGCGACCGACAATTCCTCGTCGGTGTTCGGGTTGTAGAAATTCAGGATGCGTTCCCGGTTCAGGCTACTGGTGAACGCTTTTGCGGAAGGAACCAGCAGGGCCCCGGCTGCCGCGGCGCCCGTGCGCATCAGAAAGGACCGTCGTGAGATGCCGGCTTTTTGCGCGCGTACAGAGTCGCGCGAAGATCGGTCAGATCGCATAAACCCTCTCATTGCTGTATCTAGCATTGAGGCAGGGTGCTGAAAAAAATCCCTTGATTACCGCCGGATGGACGGCGGGTAGGCCTGCTGGCCAGAGTTTTTTTCGGCAGCCTGTCGTTCAAGAACATGGAGCCGCGATGCGGTCTCCTCACTAAAGAAACACCACTATAGTGTGTTCCGCTTCACAAAATCAACCTTGCCGCGCGGCAGGCAAGCCCTGCGGTGCGCGCAAGACGCGAGCGCCGTCGACTTCGACCGCTCCTTCACAAGCCAATCGCGTCGAAAGTTCCGACTTGCGGATGGGCGCTGGCGGGAAGCTCGGGATTGCGGACCACTTTGACCGTCGCCATGCCCGCGGTTCGAGCGGCGTCGAGTTCCGGTTCACTGTCCGACAGGAACAGGATCGCCGCGGGGTCTAGGCCGATCAACGCAGCGATCTTGCGATAGGCTTCTGTATCCTGTTTGGCGCCGATATGGGTGTCGAAATATCCGGAGAACAGCGTGGTCAGATCGCCGTATTGGCTGTGCCCGAACAGCAGCTTCTGCGCGTGTACGGACCCGGAAGAGTAAACGTACAGCCGTAAGCCGCGGCTCTTCCAGAGGCGCAGGCAGCGCACGGCGTCTTCGTGGACATGGCCATGGAAATCGCCATGGCGGTAGCCTTCCTCCCAGAGCAGGCCTTGCAGTGATTTCAGCGGGGTCACTTTGCGGTCTTCGTCGATCCATCGGACCAGCGTAGCGCACAGCGCGGCATCGTCGAGCGGCTCGCCGACGATCGCACGCACTTCATTGGTCAGTTTTCGGACCTGGCTGTCATCCCGGTGGAGTTTCAGGAACTCCGCCATGCGTTCACGGGCGTATGGGAACAGGACTTCCTTGACGAAGGAAATCGACGAGGTCGTACCTTCGATGTCGGTCAGCAGGGCCTTGATCATGCGTAGGCCGCTTGATGCGCCTCGAACTTCGCAAACCGGTCCGCAATCCCGTCACCGGTGAAGTCGGCGACCCAACCTTCCGGAGAAGTGAACAGGCGTATGCATCTCAGATGGGGTGACTCGCCCATGTCGAACCAGTGCTTCACACCCGCCGGCACGCTGATCAGGTCACCCTGCTCGCAGAGGACCACATACACGTGGTCATCGGGATGCAGATAGAACAAGCCGCGGCCTTCGACGAAGAAGCGTACCTCGAAATCGGCGTGCGTGTGTTCGTTGAGGAAGTTGGCCCGGAGTTCGACCCGGTGGGGGTGTTCCGGATGGACGCTGATGACGTCTGCCGACTGGAATCCGTGGGCTGCCTTGAGACGTTCGATCGACGCTCGGTAAGCATCGAGAATGTCCAGTTCGTCGGCGTCCGGCGACAGGGTGCGGTCGGCGACCCAGCGCTCGAAAGCGACACCGATGCGGGCCAGCTTCGCGGAAATGGCATCGTGATCGCGTACAACTTCCGCCGCTCCGGGTTGAGTCGCGGAATGAATGGTCAATAAGCTCATGGTTTGGTGACTCCGTGCAAGCGCATCTCGAGATCGAACAGGAACTCCAACGCTTCGACGTGGCGGAGCGCGTCGTCGAGAGACGCGCCCCAGGTGTAGAAGCCATGGCCGGCGATGATATAGGCTCTGACGTCCGCATGCAGTTCCATGTATTCTTCGATCCGGAGAGCGAGCCGCGGGATGTTCTGTTCGTTCGGAAAAATGGGGACCACGACGCAGGTTTCGTGGGTCGTGATACGGTCCAGCGCCTTCAGTAGCTCGTAATTTTCCAGTACGATCCGGTCGACAAACAGGCGCGAGGCGAGCGTGGAGTTCGGCGAGTGTGGATGCAGCACCGCCGATACGTCCGGATGACGTCGGTAGATCGAGGTGTGGAGAACGGTTTCAGCGGACGGCTTTCGTGCATCGAGAGCACGTCCGTTCTCATCAATCAGCATGATGTCGGCTTCGGTAAGCCTGCCCTTGTGCTTGCCGGACACAGTGATCGCAATTCGGCCGTCAGGGAGCCTCACCGAGAGATTTCCGCTGGTTGCAGGCACCCAGCCCTGTGCATGGAGGTAGCGCCCTGCGTCGATCAGTTCCCGGGTGGCCCGTGAAAGGTTTTGGTCTATCAATGTCTTCTAGGATCTGGTCCCACGTTCACCGGTCTAGATTGTAGTGGTGGCGGCAGCGAGGCTCAATCGCCGTGGTGGGCGCATCGCGCCGCTGATCGTGTAGCGTGGATTCTGACAACGGTGATTCGGAGATGACGACGTTGAATGCCACCTGGCACTGCATCCGATTGTCCCGGGAGGATTACGATGCCGGCGAGTCGGCCGTGCTGCAAGGCGTGTTCTACGCGTCCTTTGTCGCGAAGAACGGTCCGAGGGGCGCAGCGCTCTACGGAGCTTGGGACCACGACGGCAGAGCCGTCACGCTTTATTTCACTCCGGAGTCCTGGGAATGCGCCAGAGTCCTGTTCCTTGCCTATTCGGCGAAGCCGTGTGCGTCGCCCCGTACCGATCGGCTGGAATGGATTTGCGGCGACACATCCCGTTCGACGGACCGATGACAAACCTTCCCGTTCCGGCTACTGATTGACCCGGCCAATTGATGGGCCAAGTTCATCCGGGGCATGGATGCTAAGGTGCGGCGAAGGACCGAGGCTGGGTGTGCGTACCGGCCTTTGCCGCCACCGGAAATGCCAGGAAGCGTGGGCGCTCAGGTCTTGTCTTCCGTTCGGCCCTGAGTTCCCAATCCGTAGCTGTCCATTGCGGCTTTTTGGAGATCCTGCCAAAGGCGTACGTTCTTCTGTGCGAGATCGGTGAGCACCGACAACGGGCCGCGCTCGATCAGACCGGCCATTTGTTCCTGCACCAGTCGTTGCTGTTGCAGGAACACCTCGATGCTTTGCCGCAAATAACTGCTCATGAAGCCCTGCATGGCATCGCCGTAGCTCCTGATGATCTGTTCCAGGATATCGGTGCTGAAAATCGGTGCGCCCTTGTCCTCCTCCTCGAGGATGATCTGCATCAGGATGTTCCGGGTGATGTCCTCTTCCGTCTTGACATCGATCACCCGGAATCTGATTCCGTTCTTGACCAGCGAGCAAATGTCGGCCAGCGTGACATACTTGCTGGCGCCGGTATCATACAGGCGGCGATTCGGGTATTTCTTGATGATGCGTTCTGCGTCCATCGGACGTTCGGGGCGATTTGTGCGATCAGCCCATGTGCTGGCCGCCATTGACCGAGATATCGGCGCCGGTGATGAACGCGGATTCCTCGGCAGCCAGAAAGGCGACCACGCGGGCGATTTCCGCCGGTTTGCCGAAGCGCCCGACCGGAATTTCGGCGACGATCTTTGCGCGGTGTTCCTCCGGTACGGCCATGATCATCGGTGACTCGATGTAGCCCGGCGATACGGTATTGCAGGTGACGCCTTTACGGGCTCCTTCACGCGCGACGGACATCGTGAATCCATGCATGCCGGCCTTGCTGGCCGCGTAGTTGGCCTGACCGAACTGCCCCTTTTGTCCATTGACCGAGGAGATATTGATGATGCGTCCGAAGCCCCGCTCCATCATGCCTTCGATGACGCAGCGAGTGGTGTTGAACACGCTGTCGAGATTCGCGCTCAGCACGGCCCGCCACTGCTCGTAGCTCATCTTCCGGAGCGCCGCATCGCGGGTGATGCCGGCCGCGTTGACCAGCGCGGAAACCGGCCCGATCTCATGTTCGATTTGCCGAAAGACCTTTTCGGTATCGGCGAAATCGGCGACATTGCATCCGAGCGCTCGCATGGCGAAGCCCTCGCTTTTCCGCGTGCTCTCCCAGTTTTCGATTTGGCAGTCGGGCATGCCGGGTAGGCACAGCGCGGTGACGCGGTAGCCGCCCTCAGCGAGATGTTTGCAGATCTCGGTACCGATCGTACCGGTACCGCCTGTGACGACAGCGACTCGTCCGTTCATGGGGTCCTCGAATCCGAAATAGGCTGTTGAAACGACTTGGCCGGGCTCGGGCTTGTCAGCGCTCAACCGCGACCGAGATGCCCTGACCGCCGCCGATACAGAGCGTCGCCAAACCCTTGCGGGCGTCACGTCGCTGCATCTCGTGGATCAGGGTGACCAGAATACGTGCACCGGATGCACCGATTGGATGTCCCAGCGCGATTGCGCCCCCGTTGACGTTCACTTTCGCGGTGTCCCAACCGAGGTCCCGATTCACCGCGATGGCTTGGGCGGCGAACGCTTCGTTGGCTTCGATCAACTCGAGGTCGGCAATGTTCCAGCCGGCCCGGTGCAGGCAGCGGCGCGTGGCATTGATCGGGCCGGTTCCCATCACCGCCGGCTCCACGCCGGCGCAGCCGTAAGCGGCAATTCGTGCCAAGGGCTTCAGATCCAGCCTTCGCGCCATGTGCGCGGTCATGACCATCACCGCGGCGGCACCATCATTGATGCCCGAGGAATTGCCGGCGGTCACGCTGCCGCCTTCCTTGAAGGCGGGTTTCAGTTTGGCCAGGGAGTCGATCGTGGTTCCGTGTCGCGGAAACTCGTCCTGCTGGAAGACTACGGGCGGGCCTTTGGGCTGCGGAATTTCGATCGGGACGATCTCGTCGTCGAAGCGTCCCGCTTTCTGCGCCGCTTCCGCCTTCTGCTGCGACTCCGCGGCGAAGGCGTCTTGGTCTTCGCGGCTGATGCCATAGTGGCCGACGATGTTCTCGGCGGTGATCCCCATGTGACAATCGTGGAATGCATCCCACAATCCATCGACGATCATGCTGTCGATGAGTGTCCAGTCACCCAGCCGGTTGCCGTTCCGCGAGTTGGGGAGCAGGTGCGGCGCCGCGCTCATGTTCTCCTGGCCGCCGGCGACGACGATCTCGGCATCGCCGCATTTTACTGCCTGAACCGCCAGTTGTACCGATTTCAGCCCGCTGCCGCAGACCTTGTTGATGGTGGTGGCGGAGACTTCGACCGGGAGGCTGGCATGAAGCGCGGACTGGCGGGCCGCATTCTGCCCGGTACCGGCCGCCAGCACCTGGCCCATGATGACTTCGTCGATCTGTCTGGCCTCCAGCCCGGTCTGCTCCAGCAGAGCCAGGATCACCCGCGCTCCGAGCTGGGATGCTGGAACGTTGGCGAGGCTGCCGCCGAACTTGCCGATTGCCGTTCGTGCCGCGGCCACGATGACGACGTCTTCCATCATGTAGGAACCTCATATGTGAGTGAAGAGCGCATCTTAGTCTCGCGCGCTGTCGTCGACAACCGAGAATCGGTGCAGTCCCCCCGACGCTTGGCGGGGCGTCGGGGGCAGGCTGCAACGAGCGGTTGGCTGATGATCAGGACGAGGCTTTCGGGGCCATGGAATCGGTCGCCGTCTTGACCGCGCTGTCCGCCCAGTTGGACAGTGACTCACGGATCTCCTTGGAGAGATCCAGATATTCGCCTGCCCGGCCCACCATCTTCTGGCCGTACTCGGCGAGCAGCTTGCCTTCCTCGGCCGCCCATTTCTGCGGATCCTTCAATTCGCCGGCCAACTTAAGCTGGCGTGCACCGAGATCCACCACGTCCTGAGTCAGGGTCAGTCCCTGGCGTGCCAGCCTGTCGGCCGTCGCTGCGGCCAGTTCGCTCCAGCGCAGCATCGGAGCCATCGCGGCGCGATTCAACTCGATCCATTGATTGTATTGTGCGTTCATGGGAGTCACCTGAATTTCGAAGGAAAGATGGGGCGCGACACAAGCCCGGCCATCGACCGGCTTTGTTGCTTCGCAGCATACGAGCCGATCGCTCCGATGTCAAGCGGCAAATCTCGGCGCAACATCGCGGGGGGCGGCTCGAGGCCTTTTGTTTAAAACAAAGGCGAAACGGGTCAATCCGGACCGGAGTACCGGTCGCAGCCCTGTGCGGGGTCGTCCCGGACCGACGTCTATTGCACTGCAAAACCGTGGTGGTATAGTGCCCGAATCGATCAATGGCGCAACGGGAGACTCCGATGAACGACAAGCAAGCGTCGGCTGAAACCGGATGGTTCGACGCATGGGCGGAGATGCAGCGAAAGTATTGGGACGCGTGGTCCGGATTCGGACATCGGACGGCGCTCGACAAAGCCGAAGAGGCATTCGAATCGTCGGCCGGTCTCTGGACGCAGAACATCGACTTCTGGTCGAAGCTGATGACGTCGTCGATGCCGCTGGAGACGCGGTCGTGGACGGACAAGTTGCTGGAGGTGAGCAAGGGTTACCTGCAGTTGGGCGAAGCCCTGTATAAGGCCGCCACTCAGGAAGGTGGAAAGGATTTCGGGCGGTGGTGGGAGATCGTCAGCGAAAGTTTGACGAAGACACAGGAGAAATCGGGTGTCGGCCTCGGGGTAGGCAAGGACCCCTGGAGTGGATTTGCGAATCTCTGGGGCCTGCCGCTGGACACTTGGAAACGCCTCTCCACGGCTTGCTCGATGCTACCTGGAGACATGGAGAAGGCGTTTCGCGATGTCGGCGGCTCGGCGCTGGTCGGCGATTGGCTGTCGACGCCGACGCTGGGCTACACCCGGGAATCGCAGGAGGAAGCGCAGCGCCTGGGCCAACTGTGGCTGGCTCACGGGCAGGCCGCCCAGGCCTATGCGGCAGTACTGTCCAAGGTGATCGCCAGAGCAGGGGAGTTGCTGCGCGAGCAGGTACTCGGACAGATGGGCAAGGGGCAGACCTTCGATAGTCTGCGTGCCTGCTATGACCTCTGGGTCGACTGCGGCGAGGAAGCCTACGCGGAGATTTCGGTTACGGACGAATTCACCAGCGCTCAGGCCCGGCTGACGAATTCGCTGATGGCGGTAAAGCGCCAGGAACAGAAGATGGTCGACGAAGCGCTCGGCGCGATGAACATGCCGACCCGCCGGGAACTCGATACCAGCCATCGCAGGCTTCACCAGTTGCAGCGCCAGGTCTGGCGCATGCAGCGCGCGCTCGACGAGTCCGGGGCGGCGGAGCTTCGCGAGGAAGTTGCTGCGCTGCAGCGGCATCTGAGCCAACTGACCGAGAACATTGCACAGGCGGCGCCGCCATCCACCACTCCGGCGCGGCGATCCGCGAAGCCGAAGATTGCCACCTGAGCCACCGGGAGGACACTGCCATGATTCGACCCGACCAGATCGTTCAAGAACTCTGCGAATTCAACCAGAAAGTTGCGACCGGCTTGGGGACGCTCAGCCGCGTGGGCCAGATCGATGTCGGCGCCAGTGCCAAGGACGCCGTGTACCAGGAGGACAAGCTGGTGCTGTATCACTTTCGACCCCGCGTCGCCGGCCCGGAAAGGATTCCGGTACTGATCGTGTACGCGTTGGTGAATCGCCCGTACATGGCGGATCTTCAGGAAGACCGTTCGATGATTCGCGGTCTTCTCGATCAGGGCCTCGACGTTTATCTGATCGACTGGGGCTATCCCGACGGCGCCGACCGCTATCTCGATCTCGATGACTACCTGAACGGTTATGTCCGCCGATGCGTGGATTTCATCTGCCAGAAGCATCACCTTCCGAGCATCAATCTGCTCGGCATCTGCCAGGGCGGCACCTTCAGTCTGTGCTTTTCGGCGATGCATCCGGAGAAGGTGCGCAACCTGATCACGATGGTGACCCCGGTGGATTTTCAAACGCCGGACAATGTGCTCAGCAAATGGGTACAGGATCTGGACGTGGACCTGATGGTCGATACGCTCGGCAATGTGCCAGGAGAGTTGCTTAACTGGAGCTTCCTGTCATTAAAGCCGTTCCGATTGACCGGCCAGAAGTATCTCGATATGGCGGACATGCTGGAGGATCCGATCAAATTGAAGAACTTCATCCGCATGGAAAAATGGATCTTCGATAGTCCCGATCAGGCGGGAGAGGCATACCGACAATTCATCAAGTGGTTCTACAAGGAAAACCGGTTGGTGAATGGTACTCTCGAAATCGGCGGCAGGAAGGTCGATTTACAACAGGTGGCCATGCCGGTGTTCAACGTCTATGCCACCGAAGATCATTTGGTACCGCCCGCAGCGTCCACCGCGCTGGAGAAGTACGTCGGGACTCGAGACTACACGACGATGGCGTTCAAAGGCGGACATATCGGCATCTATGTCAGTGGCCGGGCGCAAAAGGAGATCCCACGCGGCGTCGCCGACTGGTTGAAGGCACGGATGCACTGACCACCCGGTCGCATCAGATCCTCGATGCTGGCGGAGCGGTCCGAATGCGGGTCGCTCGGCACGGGGATCTCTCCCAGCAGCCCGCGTCCGCCCGCGTCGCTGCAGTTTCCTTCGCACTGTTCGCACCACCGGCTACCAGGCTGTTCCCGTCCCGGTCCCCCCCCTCGCCGAGAGTGGCTCTTGATCCGGATCGCGCGCCACTATAGGATAATCATTATCATTTGTGGCAACTGGAGTGACGGTCCGGCCAAAGGAATGGCGCTGGCCGTGAAGCGGAGACGAACATGACTTTGGGTGATCTCGGTATCGGTGAACACGGCCGGGTGGTGGGCTTCGCGCCGGGAAGCCGGGCCTACCGCAATCGGCTCCTGGCGATGGGGCTGACGCCGGGAACGGAATTCGCCGTAGTGCGCTACGCCCCGCTCGGCGATCCGGTGGAGATTCGAGTCCGCGGGTTTGCACTGAGTCTCCGCAAGAGCGAGGCCAGCGTGTTGCTGGTCAGTCGAGCTCCTCATGACTAATCATGTCATCGGCCTTGTCGGCAATCCGAATTGCGGAAAGACGACACTGTTCAATGCGTTGACCGGCTCGCGTCAGCGGGTCGGTAACTGGCCGGGTGTAACCGTCGACCGCAAAGAAGGCTGTTATCGCGATGGTGAGGACGAAATCACCATTGTCGATCTTCCGGGCATCTACTCACTGGACGTGATGAAGGAAGACAGCGCGCTCGACGAGAGGGTGGCGCGCGATTACATCCTGTCGGGCGAAGCGGAACTGTTCATCAACATCGTCGATGCCTCCAATCTGGAGCGCAACCTGTACCTGACCACGCAATTGCTCGAAATGCGGGTCCCATTGCTGGTCGTGTTGAACATGATCGATGTGGCTCGCGATCACGGGGTGGAGGTCGATGTGCGATCGTTGGCCCGCCGTCTGGGTTGCCCGGTGGTACCGGTGGTGGCCGTGCGCGGGCTGGCCATCGATGAACTGCGGCGCGGGATCGGCCGGATGCTGGCGCAGCGGCGGCTACCGAGCACGAGGGTGGAATACGCGCCGGCGGTCGAACAGGCGATCGACCGGCTGGCGCCTTGTATCCGCGTTTCGTCTTCTCCCGGCCGATCGGTCGATCCTCGCTGGCTTGCTCTGAAGATCCTGGAGGGCGATGAGCCGAGCGCAAAGGTGGCCGGTGCCGAAGCGCACGAACTGCTTCCGGAGGTACTTCAGACGATCGCCGCAGATACCGGTGAGGACGCGGACATTCTGATCGCCGACAGCCGATATGGCTTCATCAATGCCGTGGGTCAGGAAGTGCTGATCCGACGAACGCGGGTTCGGCGTACCGTGTCCGACCGGATCGACCGCCTCGTATTGAACCGGATCCTCGGCATTCCGATTTTTCTCGCGATGATGTACCTGATGTTCACGTTTACGATCAACGTGGGCGGCATCTTCGTCGATTTCTTCGATCAGATCGGGGCCTTGCTGTTCGTCCAGGGTACCGCAGTGTTGCTGTCTCATTTCGACAGTCCGGGCTGGCTGACGACACTACTGGCACAAGGCGTGGGTGGCGGCGTACAGATCATTGCCACTTTCGTTCCGATCATCGGTTTTCTCTATCTGTTCCTGTCGTTACTGGAAGACTCCGGCTACATGGCGCGCGCCGCTTTCGTTATGGACCGGCTGATGCACCTGATCGGTCTGCCAGGAAAATCGTTCGTTCCCCTGCTGGTGGGGTTCGGTTGCAACGTGCCGGCGATCATGGCGACTCGGACGCTCGACAGCGAACGGGATCGCTTCATCACGGTGGCCATGAATCCCTTCATGTCCTGTGGGGCGCGTCTTTCGGTCTACGCGCTGTTCGTGGCGGCCTTCTTCCCATCCGACGGACAAAATATGGTTTTCGCCCTGTATCTGGTCGGGATCGGGACGGCTGTGTTGACCGGATATATCCTGAAGCACACCTTGGTCGGCGGCGAGGCGACGCCGTTCATCATGGAACTGCCGCCATACCATCTGCCCACGTGGAAGAGTGTCTTACTGCGTGCGTGGGACCGTCTGAAGACGTTCGTGTTCGGTGCCGGAAAGGCGATCATCGCAGTGGTCATCGTGCTGAGTTTTCTCAACAGCCTGGGCCGCGACGGCACATTCAACCATCAGAACAGTCAGCAGTCCCTGCTGAGCGAGATGGGTCGGGTGATCACGCCGGCGTTTGCGCCCCTCGGTATCACCGAGGAGAACTGGCCGGCGACGGTTGGCATATTCACCGGCATTTTCGCCAAAGAGGCCGTTGTCGGGACGCTGAATGCGCTGTACCTCCAGGTGGAGCAGCCCCAGGCGGCGGAGCGCGCCGCGAGTGCCGAGTTCGATCTGGCCGGCGGAATCGTCTCGGCGATTGAGACGATCCCGGCGAATCTCGCGAAGGTATTGGGAACGCTTGCGGATCCTCTTGGACTCGCAACGTTGGGAGACATCGAGGCCGTGCGCGAACAAGGGGTCAACGATGCCGTCCTCGGGGCGATGGCCAAACGCTTCGACGGCCGGATCGGAGCCTTCTCTTACCTGCTGTTTGTGCTGTTGTATATCCCCTGTGTCGCAGCGACCGCTGCGATCTACCGGGAAACCAATTGGCGGTGGGCAACGTTCGTCGTGGCATGGACCACCGGCGTCGCCTATCTGGTCGCGACGGTGTTCTACCAGAGCGCCACATTCACCCGTCATCCTGACACTTCCGCCGGATGGATCGGCGGGTTGCTCGCCGCATTCGTCGCGATTATATGGGGCATGCGTTGGGTAGGCCGACGTCGGCGGGCGGTTACGCGAGCCGATGCGGTGCCGGGTGTGTTGAGCGAGGGTTAATCGAATGTTGGTCGACTTGCGCAACTACCTGCTGGAACGGCGTCGGGTATCGCTGAGAGACTTGGCCTGGCATTTCGGTGTCGAACCGGACGCGATGCGCGGCATGCTGGAACACTGGATCCGCAAAGGCAAGATCAAGCGGGAGGAGAGCTGCCCGCCGTGTGGCAGCGGATGCTGCAACTGTGCGCCTGATCTGACCGAATTCTACGTCTGGAACGGCTGACGACGAGGCTTGCCTCGGCTCGACAGCAGTCTCCGCTCCTTCCGCCTACGGGTTGACTGAGCGATTTCTTCGAGCGATCGCACAGTCAACCTCGCAGAAGTGGACTGCGGGGGATGGGGCGGCCGAGTCCCGAGGCACCGCTCACGGCGGACGCTGTGTGCCATCGGTATCGCCCAGCAACTGGTCGATACGCCGATCGAGGGCGATCCGCTCGGAGTAGAATCGCGCGCCGAACGTGGTGTAGGTCGCTGTGCCCACGGCCCAGGATGATGCACACTGAAGTACTGGCCCCACGTCGTGCAGGATCGGTTTTCCGAGGCCGGACCGACTCAAGACGATGTCTTCCCCGTTGCCGAATTCATCGAGCCGATCGATGCCGAGCCGGTCGAGGAGCCTGATCGCCCGCTGGATCAATTTCCTGGACGCGAAATAAACGCCTGTTGCGTGGTCGACACGTCGGCTGGTGCCCTGCGCGACGACGCCGCAGTCGAAGGGATATTCAGACCCGGTATTCGAATGCCCATGATCGATTGCCACCTCGCCTTCGATGCCATGCAGGACCTCTGGTTCGGCAAACAGGGATTCAAAGAGCCTGGTACACTGGGCAGGATACAAGAACCGGTCGTCATCGATCAGCGCGACGAATTCGCCGCCGAGATCGTGAGCGAAGCGGATACGGACGCCCTGTTTTGTGTTCCTGGGCTGGTCGATGATCGACAGCCTCGCATCGTCGACGGCGATCCAGTCTCGGATCGAATACCGGGGATTGTTGTTGGAGACGAGAACCCTGCCGATGTATTCGCATTTGAGCAGGCTCTGCACGAGAAAGTGGATGTTGTAGGGGCGAGCATAGCTGAGCACTACCGCGTCAGTTTGGACGGAGCCGAAGCTCGGCTGGAAAACCGGTGATCGTGTTACCAATGCCGCCCAGCGTGTGCACCGCAGCAAGTGTTTCAGGTTCCCCGCAAATCTCGACCGCAACGGCAACTGCTGTTGTCGACTCAGGTGCCATCCTTCCCTCGCTTGAGCCCAGATGAACCGAACGAAAATCCATCCCGTCTTCATGTCGTCGCTCTTGACTGCTCTAATCGGCTGCGGTCACGCCATCCCTGCGAGATGCTCGTTGTGTCGGTTTGGGCCGGGAAGTGGCATCGCAACCGGAATCGTGACGTTCTCCCGAAAGCGTCGCGCAGCGGCGCCCTCATCGCCCGTCCCTCACGCGCGGGACGGAAACCGCACACTGGCCAGGCGGCGGTCATGCACAATGTCCCTGCCGCGTTCGGACCGGTCTCTTGCCAATCCCAACTCCGCGGCCATCGGTCCTGTTCGACGGCCCCGCTTGCGGCACATGGACGGCCAGCGCAAAGATTAGCAGAGTCTGAGGCATCCCGGACCGCATTCGCAACACCCGCGCGCGGCGGACGGACGGCTCGAGAACTGCGAAGATCCCTGCTCTGCGATGTTGCAGGCACGCGTCAGTCACGCAGGTGCTCGGGATCGCGGTGTTGTTGCCGACGCGTCGCCTGCTCGGTTGTCCAGGCCGCCCCGCGCTCTGTTACCATGAAGGCCGCAGACCACCGGTTGCTCACGGCGCGCCGGACTCCGCGTTGCTGGACGGCATCAATCGCCAGCGGCTTGGCTTTGGCGCTAAAACACGATGTCTTCGGTTCAATTCGGGAGGTTCGCTGCGAGCAGCCACTGCCGCCTTCGCGGGGCAGATCGGAAATTGGCGCGACGCGCCGTCGCTGCAATGAATGAAGCTCACCGCTCACGATCCGTCGCATGCAAGACAAGTTCCGGGGTCGTAGGCCGGATGCGGGGCCGGCCGAGGGGTTTTTCGGTCGCCGTGATGTCACGTGCATCCATCATGCTTCGTGCCAGATCTTCACAAAGGTGCCGGCTTGCGGCGACTTGGACGACGAGGCTGCTGCCGCTCGGGTGATGTTGGTTTGACTGTTGGTTGACTTCAAGGAGAAGAGTGATGCGTCCGTTCGAAAGACTATTGCTGGAGAACAAGGCCTGGGCCGAAGAGAAGACCATCAAGGAGCCCGAGTACTTCCGCAGCCTGTCCGCAGATCAGACTCCCGATTTTTTGTGGATCGGGTGCGCGGACAGCAGGGTGCCAGCCGAGATCATCGTCAATGCCCAACCCGGGGAAATCTTCGTTCACCGCAATATTGCGAATCAAGTGATCACCACCGATTTCAACAGCCTCAGCGTGGTGCAATACGCCGTGGACGTGTTGAAGGTTCAGCACGTGATCGTCTGCGGTCACTACAATTGCGGCGGGGTTCAGGCCGCCCTCAACAAGCAGCGATCGGATCTGATCCTGGTCAACAAGTGGTTGATGCACATCAAGGATCTCTACCGTCTGTACGCTGCCGAGCTCGAGGCGCTGCCGAACATGGCCGAGCGCGCCAATCGGCTGGTCGAGTTGAACATCATCGAACAGGTCAGAAACCTCACCCATACTTCGATCATCCAGCAAGCCTGGAAGGAAGAACGACGTCCGGTTCTGCATGGCTGGGTTTATGGCCTGGAGGACGGCAAGATCAAGCAATTGATCATGCTGCCGCCGGACAGCCCCATCGATTCGATCTATCAGTACTGCGATCCGAGCCGAACTTGATCGATGCGGCGGACTGATATAGTGTTCGGACGCGATATCGTCAGCTCCCCGCGCGGCCGGCCCGCAGTGCATCGGCGCGAAGGGGCCAGAATCGGAAGATCTGTCGCATGATTCACAGGCAAGTTCAGTACTACTTCGGACATCTAAAGGACGATATTCCGGCGGGCGTCGTCGTTTTTCTGGTCGCCTTGCCGCTGTGTCTGGGGATCGCCCTGGCGTCCGGTGCTCCGCTATTCTCGGGGTTGATCACGGGCATCGTGGGCGGGGTCATCGTGTCCTGGGCCAGCGGCTCGCAGCTCAGTGTCAGCGGTCCAGCCGCTGGTCTCACCATCATCATTCTGACCGCAATCGAGAAGCTCGGCAGCTTTGAGAGTTTTCTGTTGGCGGTCGTATTGGCCGGCGTGATTCAGCTCGTATTGGGCTTTCTGCGTGCCGGCGTCATCGGCGCCTATTTTCCGTCTGCCGTGATCAAGGGTATGCTGGCGGCCATTGGCCTGATCCTGATCATGAAACAGCTACCGCACGCGATCGGATACGATGCGGAGTTGGAAGGCGACGAGACCTATATGCCTCAGGATGTGGGCGGGACCGTAACCGATCTGCTCCAATCATTCGGTGCCATCTCGATCGGCGCGACCATCGTCAGCCTCATCGCGATCCTGATTATGCTGCTCTGGGAGAGTTCCTGGTTCAAGCGCAGCCGGTTGCTGTCGCTGATTCCCGGACCGTTGGTCGCGGTGCTCTGGGGGGTGGGTTACAACCTGATCAGCGCCCACTATTTTCCACAGTTCCAGATCGTCCAGGAGCATCTGGTGCAGCTCTCGGAAGTCGCCGGCCTTGCCGACTTCGTGAACCATTTCACGCATCCGGACTTCTCTCAGTTCACGAATCCGGCGATCTACACGCTCGCGGCGACGCTCGCGATCGTCGCCAGTCTGGAGACCTTGTTGAGCCTCGAAGCCGTCGACAAGCTCGACCCGCTGCGGCGCATCGCACCGACCAGTCGGGAGCTTCGCGCCCAGGGGTTCGGAAATGTGATCTGCGGGTTGATCGGCGGATTGCCGATGACGGCGGTCATCGTACGAAGTGCCGCCAATGTCAATGCGGGCGGGCGAACCAAAGTGGCATCGTTCGTCCACGGCATCCTGCTGCTGTTCAGCGTCGCCTTCCTGACTCACGGTTTGAATCTGATTCCGCTCGCCACATTGGCAGCGATTCTCCTGCTGACCGGTTACAAATTGGCGAAGCCCGCGCTGTTCGTGGAAATGTATCGCAAGGGGATGAATCAGTTCCTGCCGTTCGTCATCACGATCGGCGCGATTCTGATCACCGACCTGCTGAAGGGCATCGCGATCGGCATGGTGGTCGGCCTGTACTTCGTGATCAGGGCCAATTACCATGCGGCGATGACCCTGACCCAGGACGGCAAGAACTACCTGCTGCGGCTGCAGAAGGATGTTTCCTTTTTGAACAAGGCGTTGCTACGCAGCTACTTCGACAGCATCCAGAGCGGCGGTTATCTGATCATCGATGCCAGTCGCGTGCAATTCGTCGATCAGGACATCCTGGAGACGATTCAAGATTTCGTGTCGGCTGCCCGCGATCAAAACATCACCGTCGAGCTGCGGAATTTCAACGCGTTGTTGAAGGATGCGGAATCACGCCAGGAGCGTGCTGCGCCCCACTGACGAACCGACCGAACGGATGGCTGACATGCCCGCGGCTTGGTCCGCACGCCGCAACCCCGACCCATTCGGCCGCGGATGTGCGGTAATGTGCAGAGCGGCCATCATCCGCGAAATCGTTCGGCTGGGTAACGGTGCGCCGGGCGAGATGCGTGACGAACGCGCGTCCTCGTCTCCCGCCTGATCGTTCAACGACCGAGTAGACCCCGATGAATCGTAAAGCGCCTTTCCGTTGTTACGCCCCGTTGCTGCTCGGGGCCATCGTCTCACCACTGACCATCGCGAAGGAAACGACCCCAATGTCTGAACCGACCCAAGTGAAGTTCGAAACGAATCTCGGCAACATCGTCGTGCAATTGAACGCCAGCAAGGCACCGACGACGACGCAGAACTTCTTGACCTATGTGCGCGAAGGTCAATACGACGGCACCATCTTCCACCGTATCATCCCGGGCTTCATGGCCCAAGGCGGTGGATTCACCGAATCGTTCAAACAGAAACCGACGCACGCCCCCATCAAGAACGAGGCCGACAACGGTTTGAAGAACAAGCGGGGCGCCATTGCGATGGCTCGAACCTCGGACCCGAATTCGGCGACAGCGCAGTTTTTCATCAACTATGTCGATAATGCCTTCCTGGATTACAAGAGCCCGACCCCGCAGGGCTGGGGTTACGCGGTCTTCGGCGAGGTCGTTCAAGGCATGGACGTCGTGGATGAGATGGCGAAGATTCCCACGGGGCCCGGCGGCCCCATGCCCACCGATGTGCCCAGCAAGCCGATCGTGATTCACAAAGCGACCGTCATCACCTCGGAGCGATAACTCTCTCTTCGACGCTCGCAGAGATTCCTCTGCGGGGGTGCTTGTGGCCTCACGTCGTCCGGCAGGGCACTTCGGACGATGTTTCTTTACCGGTGCGGCGGTTCAGTGCCAGCCGCCGTACTGTTTGGTCGGGTCTCCCTTGAAGCTCTGCGAGGTCGCGCTGCCCCCGCTGCCGCCGCCGGATTTCTTGCGCTGTGCGATCGCGGCCCCGGCCGCTTTCGCGAGATTGCCTTCGGTCAGACCGCCCAGGCTCAGCGCCGTGTCGACCACGATGGTCGTGATCGGGCTGATATCCTGCTCTACAGTGCCCGGATCGGCCACCGCCGCCTTCAATGTCTCGTTCGGGGCCGAGTCCGAAGTAGCGGTCAGGATCAAGGGGTAGTTCACGCCCGGTGGAATCGTCAAGACATACGTGGATTGCTCATTCACCTCAGCCTTCGCGACGATGCTGCCGTCGGCGTCCTTCGCTTCGATGCGGGCTTGCAGCAGCGGCCCTTCATCGTTCAGAACATGGCCGGTGAGGCGCGCCTGCGCACTGCCGGCACGTGGCGTGCCGACACCTGATGTGCCGCTGTCACAGGCGGAGAGCACCAGCGAAGTCAACACGGCGAATACAAAGGGACAGTCTGATCGGTTCATACGGTTCTCCCGGAAGAAATTGGTACCGGGGTGGAGAGTTTCCGACCTCGGAAGTCGGCATTTTGCCACAAGGGTCGGACCGGTCCGAAACGGGGCACCAACTACGTCCAAGCGGCTCCCCATCGAGAGCCGGTGATCCGATCGGTCTGCGCCGCGCGGTCTCGTCTCCAAGAGACTGCGGAGATGCCGTGCATCTCAAGGCGAGCAGGTGTTTCAATGCCTGACGGTTGCCATTCGGCTTTTGGGGCGGCTCAGTACCCTGGCGCGAAACCCGCCGACGTCACCGTCGGTCGATCATGCTCGTGCACATGGGGACGGTCGTGGTCTGCCAGCAGATCGTCCACGAACAGGTGGAACAGCGCCAGCGCGCCGACGTGAGCGCCGGTCCGGCTATTGACCGGTATCTGCGCCGCCAGACCGAACTGAAAGTAGTCGCCGAACCAGATCAGGCCGGGATTGACGGTCCCGTTGGTCTGGCCGCTGCAGAAGCCGTTCAGGCAGCTTTCCATTGCGAGTTCGACCACCGGGATCATCTGGTTGAACGGCGCCGTCAAACCGACGTCCTGAACGAAGTTCTGCAGATACTGCAGGCTGTACTGGACGGTCAAGCCCCAGATCAGCTTGGTCGGGTTCGCAGTGACGCCGGCGTCGATCACGGAACCTTGCGGATTCAACGTAAGCAGCGGCTTTCTTGACGTCGGAAATCCAGCACCAAACGTGCCGGTTACCGCGAACGGCCGCCAGAAGCCTGCCGACCGCGGGAGATCGCCCATGCCCTTGCCGAAGAACACAGTCGGGTAGATGACCGAAACGGGGTCCGAGCCGATCCGCTGATCACCGGTGTTGCCGACCGCGGCGTCGACGCCGATCGATGCGATCATTTCATGCTCGTCGCTGGTGAAGAATTGGTACTTGGTTCCCACCAACAGATTGCCGAATCCGTGCATGGCATCGCCGCCGTCCGGTTCGACCCGGCGGAATTCACCGCCGACCACGACGCCCCAATGCTCGGTGATGCGCGCCGTGTAATCGGCGGAGACGCCGGTACCCACCTGAGAAGGCACTTCGGCCGTGCCCGATTCCTTCAGATGACTGACGAGCAGCGAGAACTCGTCCATCACGAAGGGGTCATCGACCTCGAAGGTCGTGGGAAAGATACGCTTACCGGCAAAACCGTGCGGCCACGCCGGAATTGCCACTGTAAGAAGCGCAGCAGTGATGATGCCGATTGCCGCGCGAGATCGGCCAGGACGAGACTCCACGGCCTATTGCTCCAGATAAAGAGGGACACCGCGCTGCCCGTTCGCACCAGCAGGCGGATTCGGGCGGCACGCGATTCACCGCAGTGCAACGAGCACCGAGACCACCGACCGTTCCAGCGCCTTTGCGACGAACACATCGAAGGCCGCTTTACCGAACAACTGGCCTGCCTTGGTCAGGGTCGCCGCTTTGCGTCCGCTGCCGGGTCGGGTGTCGCTACCTGTCGGCAGCGATGCGCCTGCAATCTGCCGCAAATGCTGCGGATCGACGGCCCTCGGGTCGTACAGGATGGTCACGCTCCCGGTGCGCGGGCTGATCTGAGTGGATGTGACGCCTTGAACGGCGCGAAAGCGCTGCTCCAGCGCGGCGGGTCCGCCGGGGAAATTTCGAGTCATCTCAGAGCGGAGACGCATGCGGCCGGGGATGTGATGAATCTGCTTCGACACGGATTGATCCTCCAACATTAATGCGAACGATTCGTATTAAATGCTACTTTGAACCCTACCGTGAAGCAAGCGTTTTCTTTCGGGGAACGGCCGACGAACCGGCCGCGCGAGCGATCCGAACGACAGCTTGAGTGGGATGCGACCGGCTCCGCGCGTTGAGTCAGAGATGGTCGCGATGGCGGGTGCCGCGGCGCTGATCAATCAGGCCTGTCAATTCCCGTCTGGTATTTCCGGCCGCAGCCAGGGGCTGGCGTAGACGTCCGGCCTGGACTCACGCGGCGCGCCGTCACGCCGTGGCATGCCTGCCGCGGATGAAGCTGCTCTATTGATGAGCTGGGCTGATCGCTCGCTGGAACTCCGCCGGCGGCGTGAAAACGTCGCGCAGCCGCCGCCCGTCGGCGGCCGGGATCACTTGCAGCCGGGAGCTTGTTCCGGCCCGGTCGGAAGCCGCTGGCTTCGGATCGACCGCAGCAGAATGGCCAGCGTGGTACCGTTGTGGAGCAGAGCCGCGGCGACGGCCGGCACCCAGCCGAACGTGGCTGCCAGCAGCAAACCCGAGTTGAGCGCGACATCGAGGTGGAAATTGCTGCGAATCAGGGCCTGAGTGCGCAGCGCGAATTCACGTGCCTGCGCCACGCCCTCCAGGCTGTCGTGCAGCAGGATCACGTCGGCGGCTTCGCGCGCCAGCAGCGCCCCGCGCGGCATCGTGATGCCGACATGGGCGGTCAACAGCGCCGACGCGTCGTTGATGCCGTCCCCGACGAACACCACGGTATGCCCTGTAGCTTTCAGTTCTTCGACCAACAGCGCCTTCTGCTCGGGAGCCTGTTCGGCATGCACTCGGTCGATGCCGAGGTAGCGGGCCAAGGCCTCGGACTTGTGGCGGGTATCGCCGGTCAGCATCACCGGATGTTCGATTCCGAGAGCCTTCAGTTTCCCCAGAACGGGGCGGGCATCCTCGCGAAGCTGATCGCGCAGCCCGATGATCCCGATCAGTCTGTCGTTCTCGGCGACGTAGAGCAAAGTCTTGCCGTCGTTCGCCAGTGCCGCAATCGTCCCTTCGTGCGTGGCAAACGAAACGGCGATGTGCTCTTCGAGGTAGTGCCGGCTGCCGACGTAGATCCGATTGCCGTTCACGTCGGTATGAGCGCCGTGCGCGATCACGAATTCGACGGCGCCGTGGTCGATATGCCGATAGCCTTTCGCTTCGGCGTATCTCACCAGGGCCTCGGCAAACGGGTGGTGGGTGTGCTCCTCGAGCGATGCCACCAGCGCCAGCAGATCGTCTTCGGAGTGTTCGGGCCTCAGCGGCAGGATGTCGGTGATCTCGAACTGACAGTACGTCAGCGTTCCTGTCTTGTCGAACACGACGGTATCGGCGCTCGCGAGGGTCTCCATCGATTGAGCGCCCCGGAACAAAATGCCGGCACGTGCGGCGCCGTGCATGCCCGCCTTGAAGGCCAACGGCGTGCCCAGCTTGAGCGCGCAGGAATAATCGACCAGAAACACCGAGGCCAATCGGCGCGGATCGAGAGTCAACGCGAACACCAGGCCGCCCAGCGCAAACGTCAGGTAGACCAAACGGTCGCCCAGCCGATCCGCCAACCGCTGCCCCTCGGATGGCCGTTGCAGCGCCTGCTCGATGAACCGGCCCAGCCGCGCGGTCGCGGTTTGATCGCCCACACGCTCGGCTTTGACGGACAATCGGCCCTCCACGACGAGGCAGCCGGACAGTACGCTGTCAGTGGCTTCCCGACGAACCGGAACACTTTCGCCGGTCAGTGATGACTGATCGACCAGTGCCGTACCGTGCACGACGATGCCGTCCACCGGGATCGGATCACCCGGCCCGACGGTCACCGTTTCACCCTCACGGAGCGCCTGGACCTCGACCTGTACCAGCGATCCATCCCGCTCCACCCAGGCGGAAGCAGGCGGTCGCTTCAACAGATCGTGCAGCAACCGGTGGGCGTGCCGCTCGGCCCGAGCTTCCAGATAGAGGCCGCTTTGGATCAGCAGATGGGTGGCATTGGCCGTGAAAAAGCTGCCTTGACCGGCGGCGATGCTGACCGCCAGGGCGTCCAGCACCTCGACTTTGACGCCCCGTTTGAACAACGTGTGGGCACCCTTGTAGAGGGTTGGACTGACCGCAGCGAGCGTGACCGCCGCCCGCAACGGCAGCGGCAGCAAAGGCAGCGCGAGCAGAGCCAGCAGACTCTCGATCATCGGCCAGGGGTCGGCCGAATCGTGAGGCTCGACCCTGTCGTGATGCAAAAATTCGTATGGCGACAGTGAGCGCAGCCGTGTCAGCAGTTCGCTTCTGACCTCCGGACGCCCGTCGTAGTGCACCACCAGCGAGCGGGCGCGGGGAGATGTCCGGACCTGGTCAACGCCCTCCACCGCGAGAAATGCCCTTTCGAATTCCCGCACCGCGAAATGCGGGTGGTCGAGACCGGGAAAACGCAGTCGGAGGCGCCCGGGCAATTCATGAACGATCGCCGAGGTGTTCAAAGCCGGTCGCAGTTCGTCGGCGTGGCTTGTCGGTTGGGCCTTTGCCGGTTCCCTGTATCGGCCAATCGCGGTTGATCCGCTCCTTTCAGAGCGACAGGTGAACGCGCCGGTGAGTTCCGACCGCCGCCCGACGACAGACCGTGCGGCTGTCGGAGGCAGCGAGTTCGGTCCAGACACCTCTCGGTCTCCAGGGATGCACTCACGGGGAACTGAGTGCCGGTCATCGAGATCACCGCGGCCACACGGGCAGGGCAGGTTTCGGGGGAATGACTGGTCGATTCATGACTGCGGATGATTGGCGTTGAGACCGTCCTTGTCAACGGTGGCGCCCTGCACGGTCGGGCGATGCCGTCCCTGCGTGGCCTCGGTCACCAATCCCGGGAGTTACGGCGTCCCCGCGCCGTCAGTACGTTGATCCCGACCTGGAGGTGGACCGTCCTGATGGTGCGTCCCGTGATGCATCATGCGGTGCTCCGGTCCCGGGATCGCATCCGGCCCGTGATCCATCAGTTGCGCATCGAACCATTCGTGCACCGCGGCGATCAGCGCTTTGTTGCGCGATGCGTAGGTGATCTCGCCGCCGTCCGGCAGATCGTGGTACTTGACTTTCAACTGCCCGCGCTTGGCGCTACTCAGCGCCGCCAGGCCCGGCATCGACTCGCCGTGAATCTTGGCCGGATCGGAAAAATCACCGCGGCCGAATGCCTTGGCGATTGTCTTCAGATGTTCCCGGATCAGCCCGATCTGCCGGGCATCGGCTGCCTCGCGCACGAGCACGCGCTGGATGCCCCCGCTCGATGTCTTGGTGAATACATGCTGGGTCTTTTTCAGGTCGAACGGCATCACCTGCGAACCGCGTTCGGCGACCTCGGCGATGCGTTCGGGAGGCGCGGTGGCAGCGGCTGGTGCCGCATCGGGTGCTCCGGAAGTTGCGGTCTCGTTCGGAATCACCGTGAAGTAGCCGGTCAGCATACCCATGCCGCAGTTCCATGGAATCATGCCGGTTTCCGTCGGCGTGAACTCGAAGGTCTGCACGCCCTCGTGGATGTCCAACTGCAGACCCAGTTTGGCGACGATCAGTTTGCTCTGGCAGGTCGCGAGCTTGGATTGTTGGGCGTCGATGACCCAGCGCACCGGCAC
>CAZXXC010000009.1:28357-64258 GCA_964644665.1 uncultured Methylococcaceae bacterium
GTCGAAATCAGGCTGGTCAGCATGCCGAAGCTCAACAGGACCGGCAGCGTGCCGAGGCCGAAGACGAACAGCAACTTTCCGCCTTCTGCCGGACTGCCGGTCCCCATCGCCATCACATACATGGCCTGCAGCGGCCCGCAGACGATCAGCAGGCCATTCAGCAGGCCGATGATGAACGGGTTGCTGCGCTTCTTGTACTGGGTTCCGACGAAGCGGGCCAGGAACCGCGGAGTCTTGAACTGAAACCGGTTCAACCCCGGCCAGATGTGCAGCATATGCAGGCCGAACAGCATCAGGAAGATGCCCGCTGCGATGCCAACCGCGCCGCGCATGAACGGCGTGAACGCGATGATCGAGCCGAGCCCGCCGAATGCGGCCCCGATCATGGTGTAGGACAGGGTCTTGCCGGCGCCGTACAGCAAGTGCGAGCCGTAGGTCGGTCGGCCTGCCGCCGCCGTCTTCGCGGTGTAGCCGATGATCAACGGACCGCACATGCCGACGCAGTGAAATCCGGTCAACAACCCCACCGTGAACAACAGCCCGTAGCTCATGTTCTGGCCGATTTCCGGCAGGCTGCTATCGGCGCGGAGCCGCTGGTCGAAATAGAGGATCAGCGCGATACCGGTCAGCCCAAGGGCGATCCCGGCCAGATTGCGCAGCAGCCGTCCGGCGCGCCCCCCGGCGGTGGGGACGGGCGCCTGGTGATTGACCGCGGCATTGCGGGGAGGGTGGTACGTGCTCATCGGGTGCAACCGTCTGACATCGAATGTCCGTGGTCCTGCGGCGCTTCGCCGCCGCGGGTGGTCTCGTTGGCCGGCTCGGCGCTTCGCGTGGACTTCAGCGCCGTTGCAGTCGCAAAGAGTTCAGCACGACCGAGACCGAACTGAATGCCATCGCCGCCGATGCGATCATCGGGCTCAGTTTGCCGAGCGCCGCGACCGGGATCGCGACGGTGTTGTAGGAAAATGCCCAGAACAGGTTCTGGTGAATGATCCGCAGTGTATTGCGACTGAGGCTCATGGCTTCGGCTACCTTCGTGATGTCGCCCTGTACCAGCGTCATGTCGGCAGTCTCCATCGCGATGTCGGTGCCGCTGCCGATCGCGAAACCGACATCCGCGGCCGCCAGCGCCGGCGCATCGTTGATGCCGTCGCCGATCATGCCGACCCGGGCACCCTGGCTCTGCAATTCGCGGACGATCTCCAGCTTGCGCTCCGGGCGCGCCTGCGCGACGACCTCGTCGATGCCGACCCACCCGGCGACATAATTCGCCGCCGCCGGCACATCGCCGGTCACCAGCAGTGTCCGGACGCCCATCCGGTGCAGTTGCGCCAGGGCGTTCGGCGCATTGTCCCGCGGCCGATCGGCGATGCCGAATACCGCAACGGCGTGGCCGTCGAGCGCCAAGTACACCGGAGTCTTGCCTTCGCCGGCAAGGCTTGCAGCGACCGCTTCCCAGGATTCCAGCGACAGGCCCTGCTCGGCGAGCCATGCCGCGTTGCCCAGCAGCAGGTCATGGCGTCCCACTCGGGCACCGATGCCGCGTCCCGGGACGCTGATGAAATTCTTGGCTTCGCGGAATTTCGCGCCCAGTTCGCGGGCACGGGCGACCACGGCCTGACCGAGGAAGTGCTCGGAATTCGCTTCGGCGCTGGCGGCGAGGCCGATCAATTCCAGATCGCTCAAACGCGACTGGTTGATCAGATCCACGACCTTCGGCTGCCCTTCGGTGATCGTGCCGGTCTTGTCGAAGATCACGACATTCAGGTGCGAAGCGGTTTCCAGCGTCTCGCCGTTGCGGATGAAGATGCCACGCCGCGCAGCTTGGCCGGTGCCGACCATGATGGCCGCCGGGGTTGCCAGACCGAGCGCACAGGGACAGGCGATCAGCAGCACCGCCACGGCATTCGAGAAGGCGCGCGTCGGCGCCGCACCGAGCGCCAGCCAGCCCAGCAGAGTGGCGCCGGACAACGCCATCACCGAGGGCACGAACACCGCGCTGACACGGTCCACGGTCTTCTGGATCGGCAGTTTGGTCGCCTGGGCGTGATCGACCATGTGGACGATACCGGCGAGCACGGTATCCGCACCAACCGCGGTGACGCGGACCCGCAGCGCGCCATTGCCATTGACGCAGCCGCCGATGACCGCCTGTCCCGATTCCTTGACGACCGGCAGGCTTTCGCCGGTCACCATCGACTCATCGACGGTGGACAGGCCTTCGATCACCTCACCGTCGGTCGGGATGCGCTCGCCGGGCCGCACGATCATGATTTCACCGACGGTAACCTCTTCGATCGGCACCGTGATCTCGATGCCGTCGCGAAGCACATTGGCCGTGACCGGTTGCAGATCGATCAGGCTGCGGATCGCCTGTTGTGCCCGTCCGCGCGCCTTTTCCTCCAGATAACGCCCCAGCAGCACGAAGGTGATGATGCCGGCTGCAGCCTCGAAATACAGTTCCTTTCGCCGGGTCAGCAAAGTCACCACGCTGTACAGGAACGCGGAGCCCGCACCCAGTGCGACCAGCGTGTCCATGTTCGCCGAGCGGTGTTTGGCCAGCGCCCAGGCCTTGGCGAACAGCGGGCGTCCGGCCCAGAACACCACCGGGGCGGTCAACAGCAGTTCGATCCAATGCAGTATGCCGCGGTGCGGCATCGACATGCCGATGATCGTGGCTGGAACGGTCAGGATGCTGGACCACACGAAGCGGTTGCGCGCGGCAGCCAGGCGCTGCTCTTCCTTGACCAGTTGCAGCTTGCGCTGGGCCAGCGAACCGAGCGGCTGCGCGGTGTAGCCCCAGCGCCCGATCAGTTCGAGCAGGTCTTCCTTGCCGACCCGACCGCGGACCGCCGCGGTTTCCGTCGCGAAGTTGACCGTGGCCTGATCGACCCGGGGATCGCGGTGCAGCAGCATCTCGATCAGCAGCGCGCAGGAGGCGCAGGTCATGCCGTCCACGGTCAGCGTGTATTCGCAGACCGGTGCACTGGGATCGACCTCGCCGACGGGCGGCGAACGGCGCGAATGGCCGCTCCCGAGGTTCTCGATCAACCGGTCGAGCATGCGGAGCAGGTTTTCCTTCGGCAGTTTGGCCGGATCGAATTCGACGGCGACGGAGCCCAGATCCGCGACCGCGTGGACCTGTCGAACACCCTTGTACTTGCGGAGCAGAATCTCCGC
Source organism: uncultured Methylococcaceae bacterium (assembly GCA_964644665.1). Taxonomy (GTDB): domain Bacteria; phylum Pseudomonadota; class Gammaproteobacteria; order Methylococcales; family Methylococcaceae; genus Methylotetracoccus. The sequence goes on from CAZXXC010000009.1 coordinate 31,538, forward strand.
CGCATACGCCCGCTCCAGATCCTTCCGGAGGCTCGGCGCGATGACCCGGACGCGCCGTCGAAGCTCGTGAGCGACGGTGAAATGCCGGAAACGTGGCTCGGCATCGGTACGGAGCTTGGTATCCATGGCTCAGTTCTTCGGGCGTCTGGAGCGCACCAGCAGATAGACCATGTAGGACGCCGCCATCCATTCGTAGCGGTAGCGCCAGGGTTGGCGTATCCAATGCTGGGTGATCAGGTGCCAGTGCAGTTTGATCAGGTAGAGGACCAGTGCGTCGTTCAGAAACTGGATCACGGTGTCCTCGTTGGCGAGCGACAACACGCGCTGCCGGGTGGCTTCCCTGCGAACGACGATGCCCATCGCGGTCACGGTCTCCCGAGTCTCTTGCAGCTTGCCGCGCACCCAGCGGACCGGGTGGAACTCGGCCAGACGTTTCCGCAGCACCGCCGGCAGCGTCTCGCCGACAGCCGCGGATGACGCGGCCGGTTCGGCCCAGTCGGCAGCGTTGATCAGGCGATGCAGCGCCGCCGCCAGGCTCCGGAAGTCGCAGACATGTTCGATGAACCGGATCGAAAGCTTCCGCTGGCGCGGGGACAGATCGACGCGATAGACGCCTTCGATGCGGTGAAGCTGGGCTGCAAAGCGCTCGGCCACCCGGGGTTGACACAGCGCCACCGGAAGCTGGAATCGGACGTGACCGTCCGCCCGATAGCGGACGATGATTTGTTTGGCGAGGTCCATGGCTCGAAACAATCTCAAGGATAAGTAGCGGCGGATTCGGACCGGACCCGTCTGGCGAACCGGATCGGCCGGTCCGTCAGGGGCGGGTATCGACATTCACTCCGCCGCGCCGCGGCGGAAACGGCTGTCGCCGAAACGCATTGCGGCATCTGAAACGCGGAACTATTCCGTGGCCTGGCCGGCCTTCTGCAGGATCTCTTCCCGGTACTTGTGGACCAGGTAGCCGACCGCCAGGCCGACACCGAACAAGACCAAGGGATGCGTGATGACTCTCCGGAACAGTGAATGTCTGGCGGCCGTGACCGCTGCGCCGGTCGCGGCCCCTGCCGCCACCGCACGCGGTGCCATCATCATGGCCTGCCCCGTTGCGGGGCCCATCATCATACCGCTCATGTCTTTCATGCCCTCCATTCCCGCGCCCATCATCTGTCCCATGCCGGAACCCATCATGCCACCCATACCCTTCATGCCTTCCATGCCGGGGCCCATCATGCCGCCCATGTTTTTCATCATGCCTTCCATGCCGGAGCCCATCATACCGCCCATGCCGGAACCCGCCATTTCGCCCGCTGCATGGAAGGGGCAGGCAGCTTCCTCTACGGCCTTCTTCGCTGCGCCGGCCATTTTTTCGCCATGTACGTGTGCCATGTCAATTCTCCTCGAATAATTGTTCGATAGGTGCAAGGGGTGCGCGACAGATGTTGTTGTGCCAGGCCCGTCGCGACAGGTAAGAGCCTGCCAGCAAGAAATGGCGATGTCTGCGGCGTGTGCCATCCGGCAACCACCAAAAACACCGGCGTCGCAACGGAACGTCTGCATCATCACCTGGGACGGCGGATCACAGAGGGCGATCCGGAACTGCCAAAGGGCTTGGGGTCGCGCACTGCGGCTCGGGACTTGGTGACCACTCAGAACGGTTTCACCGGATGAGCGCACGCTAATCCTGCGCCGTGGCCTTGTCAACGCCGGAAGCGCCTTGTGCAGCCGATTCCTTCGTGACCGGGAAAGCGAAACAGTTTCTGTACCACCCGGCGGCCTGAGTGCCGGATCTGCGCAGAGTGCTGGCGGGATCGGGCCGGCAGGGCGATCCGGCGACATCACGGCGACTGCCGAAAGGGTCTCGGGCAGCGATTATTCCATTTTCGGCGAATGCTCCATTTGTCTTAGCGCAGCGGGACTCCCCTGCAAGGGGTAAGCAGCCCCGCGAGCCGTGTCGGTCAGGGGTGTGGCAAATACCGCACTGCGGTGTGTGAAATCACGCACTTTTGGACGGATTTCCGAGACCAGCGGTGGGAAAATTCAACACAGTGACAATGGTTTACGGCTGTTGTATGATTGAGCCCGAATGTTGCATGGATGCAAATAAGGCTTTGTATTCGAAAGAGCGCGCGAATCGTGTTCGGCCTGTTCGGAAACGTTTGCCGCCATGCGGCCGGAAAAGCGGCCCGCGTCTAGCGAGACCGCCCGGACAACGACAGCAATAACAGGGCATGAGAAAGTCCACCACACTTGCGACGATCGTGGCCACACAACTGGCCATCGGGGTGTTGCTCGCGATTCACGGCACCCTGGGCGTGAGCCGATCGGAGACGCGGCTGGCCGAAGAGCGCTCGCTGGTCGGGCGCCTGATGCTGACCGATCTGGCACTGTTCACCGAAGCGCGCTACACACGGCATCTGTCGCAAGCCGATCTGCACACACCGTTCCAGGATTTCCCGATGGCGCTCGAACATTTTCCATCGGGCTCGTTTGCCCAACCCGCCCCCCATCAGTTCCAGCGAGTACCCTGACCGCTATGCGCGAGTGGATCGAAAAGCAGCGCTACATCATCGACTTCACGCTGTCGTCGCTGTTGCGGCGCAAGGTGAAAAACCTCGGGTTGTGGATGCTGTACATGCTGGTCGTCTTTCTGCTGGCATCGGTGATGTTCTACACCCATGCCATCAAGAAGGAGGCTGTGGACATCCTGAGGCATTCCCCGGAAATCATCGTTCAGCGTATGGTCGCCGGGCGCCATGACCTGTTTCCGGTGCGCTATCTGGAAGGACTGCAAGGCATTCGGGGTGTCGAGTCGGTCGCCACGCGACTATGGGGTTACTACTACGACGGCAGCAGCGGTGCCAACTACACGTTGCTGGTGCCGCCGGATCAGCCGGCCGGGACGGCCCACGACCGGAGCCTGACGGTGACGCTGGAAGAGGACCTCCACCGCGAGGCGCAGCATCCGCTGTTCGAGATCGAAGGCATGGTGTTGCAGCCCGGTGCCGTGATCATCGGCAGCGGGATTGCCCGGGTCCGCCAGAGCGGGCCGGGCGAATATATGACGTTCCGCGCCCATGACGGCAAGATCCTGAGCCTGAAGATCCAGGGCGTGCTGACCTCCCATTCGGAGCTGGTCGCCAGCGATCTGATGCTGATCACCGAGCAGGACTTCCGTCAGGTGTTCGGAATCCCGAACGATCTGGTCACCGATGCGGTGGTTTCGGTGACGAATCCGGAGGAAGTTACTACGGTTTCGACCAAGATCAGCAAGCAGTTTCCCGACAGCCGGCCGATCGTCCGCGACGAAATCCGCCGCACCTACGATTCCATCTTCAACTGGCGCGGCGGCATGATGATCGTCATTTTGTCTTCCGCGGTATTCGCTTTCGTGATCTTCGCGTGGGACAAAGCTTCGGGGCTCAGCGCGAGTGAACGCCGTGAAATCGGCATCCTGAAAGCGATCGGCTGGGAAACCTCGGACATCATCCTGATGAAGTTCTGGGAAGGCGCGGTGATCTCGCTGACCGCGTTTCTGACCGGTGTGATCCTGGCCTATGTCCACGTGTTCTTCACCTCGGCGATCCTGTTCGAGCCGGCGCTGAAGGGCTGGTCCACGCTGTTTCCGGCGTTCAAGCCGGTACCCTTCATCAGCGCCGAACAACTGATCGTGCTGTTCTTCCTGACGGTCGTTCCCTACACGATGGCGACCGTGGTTCCTTCGTGGCGGGCGGCGACGATCGATCCGGATACGGCGATGCGGCAAACGGGGGAATGATCGATGATCGAACTGGTGAATGTGAAAAAGGTCTTCAACGCCGGCAAGCCGAGCGAATATTCGGCGCTGAACGGCATCAGCCTGAACATCGAGGAGAACAAGGTCACCGTGCTGACGGGACCGAGCGGCTCCGGCAAGACCACCTTGCTCAGCATCATCGGCTGCATGTCGCGGCCCACCGCCGGGCGGGTCAGGGTCAAAGGGCGGGAAATCACCAGCCTGCCGGAACGTTTCCTGACCGACGTCCGACGCCGGAGCTTCGGTTTCATTTTCCAGCAGCACAATCTGATTCATGGCATCACCGCGCTGGAAAATGTGATGCTGCCGGCCTATCCGCTGGGCGAGAGGCGGTCCGAATTGAAGCAGCGTGCCACGCGCTACCTGGAACAACTCAATCTTCAGGACAAGGCGGCGTCGCAGATCGAATGGCTGTCGGGCGGCGAGGCACAGCGGGTCGGCATCGTAAGGGCCTTGATCAACAACCCGACCACGATCATCGCCGACGAACCGACCGCCCATCTGGATACCAAGCTTTCGGCGCGATTCATGGAGATCGTGGAGGGCTTCAAGGCCGGAGGTCGGACGGTATTGATCACCAGCCACGATCCTTTGGTCTATCAGTCGTCCGTGGTGGACCAGGTGATCAAACTTCGGGACGGTCAGATCGAGGATTAGCCGCCGTGTTGCTGCTGCACCCGGGCGTCATCGCCAATCTGCTTGCCTCGCTGATCATCTCGACGATGGTGCTGTACTCCGCGTACTACGGCGTGCAGATCCTCCGGAACTGGGACATCGAGAGCGGCAGCGAGCTGCAGTTGGTGCTGGAGCGCAAGACCTATCTGGTGGCGACGATTCTGTCGTACGTGTTCGCGCTGCAACTGCTGTCGCTGTTCATGTACGTGTTCACCGCCGACAACCTGCACCCTTTGTTCGTCGGCGCGATGTGCGCGGCGGGCACCCTGAACCTGAACGCCTTCGGCTATCCGACGCTACTGCTGAAGATGGCCAATTTCATCCTGGCTGGACTCTGGCTGATCCTGAACCACGCAGACAACCAAGGCTACGATTATCCGCTGATCAAGAAGAAGTACGCGCTTCTGGCTTTGATCGCGCCGCTGATTCTGATCGAGACGGTGCTGGAGTTCGCCTACTTTCTGGACCTCCGCGCCGATGTGATCACTTCGTGCTGCGGCAGCATGTTCAGCGCCGATCAGGGCGACGGCCTCGGGTCTGACATGGCGGCACTGCCGCCCGGTCCAACCATGGCGTTCTTCTATGGTGCGGTGGTGCTGACCTTGATCTCCGGCATCTATTTCTACTGGCGGGGCAAGGGCGGCTACTGGTACGCCTTCGCGTCGGTGGCGTTGTTCATCGCCTCCATCGTCTCGATCATTTCGTTCATCTCGCTGTACATCTACGAGCTGCCGACGCATCACTGTCCGTTCTGCATCGTGATGTACGAATACGATTACATCGGTTACCTGCTGTATGTCGCGTTGTTCATCGCGGTGGTGGCGGGGGCCGGTATCGCCACGCTGATTCCATTACGGGGGATCGACAGTCTGCGCGATGTGATTCCGGGCTTGACGCGCAAGCTGACGCTGACCTCGCTGGTGCTGTTCTTCGGCTTCGCGTCGGTCGTGACCTACCGGATCGCGGTGTCCAATCTGATCATGTAGAGGGCTCTGGTCATGGCTGAATTCACGCGCCGGAACTGTTTGAAGGCATTGATGTCGACCGCGACGGCCGCAGCAGTGCTGCCGCTGCAGAGGGCAATCGCCCAGCCGGCGGGTGTGCCGGTTCTGAAAAAGACCGACCGTTGCCCGGTTTGCGGCATGTTCGTTTACAAATATCCGAAGTGGGTTGCACAGATCGTATTCAAGGACGGTTCCTCGTACTTTTACGACGGCGCGAAGGATATGTTCAAACACTATTTCGACGTCGCGAAATATACGCCAGGTAAGGCGGCGGTCGGCATTACCCACATGTATGTGACGGATTACTACGAGGTCGAGCTGATCGAGGCGAAAACGGCGTATTACGTACTGGGATCGAATATCCTGGGGCCGATGGGGCATGAATTGCTGCCGTTCAAAGACCAGGAATCGGCCCAGGAGTTCCTGGAGGATCACCGCGGCAAATCGATCGTACGTTTTCCGCAGATCGCTCTACCGCTGGTGATGTCGCTTGATCGGCGCAGTTGATGCCGGCATGACCGAGACCCATGATGCGCCTTTTCCAGTCACTCGTGATCGTCCTGCTGGCCCTTGGCCAGACCGGTTGCTATCGGACCTCCGGGCCCCGTATCGGTAAGGAATTCCCATCGGTCACGCTGGCCGATGTACACGGCAGGACCATGAATCTGCCGGCGGACATCCGGGGTAAAGTCGCCCTGATCCGGTTCTGGTCCATCACCTGCCCTTCGTGTTGCAAGGAACTGCTGAAAACCATCGAAGAGATGTATCAAAAATACAAGGATCGGGGGTTTGTCGCGGTCACGGTCAATGTCGATCCGTCCGAGACGGGCGGAGAAGAGTTGCGCAAGTTGCAGGTCGTGAGCTACCCGTTCCTGGTCGATCCGGGCTGGGCCGTCACGAAGGAAATCGGAATTCAAAGTGTGCCGGTGACCTTCATCGTGGATTCGAAAGGAATCATTCGCGAGAAGATCGGCGGGGACGCACCCCCGGAGTTTTTTGAGCAAATCATGACACAGGTATTGTATAAGGGAGGCTTTTATGACTTACCAATGCAGATTCGCTAGATGGTGGTTAACAATTGCCCTGCATCTGGCCTTTTTTCTCCCTGTTGTCGCGCTGGCCGAAGTCGATGTCCATGGCGTCGATCTGAAGAAGCAGGAATGTCGCGTCTGCGGCATGAACATCGAGGAGTACAAGCGGACCGCCGGCCGGCTGGTCTGGAAGGACGGCACGACGCGGTACACTTGCGGGATCGCCTGCACGCTGCGCGAAATCGAAGATGCGGGCGGACTCGGCGTTTTCCAGTCGGTGACCGTGCACGACTGGAACACCGGCAAGGAGATCCCGATCAAGGACGCGGTGTTCGTGGTCGGCAGCGATGTGATTCCGGACATGATCCCGAACTACATCGCTTTCGAGAGCTTCGAGGCCGCCGAGAAGTTTCGGCAGCAGAAGGGCGGCGAGATCATGACTTATGCTCTTGCGTTCGAGGATAGTTCACCGCGCGGCAATACCGTACCGTTCCGGGTGCGGACGGCCGTGACGCCGGGCCGCAACGCGTTCAGCACGGCGATCACGTACGGCTATACCCAGAAGGACATGGTGAAGATGGGCGAATCCGGGATCCCCGGAGCGAACCTGATCGCCAATAATCCATCGCAGCCGAACGCTCCGGGCCAGTTTCAGGTGATGACCCAGTCGATCGTATTCAACTGGTCGCCGACGGACCGGATGGCGCTGTTCATGAACCTGCCGTGGTCGCAGCGTCGGGTCACCGGCTTTCAGCGTCAGGCGATTACCGACCCGAGTACCGGCCGCCCGGTCAGGGATCCAGTCACCGGGGTGACCCAGACCAAGATCGTCGACACCACGGCCACGGCGGAGGGTATCGGCGACATGCAACTGGAAATGCGCTACAACCTGTGGCGCAGCATGCGCTTCGACAAGTGGTTCACGACATTGATCGGTACCACCTTGCCGACCGGGAACTTCAATGACCTCCGGCGCCTGGACATCGCCACCGGCAACCAGATCGTCGCGACCGCGCCGGGAATGCAGCTCGGCAAGGGGACGGCGACGCTGTACGGCGGTTTGGTCTACTCGCAGCGCTGGGAGGATTTCTGGTTCCATGGCAATCTGTTCTATCAGGTGAATCCCGAGAACAACGACCACTACTCGTATGGTGATGTGGCGCTGGCGGCGATCGGTCTGCACTACACGCCGACCTACGACCTGGTGATCGGTGTCGAAATGGATGCCTCGTACAGCGACAAGAATCGCGACGGTCGGATCCGGATCAACAATACCGGCGGTACCGAAGCCAACATCGCCGGAATTTTCGACTGGCGGATGTTCAATGGCTTCGGCGGGAATTTCAACCTGCGCGGCGCGGTGGGTCTGCCCTTCTATCAGGATCTGAACTACAAGGACATCCGAAGCCCCTTGGGCGGCACCGCGCGTCAGGTGCAATTGGGCGAGGGATTCTTCGCGAATGTCGCGATCACCTGGCAAACACGCTTTGCGCCGGAGGATCAACACGGGTACTGATCCTGTTGAGTCGGTGCGGATGTAGCCGCGGCCCGTAACGGGTCGCGGCCTTTCGGGGTGCTCTTCCGGGCATCGGTCTTGATTGCGAAAGGCAGCCTCGCACAATCAACAGGTACGTGCACCCCACGCACGCTGCGCCAGTTCACGCGCGCTGAGCCGCGGTTCGCAAAGGGCCGCTGCGTTTGGCTCGAGGCCGTCACTCTGCTGCGGTTGCGGAACGGTGGCCTCTCTCGGGCAGCCGGAACAGCACGTGACCCGTCGGTATGGTTCGTGCAGTTCATGACCGGGCGGTGTCTTGACCGTTCGTGTCTCGTAAGTGATAATGATTCCCATCCACAAATCAGGGTTGGGAGTCGTTATGTTTGCTCGGGCCGCGTTGATGGGCATCTTCGGATGGGGGCTGGTCATGGCGCCGTCGTGGGCCGATCAGCCGGCTTCGCAGGCGGGTGCCTCGTCAGCGCCGAAACTCCGGCTCGGCCGAGCGCTGTTTTTCGATAAGCAGCTTTCCGAGCCGGCCGGGCAGTCCTGCGCCAGTTGCCATGAAACCAGGGCGGCTTTCACCGACGGGAATGCCAGGCGTCCCACCTCTAGAGGCGTGATTGCCGGGCGGTTCGGTAGCCGCAACAGCCCGACCGCGGCCTATGCGGCGTTCAGTCCGGTGTTTCACTTCGATGAAGAGGAGGGGCTGTTCATCGGCGGTCAGTTCCTCGACGGCCGCGCCGCGACATTGGAGGAACAGGCGAAGGCGCCGTTCCTGAACCCGTTGGAAATGGCGAATCCGGACAAGGCCAGCGTGGTCGAAAAGGTTCGGCGCGCCGAATATGCGCCGTTGTTCCGCGCGGTGTTCGGCCAGGATGCGCTGGATGACGTCGAATCCGCCTACGAGCGTATCGCGGGAGCGATTTCCGCCTTCGAGACCACCAGGGGATTCAGCCGCTTCTCGTCCAAGTACGATGCCTATTTGGCCGGTCAGGTGGATCTCACTCCGGCCGAGGCACGCGGTCTGGCGTTGTATGAGGATCCGGAAAAAGGTAACTGTGCCGCCTGTCATCCCAGCCAGCCGGCCGAGGATGGAACGCCGCCGCTGTTCACGGACTTCACTTACGACAATCTGGGTGTGCCGAAGAACCCGAAGAATCCGTTCTATGCACTGCCGTTCGAGTTGAACCCCGACGGCAGACGGTTCGTGGACCAGGGACTTGGCGCCGTGGTGAATCGCGCGGAGGAATTGGGCAAGTTCAAAGTGCCGACACTGCGGAACATCGCGGTCACGGCACCCTACATGCACAACGGATATTTCGAAACCCTGGAGGGCGTCGTTCGATTCTACAACGACCGCGATGTGCGACCGCGGTGTGAGCGGGTTTGGATCGCGGAGAAGAAGGCGCTGGAGCAGGGGTGTTGGCCGCGTCCGGAAGTCGCGAGAAACGTGAATGCCGACGAATTGGGCGACCTCGGGCTCAGCGATCAGGAGGTCGCCGACATCGTCGAGTTTCTCGGCACGCTGACCGATGGCTACGAGCCGGGCGAGCCGTAGCCGATACGGTGCGGTTTGCCGCGGTGAAGCCGCGTGCGTCAGCCGAGCCGGCCGTCGCGTCATGCTACCCCGGCCCGCCTGGCCGGGGCTTCTTCAAACGATACAGCGCGGAGATGTCTTCCTCGCCGTAGCCCTCGGCCAGCAATCGGTCGTAATCGGCGAGTGTCTGTTCGACCAGCGGCAGTGGAAAAGCCAGTTCTTTGGCCATCTGTCCGCAGATCACGAGGTCCTTGCGGTGCAGAGCCAGCTTGAAACCGGGCAGAAATTGACCGGCGGTCATCGATCTTCCGCGTTTCTCCAGGAACCAGTTGCCGGCGGCGCCGCCGGACAGTACATCGATGAGCTTGTCGCGATCGATGCCCAGTGCCTCACCGAACGCCAGCGCCTCGGTGACCGCCTGGTTGATACCCGCGACCATCACCTGATTCACGGCCTTGGCGGCTTGGCCGGCGCCCACCTCGCCCATGTGGACGATGCGGCGGGACAGCACCTCCAGAACCGGACTGACCCGGACCAGCGCGCCCGCCCCACCGCCTACCATGATCACCAGGCTGGCAGTCCGGGCGCCTTCGACGCCTCCGGTGACCGGAGCGTCAAGAAAATCCCCGCCGCGAGCGCGGACCAGCGCGGCGGCTTGGGAAGCGGTTTCCCGGCTGACGGTGGAGAGATCGACGACGATGGTCGAATCGCCGACCGAGGGAAGCAGATCCGCAACGATTTGCAGCACGTCGCGATCCGCCGAAACGCACAGCAGCACGATGTCGACCCGCGCAGCCAGATCGGCCGGCGAGGAGGCCTCGAATAGCCCGAAAGCGGAAGCCAGGTCGCTCGAACGGCCAGGCGATCGGTTCCAGACCGCGTGTAACCTGCCGGCGGCAGCCAGATTCCGGGCCATCGGTTGCCCCATCGCGCCGAGGCCGATGAAGCCGACCCGCACGCTCATTCCTCCAGATAGGTGTAGCCGTTCAAACCGGCGATCAACTCGCTTTCGAACAGCTTACGCTGCTTCAGCGACAGTCCCGCCTCCAGCAGTTTCTTCCGATAGGCCCGCTCCAAGTCGTCCGGGTCGATGTGTACGTATCGCAGCAGGTCGTCGGTGCCGTCGCCATGGACCGGGTCCACGAAGCGGAAACGGCCGGAACCTTCGAACTCGACATTGACCGAATGGGTGTCGCCGAACAGATTGTGCATGTCGCCGAGAATCTCCTGGTATGCGCCGAGCATGAAGAAGCCGAGCAGGTACGGCTCCCCCGGCTTCAATGCGTGGATCGGCATGGTGCGCTCGATGCTCTGACGGTCGAGGTAATGCTGGATGCAGCCGTCCGAGTCGCAAGTGAGGTCTTGAATCACCGCGCGGCGTGTCGGTTCTTCGTCGAGCCGCTGCAGCGGCATCACCGGAAAAATCTGCTGGATCGCCCAGGCATCGGGCATCGACTGGAAGACCGAGAAGTTACAGAAGATCTTGTCTGCCAGGCGCTCGCTCAGTTCATCGAGTGCGTCGCGGTGCGCCCGGAGCCGTACGTCGAAGCGCGGTTTGATCCTGCAGAAAATCGCCGCGGCAAGGCGTTCGCAGTGCGCGAGTTCGGTCAGGGTCAGTTGCCCCTGCAGGAACAGACTCCGGGCTTCCTGAAGGTCGAACTGGGTATCGTGGTAAATCCCGAGCGGCTGATCCGTCCCGGCGCGATGCCAAAGGTCCAGCAGGTCCTTGATTTGTGGAGCCGACGGATCCGACAGTTCCGGCGGCTCCTCCGAGACCGATTCGACATCGATGATGTTGGTGATCAACACCGCGTGATGGGCACTCATCGCCCGTCCCGCTTCGGTAATCAGGTCCGGTTCGGGAAGCGCGCTCTCCGCACAGATCTCGGCGAACGCCCGCACGATCGCCTGCGCATATTCCGCGATGCTGTAGTTGATCGAACAGGCGCTATTGGAGTGCGTCCCCTCGTAATCCACCCCCAGGCCGCCGCCGACATCGGCATAGCGGATCGGCGCACCCAGACGGCAGAGTTCCTTGAAATAGCGACCCGCTTCCCGGAGGGCCGGTCTGATCTCGTTGATGTTCGCGACCTGCGAACCCATATGGAAGTGCATCAGCTTCAACGACGGCAAGGCACCGGCGGATTCCAGTCGTGCCAACAGTTTCATGATTTCGCCGGCATTCAGCCCGAACTTGGACTTTTCACCCCCGCTGTTCTGCCATTTACCGGCATTGACATGCGCCAGTCGAATGCGGACGCCGAGCTGAGGCGGGATACCGAGCGCCTCGGATTCACCGAGCACGATCTCGAGTTCGGACAACTTCTCGATCACGATGAACAGGTTCAGGCCGAGGCGGGTACCAATCAAGGCCAGTCGAATGTAGGCACGGTCCTTGTATCCATTGCAGATGATGGTATCGGCGGGTGCCGCGAGCGCCAGGATCGCCAGCAATTCGGATTTGCTCCCGGCCTCCAATCCCACCTTGGCGGTATCGGATTGGTGTAATGCCTCGATCACGCTGTGCTGCTGGTTGACCTTGATCGGATAGACGGGATGGTAATGGCCTCCATAAGCGAGCTCGCGACAGGCTTTTGCAAACGCTGCATGCAGTAGTGCGACACGGTCTCTCAGGATATCGTTGAACCGTACCAATAAAGGCAGCGACAGGCCTTCCTGCTTGGCGGCCTGGGCGATGTCTCGGAGGCTGTGGGTGCTTGCGTCCGGCGTCGGCCGCGCCTTGACCACTACGTCGCCGGCGCGATCGATGTCGAAATAGCCTTCGCTCCAACGCTCGATCGCGTAGAGTTCTCGGGCCTGTTGAATGGCCCAAGTCTTGGCTTTCATCAAATGTTCCTTGAACGATGTCGGATAATGTGGAGAATCGCCGCAATTTCCCAATCAGGAGTCACGAATGCTGGAGCAACCGGGCTGGTTTACCGAAATCTATCCGCAACAAGGGAGCGCGTTCTCGCTGCAGGTGAAAGAAAAACTGCACGAAGAGCAAACGCCCTTTCAAAAGATCGAGATTTACGACACGGAATGGTTCGGCAAGCTGATGGTGATCGACGGTTGCACCATGGTCAGCGAGCGCGAGAATTTCTTCTATCACGAGATGATGACACATCCGGTGCTCTACACGCATCCGCGTCCGGAAACCGTCTGGATCATCGGCGGCGGAGACTGCGGGAGTCTGCGCGAGGTTTTGCGGCACGCCGAGGTCCGGAGTGCCGTGCAGATCGAAATCGATGAACGGGTCACGCGACTCGCGGAGCGGTACTTCCCGGAACTGTGCGAATCGAATCACGATCCGCGCGCCGAGTTGTTGTTCATCGATGGTCTCCGCTGGGTCAAGGAATCGCCGGACGACTGCGTGGACGTGATCATCGTCGACAGCACCGATCCGGTCGGACCGGCCGAGGGTTTGTTCAACGAAGCATTTTACCGCGACTGCTTGCGCTGTTTGCGGCCCGGCGGCATCCTGGCCCAGCAGAGCGAATCGCCGCTGTTCCATTTGCCACTGATCCAGTCCATGTACCGGGTGATGCAGACCGCCGGCTTCGTGCATCGCCGCAGTCTGTTCTTTCCACAATGCATCTACCCGTCCGGCTGGTGGAGCGGAACTCTGGCCAGCGCATCGCCGCTGGACCATTTCCGCGAGGACGACGCCAGAAACAGGCCTTTCGAGACGCAGTACTACAGCGCGGACATTCACCGCGCGGCACTGATTGTCCCGGAATTTGTCCGCCGCGCGCTGGATACGGACTGAACCGAGGGTGCGCCGCTCGTCAACCGACGCAGCGGGAACCGGCCGGCCGCTGAAGTGCAGAAAAAAAGGGCGACAAATTGCCGCACCTTTTCGATCGGCTGCGTTCTTGCCAAAAACATAGCGAACCGCTACTATCGTTCCATGAGCAACACTACCGCGGATCTGGTTTACGATTATTTCGAGCGAATCGGCAATCTGTTGCGGATGGGCGCACGCCGCGTCGAGAGTCCCAAGGGATTGCAGCCGGTTCAGATCGAGGCGCTGCATTACCTCGGCAGTTGCAATCGCTATTCGAACACGCCGCTCGCCGTGGCGGAGTATCTGGGGCTCACCAAGGGAACTGTTTCGCAGACGCTGAGCGTACTGGAAGGCTACGGGTTGATCGAGAAAATTCCGGATGTCAGCGACAAACGCGTGGTGCGTCTGGTGCTGACTCCGGCCGGCCAGGAACTCACCGATGCGGCAATTCCGCCGCGCATCCTGAAGTCCGCGATCGATGCGTTACCGGAACGGCAGCGTGAAGAAATCTTGGCGGCGCTGCAGATCACGCTTCAAGCCATGCAGCAGGCCAATCAGCTAAAGTCGTTCGGTCTCTGCGGGACCTGCCGACATCATCGGCACGAGACGGATGGCAGCCGCTGGTGCGGCCTGACACGCGAAGCGCTATTGCCGGCCGATGCGGAAAAAATCTGCCGCGAACACGACTATCCCGTGGAGAAGGTGGCGTAGCCGCACCGCACGCGCCCGGGAGGTGCGATCGGTTTCCGGCACGGCAGCCGGGCGTTTTCACGAAACGTCGCTTGGCGCCGCTTCCGGTGCAAGCTCCCGCGACGTCTTCACATTGCGAAAGATTAGCGGTCGTGCCGGCGTCTGCCTAGCCTCGTTGATGATGCAGTCGATGCGGTGACGGTCGGGGGACAGGCCACATACCGGGTCGGTCTTGGTCATGTCGCCGGTCATCAGGTAAGCCTGGCAGCGGCATCCGCCGAAGTCTTTCGTTTTCTCGGGGCAGGACCGGCATGGTTCCTGCATCCAGTCGTCCCCGCGAAACTTGTTGAAGGCTGCGGAGTTCAGCCAGATGTCCTCGATGCTCATGTCCCTGACGTTCGGGCAGTTCAGCCCCGGCAGTGCGCGCGCCTCGTGGCAGGGCAGGGCCATGCCATCCGGCGCGATGGTCAGGAAGGTCGTGCCCCAGCCGTTCATGCAGGCCTTCGGGCGATCCTCATAGTAATCCGGAACCACGTAGTAAATCTTCATCCGTCCCTGCAGGCGTCGTTTATACTCCTGCGCCACCGACTCAGCCACGTGGAACTGCTCGCGCGTCGGCAACAATTGCTGGCGGTTCAGATGCGCCCAGCCGTAATACTGGGTATTGGCGAGTTCCAGGTAGTCGGCTTCCAGTTCGATCGCCATCTCCAGAATCTCGCGCATCAGATGAATGTTGTGGCGATGGATCACCACACACAAGACCATCGGGTAGCCGTGCTTCTTGACCAGACGGGCGACCTGCTTCTTGTCGTCGAACGATGCGGTACCGGCCAGGCGGTCGTTCAGGCTGCGTTCCGGCGCCTGGATGCTGATCTGGATATGGTCCAGCCCGGCATCGCGCAGTTCGACGATCTTCCGCTCGGTCAGGCTGTAGCCCGACGTGATCAGGTTGCTGTAGTAGCCGAGTTCACGTGCGTGTCGCACCAGGATCGGCAAATCGGTCCGGGTCAACGGCTCTCCGCCGGAGAAGCCGAGCTGAACCGCGCCCATCGCCCGGGCTTCCGACAGCACGCGCAGCCAGTCCTCGGTGCCCAGTTCGTCCAGATGCTGCGCAAAATCGAGCGGGTTGGAGCAGTACGGGCATTGCAGCGGGCAGCGGTAAGTCAGTTCCGCCAGTAACCAGCGCGGATTAGTGATGGGGGCGATCTTTGATCCAGCCATTGTCCAGCGCGACCTCGAGGAATTCGCGGACGTCATCCATCAGACCTTCGGTTTCGAACTTCTTCTCCAGTTCGTCGACGATTTCGGGCAACGCCCGGGTCCCGTCGCACAGTTTCAGGATTTCGGCGGCGGAGTCGCTGAGTTCCACCAGCCCTTCCGGATAGAGGATCACGTACTTCTGCTGGGATTCCTCCCATTGCAGCCGATGCGTCGGGGAGAACGTCAGCACGCTGGTTGCGGCGAGCGCCATGAGCTACTCCGGGATGTTGAAGTAGGGCGGGCGCATGTCGATATAGGCGGTGTGCATCGCGTCCAGCATGCTCCACAGGATGTCCAGTTTGAATTGAAGGATGTCCAGAGCCTTCTGCTGCTGCGCGCGGGTCTGGAAGTATTCGAGCGTGATTGCCAACCCGTGCTCCACGTCGCGGCTGGCCTGGGTCACGCGCTTGCGGAAGTAGGCCAGGCCTTCCGGGGCGATCCACGGATACAGATCGGGCCAGCCGGCAAGGCGCTGCTTGTGGATGGTCGGCGCGAACAACTCGGTCAGCGACGAACACGCCGCTTCCTGCCAAGTGGCGGTTCTGGCGAAGTTCACATACGCATCGACGGCGAAACGCACACCGGGCAGCACGAATTGCAGCGATGTGATCTCCTCGCGGCTGATGCCGCAGGCGATACCGAGTTGAATCCATGCTTCGATGCCGCCGGGGTCGTCACCGTAACCGTCGTGGTCGAGGATGCGTTGCAGCCACTTTCGGCGCACTTCCCGGTCGGGCGTGTTGGCCAGGATCGCCGCGTCCTTCCGCGGAATGTTGATCTGGTAGTAGAACCTATTGGCCACCCAGCCCCGAATCTGCTCCGGGGTCAGTTCCCCGTCCGCCATCTTCACATGATACGGATGGTTGATATGGTAGAACTTTTCCTTCGCCCGTAGTCGGGCTTCGAATTCCTGCTTGTCCCAGGGTTGCTGTTCGTCTGTCATCGGTTCCTCGTCAAACCGTGATTTCCATGCCGTCGTATGAGACCTCGATCCCGTGAGCTGCAAGTTCTCTGCGCTCGGCGGAATCCTCGTCGAGTATCGGGTTGGTGTTGTTGATGTGGATCAGGATCTTCCTGGGCTGCGCCAGTTGATCCATCGCGTGGATCATCCCGTCGGCACCGGACTGAGGCAGATGCCCCATCTCCCGTGCCAGTTTGTGGACGATCCCGGCCTGTCCCATCTCGTCTTCCCGCCAGAACGTGCCGTCGATCAGCAGACAGTCCGCCGCCATCATGGCCTGCTGCACGTGCGGCTCGATCTCGCCCAAACCGGGGGCATAATAGACCTTGTTGCCGGTGGAAATCTGCTCGATCACGACCCCGATGTTGTCGCCCGGCTGCGGGTCGTGCCGGTGGGGAGAATAGGGCGGTGCCTTGCTCTTCAGCGCATGGCTGTAGAAGCGCAGATCGACGATGCCGGGTATCTCGAACGCGCCGCCGTCCAGCGGCACCGGGTGGTGCTCGACCCCGCAATAGTGCTCCAGCATCCGGAACACCGGAAATCCGGCACTCAAATCCTGTCGCACCATCTCGCTGCAGTAGATCTTCAGTGGCACTGTCGACTCGCGCAGCATCAGAAGTCCGGTCGTATGATCGATCTGACTGTCGACCAGGACGATCGCGTCGATGCCGCTGTCACGAATGCCGCTCCGCGGGTGAATGGCGGCGAAGGACTCCAGTTGCGTCCGGATGTCCGGCGAGGCATTGAACAACACCCAGTGACGGTCGTCGCTGCTGACGGCGATCGAAGATTGGGTGCGCGGTGTTCCGCGCATTTCGCCCCGGCGAATCCGGTGGCAGTTACGACAGTTACAGTTCCATTGCGGAAAACCGCCACCGGCGCCGGAGCCGAGAACGCGAACTTTCATGGCGAACAGTGAGGCAGTAGAGCGGGACCCCGAAATGAAAAACGGGGCGACACATTGCTGTGCGCCCCGTCCTCAACCGTCAAATGGAAATCAGCGGTTGTAGATGTACATCGTGACTTCGAAACCGAAACGCAGGTCTTTGTAGCTCGGCTTTTCCCATCTCATGCGGTGGACCTCCAAAGGCACAGTGATTGTTATCGATAATCGGAAGCTGTATTTCAGCTTGGCCAGAGTATACGTGGGCACCGGAGCCAACGCAACAGGCAGAATCCCCGACCACCGACGGGATGTCGAACCGGCTGGATCAGGGTTTTTCATGCGCGCCGGCCGATCGGCTCAGGGCCGGTCCGAGCAAGTAGGACAGCCGGGATGCTTAGGCACGGTCAGCGCGCTCCAATCCATGCTCAGCGCATCCAGCAGTAGCAGCCTTCCGGTCAGCGGCCGGCCGATCCCCAACAGCAGCTTAATGGCTTCCAAGGCCTGCATGCTGCCGATGATCCCCGGTAGTGGCGCGATCACGCCGTTCCGGGTGCAGCTTTCTTGCAGTTCATCCGTCTCGTTCGGAAACAGGCAATGGTAACAGGGACTTCGCTCCGACCGGCCATCGAACACCGCGATCTGTCCCTCGAACCGGATCACGGCGCCGGAGACCAGCGGTGTGCGCGCCGCCACGCATGCGGCATTGACCCGAAAGCGCGTGCGGAAGTTGTCGGAGCAGTCCAGTACGACCTGGCTGCGCCCCGCTTCCGCAGTCAGTTCGTCAGGTTCCAGCCGCCGGGGAATCTGGATCACCGTGACATCGGGGTTGAGCCGCTGCAGTGTGCGCCGCGCGGAATCTACCTTCGGCTGACCGATCTCATCGCTGTGATGCGCAATCTGCCGCTGAAGATTCGACAAATCCACCCGGTCATCGTCGCACAACACCAGAGTTCCGACTCCTGCTGCGGCCAAGTGCATGGCCGCAGGAGAGCCCAGCCCGCCGATGCCGATGATCAGTGCCCGGGAGGCCAGGAGCGTCCGCTGGCCGTCGATGTCCACCTGGGGCAGCAGGATCTGGCGGCTGTAGCGTAGCAGTTGTTCGTCGTTCATCTCGGTGAGGTCGAGCCCCGGCGGGAACTTGGTTGCCAGCGGTCTGTCTCAGCGAAGACTCTGATCAAGTCTTTGCGTGTCCGCGCTGTCCGCAAGGCGCGCGGTTCCACAGAGGGATACCTTTCGTCTCGGCGGGTGTCCCTTTCTTTTTTCTGGGCAGTCGCGCAGCATCGCTGCGAGATTCTACAGGACTTTCAGCATGCCTCCGAACGCGGAGGACGGAAAGTGAAAACCGGTTGACGTCGTCAGGGCCCTTCGGCACCATACCCGTCCAATTGCAACGACACGTCCCTGCCTGTCCCGATGACCGGGTGACCCGCTTCAGCGATGGCGCGTCGCCGAGACGGCACGGCCGGCTAGCCCGAATAACCCTCCTGAATGGATCTCAACCGACTGGTGGTCAAAGCCGCCGAGCGCTGCGCCAGGCATCCTTATGCGGTGTTGGCGTTCGCGCTGCTGCTCACGATCCTGTCTGGCTGGACGATCACCGATCTGCCGGTGTACACGTCACGGCAGGCCTTGCTGCCCAAGGACACTGCCGTCGTCCAGCGGCTGGATGCTTTTCTGTCCAAATTCGGCGCCGCTTCGGATCTGATCGTCGTGATGGAGGGCGGATCTCGTGAGTCGCGTGAAGCGTTTGCCGCCGAACTCACTTCCCGACTGACGCCGGAACCCGAAATCGGCGAGGTCAATGCCCGTCTCGACAGCGGGTTCTTTCTGCGCCACGCCTATCTGCTGTTGCCGCCGGAATGGCTGGATCGGGCCGCCGCACTGACCGCCGCCGAGGACCGCAAGCAGCCGCCGGACCTGGGTTGGTTGCTGCGGCACGCTGCCGACTGGTTGGAGCATCCCCCGGCAGCGACCTCGTGGGATCTCGGCCTCGCGGCAGAAGGAATACGCACGGCGGCATGGCTGGTGGAGGAATGGGGGCGCTGGCTGGCTGCGGAGCGAGTGCCCGAAGAACTGGAATGGGGCCCGCTGTTGGCGCAATACGGCGCGGCGGAATTGGCCCGGGGCGATTACACCTCGCGCGATGGCGGGATGTTGTTCGTGTTCGTGCACCCGAAGAATCCCGCAGAGGATTTCGATGTGCGCGGACCGTTCATCGACAAGGTCAAATCGGTCACCGCGGCGATTGGCCGGGATATGGCGGCCGCGGGGCAGGACCCGCCGCATGTGGGCCTGGCCGGTCTGCCGGCCGCCGAGTACGAAGAATACATCGATATCCAGCACGACATCATACTGGTGATCGTCACCGCGGTGGTCTTGATCGGCTTGCTGATCCTGATCGTGGTGCGCAGTGTCCGATGGGCTATCGCGATATTCGTGCCGATGGCCATGGGGGCGCTATGGAGTCAGGCGCTGGTCTTCTATACGGTCGGGCATCTGACGCTGATCACCTCCGGATTCATCGCGATTCTGTTCGGCCTCGGTGCCGATTACGGCATCTTCACCTCGTCGCGAATCGCCGAGGAGCGGCAGGCAGGCCGTCCGTTGCTGGAAGCGATCGGGGCTGGTATCGGCGCCTCGTTTCTGGCGGTGTTGACGGCGGGCGGCGCATCGTTGGTGATCTTCGGTGCTCTGGCGACGGTGGAGTTTCCGGGATTCGCGGAACTGGGGGTCGTGGCATCCGAAGGGGTGTTGCTGATTCTACTGAGCACTTGGCTCGTGCAGCCAGCGCTCTACGCGCTGCTGCCTCCACAATTGGCTTCAAGAAATCGCCAGCCGCTGGCGGCTCCGGCCCGCCCCGTTCTGAAGCGCGGAGGCTATCCGTTTCCGGTCGCGGTCACGCTGGTGGTGGCTGCAATGGCCTGCGCTGTCGTCGGCGTGGTCCACGGGTTGGCGCTTCCATTCAATTACGATGCGCTGGCATTGTTGCCGAAGGACTCCGAAGCGGCTCACTACCAGCGCCGCATGGCCGTGGAAAGCGATTATCAGAGCGAAGTGGTGATCTTCACCGCCGGTGACATGGCCGAAGCACGGCGGATCACCACCGAGGCCGGTCGGCTCGACAGCGTCGGCAAGGTCCAGTCCTTGACCCAACTGTTTCCCGACGATGCCGAGGCTCGCAGCGACCGGGCGCGACGCCTCGCCGTGGCGGTGGGCGGTGCCGGTTACGCGCCGGGTGTGACCGCGCTGGACCGCGCCGGACTGCCGCCGCAGGCGTTCGATCGGCTCAGGACACTGTTGCAGACGAGCCAGCAGAGGATCGACGAAGCGCAGGAGCAGGCCTTCTCGGCCGGTCACGCCGAACTGGTGAAGGAACTCGAACGCCTGCGTTCCGGGGTCGCCCGGATCCGGACCGAGCTCGACAGCGACCCGTTGCGCAGCCGTGAGCGCAGCGAAGCGTTGTTCAGGGGTCTGTTGCGGGTCTCCCTCAAAGGATTGACTCTGGTCGAAGGCTGGCGAGAGGCAGAGCCGCTGACCCCGGAGCAGATTCCGGCGGGACTCCGCAGCCGATTCTTCGCGCCGGACGGCACGATCGCGATCTATGCGTTTCCCGCCAAGAGCGTTTACGATCCGATCCAACTGGAGCATCTGATGACCCAGGTGTACCGCGTTTCCCCCGCGGCCACGGGTTTTCCCGCCACTTCTTGGGCATTCTCCCAGGCGGCAGTGCGCAGCTTCACCGAAGGTACGCAACTGGCGCTGATCGTCTGCCTGACCTGGCTGTTGCTGGTGCTCCGCAGCATCAAGGGATTCGTGCTGGCTTCACTGCCTCTGCTGATCGGCGGCGGCTGGATGCTGGGCGTGATGGCGCTGGGCGGCATCAGCTACAACTACGCGAACATCATCGCGCTGCCGCTGGTCATCGCGCTGGCGGTCGACTACGGCGTCTGGTACAGCCATCGATGGCGTGAACTCGATCGCCAGTCGCCGTTCCAGGTGACCGTGACTGCAGGGAAGGTCATTGCCTTGGCGGCCGGTACCGAACTGGCCGGACTGGGTGCGATCACGCTGGCGAGCTATCGCGGCATTTCCACCATGGGCGCCAATATCACGATCGGGCTGCTGTGTTGTCTTGCGGCCACCTTGTTCGTGGCGCCCGCGATCGGACAACTGATGGACCCAAGGAGAATGCGATGATCACTCGAAATTCGTCGGTGCTGGGTTTGGCCGCGTTGCTGCTGGCCGTACCGCTGACGCTCACGGCCGCACCCGCCTCCGTGGTGGTCTGTTATGCCGGGGGCACCGTGAATCAAGCCGACGCCAACGCGGCCATGGGCTCCATGCTGCGAGTGGTCGAACGGGTCGGGCAGTGGGAAAAGAACCAGTTCACCAGTACCTTTACGGTCAGTTCCGCGGAATGCGCGAAACTTCTGGCCGAGGAGCATCCCCAGTTTGCAATCATGCCGCTTGGGCTTTATCTCGCTCGGCGCGAGACGGAGCATTGGGTGCCCATGGTGCAGCCGAAGATCAAGGGCCGGACTACGGAACGCTATCGGGTCGTCGTTCGGAAAGGTACGTTCGCGAGTCTTGGGGCACTGAAAGGTCATTTGCTGGGGGGCACCGTGCTCGATGATCGGGCCTTCATTTCCCGGATCGTATTCGGCGGCAAGATCGATCTGGCCGACTTCGTGCTCAGACCCTCGCAATTGGCGATACGGACTTTGCGCAGTTTGGACAGCGGCGATCTGGACGGGGTGCTGTTGAACGAGCAGCAGTTCGACGGCCTCGCGGCGCTGGGTTTGCAGAATCCGACCGAGGCGATCTTCACCTCCGAGGAGATTCCATTGCTGGGTGTGGTGGCCAACGGCAAGCGCAGCACGCCGGAGCAACAGGCGCGCTTCAGCAGGGCGCTGCAGAGCATGTGCACGGACCCGGAAGGAAAGAAGTTGTGTGAACTGTTCGGTGTCGAGTCGTTCGTTGCAGTCGAGCCGCGCGTCTATGACCGCGTGACCCGGCTCTGGGGACGTGGAGACTAGCGTTGCGTCGCTGGTCGCCGCTGCTGCTGTTGCCGTTGCTGCTGGCTCACGGGGGATGCGCCAGGCTGCACCGGGAACCGGTTCCGCTTCCGGCGGGTACTGAATGCGTCGGGGAGAGTGTCGATGCCCTCGTGGCCCGCGGTGGCGAACTGGGGCCGCGGACCGAAACGGCCACGCTGCAGTGTGCGCTGGCCACGCTGCGTGGTGGCGGCCGGGCATCGGTGGCTTCCGGGCTGCTCGGCAGTCGCATTTGCCTACTGTTGGCGACCCGTGATCGCGATCAGGGACAGAGCGAAAAGCTGGCTGCAGAAGGGGTCCGCTTTGCCGAACAAGCGATCGGCAGCGGCGGTGACGGTAACGGCGAGGTGCACTATTACCTCGCGGCCAATCTCGGCTTCGTGGTGAGGGACCAGATCACGCTGGCCATGGAAAATCTGCCCCGATTGCAGCGTGAGATGCAGCGGGCGCTGTCATTGAGCCCGAATGTGGACGACGCCGGGCCGCTGCGTCTGCTTGGCATGCTGTATTTGAAGGCGCCACCCTGGCCAGCCGGAATCGGTGATGGGGACAAGGCTGTAGAGTTGCTCCGGCAGGCGGCCGGGAGGTACCCGCGGCATCCGCTGAACCGCCTGTTTTTCGCTCAGGCCCTCCGCGAGGTCGAGGGAGACGGGGAGCGCCAGCGGGCCCGGGACGAGTGGCTGGCCGGCCGCAGGTTGCTACTGGAAGGGGACTGGGGCTATAACCGGGAGCCTTGGCTGCGGGAGTTCGAGGACGTGCGGCGGGAGTTCGAGGAACCGGATGCCTGATCTGGCGGTTAACGCTCTGCCGCCGCAACTGACATTCGACCGGCCACATGCTCGCGGTTTCTGCCGCGTTGCGGGTCGGCAGGGCATGCACGGGGCCGACGATTGATGGCGCGGATCGGAGTGGAGGGCGCGGCGATCGGTGTGTTCTCGCGCGGTATTGCCCGTATCCGCCATCTTGCCGCCTTTCTCGGGCATCCAGTCGTGGTCATGCCGCGCGGCCGAACTCCCCGAATTCTGGCGGCGGCCGGCTGGGGGCGTCAGCGCAGCGGGGAACGGGCGGAGCGCTATTCGGCGACGCACGGCATCCCCTGCTGGCGTCTCGAGGATGGGTTCCTGCGGTCGGTCGGTCTGGGGGTCGACGGCACGCCGCCCTGGTCGCTGATCGTCGACGACATCGGAATCTATTTCGATGGAACCCGGCCTTCGCGACTGGAGGACTTGCTGAACCGGGCGGAGTTCCCGCCCGCTCTGCTGGCCCGGGCGGGGCGGCTGCGCGACGCGCTGCTGGCCGACCACCTTAGCAAGTACAACCATGCTCCCGATGCCCACCCCGACTGCCTACCCGATCACGGTCGGTCGCGCGTCCTGTTGGTCGACCAGACCGCCAATGACCAGTCGATTCGCTACGGCTTGGCCGACTCGTCCAGGTTCCGGGCCATGCTGGACGCCGCGATCGCGGAAAATCCGGGTGCCGAGATGATGATCAAGACCCATCCCGACGTGATCGCGGGAAAGCGGCCCAGTGCAATGGCGTTTGCCCGCCATCGCGCCGGCCTGACCTGGTTCGCGCAGGATGTCAGCCCGCTGTCGTTGCTGCGTCGAGTCGACCGGGTCTACACCGTGAGTTCGCAGATGGGTCTCGAGGCCCTGCTGCTGGGAAAGCCAGTGGCCTGTTTCGGGCTGCCGTTCTATGCCGGCTGGGGACTGACCGACGACCGGGTGGGCTGTGCCCGGCGTGTGCGCCGTCGGAATCTGCTGGAACTGGTCGCGGCAACCTATTTGCTGTACCCGCGCTACGTCGATCCGACCACCGGCGAGCGCTGCGAGGCGGAACAGATCGTCGAGCGTCTGGCCCTGCAGCGCCGGCGCTTCGCCGAGACGGCGGGACGCATCGAGGCGCTCGGTATTGGTTACTGGAAGCGTGCCTATGTAAGGCCGTTCGTCGCCGCGCCGTGGGGTACGGTGCGGTTCGGCCGCAGCCGGCAGCTGATCCGGCGGAGGGACTTGAGCGATGAGTCCCGACTGCTGGTGTGGTCCAGCCGCGAAACGCCGACCCTGCGAATCCTGGCGCGTGCGTCGGGCCTGCCGATTTGGCGAATGGAAGACGGTTTCGTTCGTTCGGTCGGGCTTGGCTCCGATTTCGTCCGGCCCTGGTCGCTGGTAATCGATAAGCGCGGCATCTATTTCGATCCTTCCACGGAGAGCGATCTGGAGGACTTGCTGAACCGGACCCGATTTACGCCCGAGTTGCTCCGGCGCGCCACGAAAGTCCGGTCATTGATCTGCGATCAGCGCATTACCAAGTACAACGTCGAATCCGACCAGCCGCTGAGGCTGGAGACCGGCCGGCGTCCGGTGATCCTGGTTCCGGGGCAGGTCGAGAACGATGCCTCGGTCGTTCTGGGTGGTGGAACGATACGCACCAACGAAGAGTTGCTGCGTACCGTTCGTCGCCAAAACCCGGAAGCGTACCTGCTATTCAAGCCTCATCCGGACGTTCTGGCGGGCAACCGGCGCGGTTTCGGGCAGCGCGCGATCTGGCAGGCGCTTTGTGATCATGTCGAGACCAGGCACAGCATCATCCGCTGTATCGAAGCCGCGCACGAAGTGCACACGATGACTTCGCTGTCCGGTTTCGACGCATTGTTGCGCGGCAGGCGCGTCGTGACCTACGGCACGCCGTTCTATGCCGGTTGGGGATTGACCGAAGATCTGGCTCCGATTGCACGGCGGCAGCGCCGGTTATCGCTGGACGAGTTGGTCGCCGGCGCGTTGCTGCTTTACCCACGTTACTGGGACCCGGATGCCTGCTGCCATGTCGAACTGGAGGATATTCTACGCAAGATCATCGACCGGAAGGCACTGCGGCAGCCGCCTTCGGTCTTTCCGTTCGTGCGGTGGCGGAAGTGGCTGACCTATCTGCAGGCGATTTGGCTGTCTTCTTCCCGGCGATGAATGATTCTGCTGCGCCTGGTCCGGTGTCGGGCGGTCGGCCGGCGCCCCGGCAGCGGAGCCGGTTGCCGGGTTCCGGGTCGTGAAGCGCCGGTTCCTGTTCTTGCAAGGCGTCATCAGCCCGTTCTTCGCGCGGCTGTCCGATCAGTTGCGGCGTGAAGGCCACGACGTGTTCCGATTGAACTTCTGCGCCGGCGATGCGCTGGTCTGGGGATGCCGGCCGTGCTGGTCTTATAGCGGCGACCCGGCTGCACTTCCCGGCTATCTCGACGCGAAGTTTCACCGTCATGCATTCACCGACATTGTGTTGTTCGGCGATCAACGGCCGGTCCACCGACCGGCCGTCGAACTGGCAAAGGCCAAAGGCGCGCGTGTGCTGGTGTTCGAGGAGGGGTACGTCCGCCCCAACTGGGTCACGCTGGACCGGGACGGAGTGAACGCCCACTCGGCATTGCCGCGGGAACCGGGGTGGTACCGCGAGGTGGATCGCCGACTTCCGCGTTACGGGGAGGGGCGGCCGGCATCCTCGCGCCTTGCGACCAGGGCCGCCTACGATATGGCCTATCATCTGGCCAACACCGTGAACCCGTGGTGGTACCGCGGTTACCGAACGCATCGGCCACATTCGGCGGTGCGGGAATATGCGGGCTGGGTCCGACGCTTCTCGCGGTTCCCGCTGCGGCGCCGGCACGATGCTCGGCTGATCCGGCGCCTGCTGGCGTCGGGTCGGCGCTATTTTCTGCTGCCGCTGCAACTGAACAGCGATGCACAGATCCGGCGGCACTCTCCGTTCGACGGTATGCCGGCGGTCATCGAGACCGTGTTGCGGTCATTCGCTACGTCGGCTCCTGGCGATGCGCATCTGATCGTCAAGAACCATCCGCTGGATACCGGCATGATCGACTACGGCCGGTTGATCGCACGACTGACTCGCGAGCTGGACATCTTTGGGCGGGTGCATTTCGTCGAGACCGGTCATTTGCCGACGCTGCTGGATCATGCGCGAGGCGTCGTCACCGTCAACAGTACCAGCGGCCTGTCGGCGTTGATTCGGCGACGTCCGACGCTGGCGTTGGGCGATGCGATCTATGACCTTCCCGGATTGACCGATCAGGGCGGTCTTGGCGGGTTCTGGATGGAACCGACGGCACCCGATCCGTCGCTGTGCGATGCGTTTCGCAACACCGTGATCCATCTGACCCAGGTCAACGGCAGTTTTTACACCGCCGAAGGCATCCGGCTCGCGCTCTCGGGAAGCCGGCGACTACTGCAGGTGCGCTCGCCGCTGGACGAACTGCCAGGGTCAGCGGCCCGCAACGCATGAGCGCATCGCGGTCCTATCGAAATCCCGGGACGGTTCTGATCACCGGGGCCTCCGGTGGGATCGGCGCCGCGCTGGCCAAGCTCTACGCCGAGCCGGGCCGCTCGCTGGTGCTGCACGGGAGGAATGCGGACAAGCTGGCTGCCTTGGTGTCGGTTTGTCGGGAACGCGGTGCGCGCGTGACCGTCGTCACCGGGGACCTGCGCGATGCCGAGGGCTGGATGCAGCGCCTGGCGGCCTTTTGCGCCGACCGGCCGCTCGACCTTGCGATCGTCAATGCCGGGGTCACCGCTCACATCGGTGATCGCGGAGAAGGGGAGTCCTGGGCCGCGATCGATGAGATCATCGACATCAACATTCGCGGCACGCTGGCCACCGTTCAGGCGCTGCTGCCGGCGATGCGGCGGCATCGTTGCGGGCAGATCGCGCTGGTGAGTTCGCTGTCCGCCTATTACGGCCTGCCGATCACGCCGGCCTATTGCGCCAGCAAGGCGGCTTTGAAGGCCTATGGTGAAGGCCTGCGCGGCTGGCTGACACCGGAGGGCATTGCGGTGACCGTGATTCTCCCCGGTTTCGTCGCGACACCCATGAGCGCGCGCTTTCCGGGGCCGAAGTTTTTTGTGCTGCGGCCGGAGGTTGCCGCCGCCGCGATCAGGACCGGTCTGGCGCGGAACCGTGCGCGGATCAGCTTTCCCGTCCCGCTGAGTTGGGGCATGTGGTGGCTGGCGGTACTGCCGCCTGCCGTGTCGGAGCGCATCCTGCGGCTGGCGGGATACGGCCGGGTCAGCGCCGGCGCGCGCGCATCCGAGTGATTCCGCCGGTGGTCGGCGCCTGGCATTCCGCGATCGCGGCCGCCGCAGGCGCTCTGTTGCTGTCGGTCGCGATCGAGCGGTTCGCGGAACCGGCGGCGGGTGTCCGCGCGCGACCGGCGGCCGCCTGGTGTCTGCACGGTGGCAGTGCATTGCTGTGTTTTACCGCGCTGCTGGTGCTCGTCCATCGGCCGGTCTTTTCCGCGTTGCTGTCGATCGTGCTCTGGACGTTGCTGGTGCAGATCAACAATGCCAAGTACCGCGCCCTGCGGGAACCGTTCCTATTCTCGGACTTCGCGCTCTTCAGTCAGGCGGTGCGCTATCCGCGGCTCTATCTGCCGTTTCTCGACATGCGGCATACCGTCGCCGGCGGACTGGTTTCGGTATCGGGTTGTTACCTCGGCATCACGGTCGAGCCGACCTTGATACCGCGTATCGGAGTGGACTCCTTTGCCACAATGATCGCCGCGGGGCTGGTGGCCTCGGCCATGTTGCTGTTGACCGGGATACGGTATGGTCCCGAGCCAAGTTTCGAACCCGTGGCAGACATGCGGCATCTCGGCTTGCTGGCCAGTTTGTGGCTCTATCGTCTGGCCGAATCCAAGACCGTTGCCAAGGCTCCGTCCACCGGGCGCTTCGGTGCCGGGTTGCCGTCCCGCAGCGGTCGGGCGGGCAACCGGCTCCCGGATCTGATCGTGATCCAGAGCGAGTCGTTCTTCGATGCTCGTCGGCTGTGGCCTGGTGTTCGCCCGGACATCCTGCAGATGTTCGATCGGCTGGCCGCGCACGGGATGTCGGGGCGCCTGGTGGTGCCGGCCTGGGGTGCCAATACGATGCGGACCGAGTTCTCGTTCCTGACCGGAATCCCGGCACTGGATTTGGGCGTTCATCGCTTCAACCCGTTTCGCCGTTACGCCAGGAGGCCGCTGCCCGGTATCGCCCGGCGGCTGCAGGCACTGGGGTATCGAACGATCTGCATCCACCCGCATCCGATCGGCTTTTTCGGGCGGGATCGTGTTTACCCGCACCTGGGATTCGATCGCTTCATCGACATCGAAAGTTTTCGTGCGGCAGAAAAGTTCGGGCCGTACATCAGCGATGCGTCCGTCGCCTGTAAGGTGGCCGAGATGCTCGATACGGAGCAGTCGCCACTGTTCGTATTCGCCATCACGATGGAGAACCATGGGCCGCTGCACCTGGAGAAGTTCTCGGCGGAAGAAGAGAAAGGGCTCTACACCGCTCCGCCGCCCGGCGGATTCGGCGATCTGACGGTTTACCTTCGCCATTTGGCGAATGCCGACCGAATGCTGGACTCGTTGTGGCGGAGGCTGAGTGAATCGGACCGCGACGGAGCACTGTGCTTTTTCGGCGATCACGTGCCCAGCCTGCCGGATGTCTATCACCGGCTCGATTTTGATGACGGCCGCACCGACTACCTCATTTGGCGGAAAGATTCACCGTTTGTTGTGCGGCGTGATATCGACGTCGCTGCACTCGGTGCGCTGTTGCTCGATGCCGCGGATATCGACAACCTGGCGGCTGGGTTGCCGCCTGGCTAGGCCGGTGCGGGCGCCGTCCGTTCGGGCTGCGCCGCCTGGCGGTGCGAGGTTCAGACACGTTGCGCAGAGTTCCTGATGTGGGTGGTTCGCTCGATTTTTGCTCCAGGCCTGTAGACGCCTTCTTGGTATTTCCGGTCGCCGCTCAGGCCGGATACACGCCTGACCTCGGTGCACGCGGCTCGCCGCCGCGCCCCGTGGCATTCCTGCTCCGGATGAGCGACAGGGAAGGTGCTGTGCGGGATCGGCGACCCCATAGGCGCAACGGAAGCAAGGACGGCGTTGTACAATGGATCGGAATAAACCCACGTTGGACGACCATGACTCAGCGACCCGACACTGCTTTCGCCTCATCGATCCATGCCAGCATCGACTGGATCCTGGCCCGATGGAATGAACGTGACACCTGGGATGGTGTCACCGTCATCATCCTGAGCCTGCTGGTCTGGATGGTGTCCTCGTTTATCGTCTATATCGCCTGGGCCGGTCTGGCCTACGGGGGGTGGCTGATCTGGAAAAGATCGGGGATCAGACAGTCGACGTCTCCGGATTGAACGCGGGTACCAGGATTGCGGTAATCGCGCGCGCGTCCTGGCGCGTGGCACCTTCCTCCACGGCGTCCACCGCTACGGAATAGCCGCGGGCTGGTCGACCAGGCCGGAACTCCCGCGATGCTGTTTTCGGGGCGGAGGAGGATCGAATGAGCAGCTCGCACCAGACGCCCCATCGATGAATGGTCCATTTGTCCTGGAGAGTGCCTGATGATCCCTGACATCGCCTTCAGCCCACCGGCCCGAGCGACGATCGTCGCCGGTGCGTGCGCGTTGGTGATCGGCTTGATGAAATTGGCTTCGCCGATTCTGACGCCGCTGCTGCTTGCGGTTTTCATCGTGATCATCGCGACGCCGGCGCTGCGCTGGATGCGCCGCCACGGCGTGCCGAAATGGGGTGCCCTGGCCCTGATCACGTTCGTGCTGCTCGATGCGGGGAGTCTGCTGGCGTTGATGATGACCGGCGCGCTCGAAGGGTTCCGCGACAGTCTGCCGACCTATCAGGAACGCTTTCTGGCTCTGGGGCAGCAGTTCGGCCGATGGGCTGAAGGAATCGGAATCGAGGGATCGCGCGCGGCGGTGCCGGACCTGTTGGATCCACGGAAGGTGGCCACGACGGTCGGAGTGCTGTTGTCCAGTGCCGGGAATTTGTTCGCGACCGGTCTGCTGGTGTTGCTGATCGTGATCTTCATGCTGCTGGAAGTCTCAACGCTTCCAGCCAAGCTGGCGGCCGCCTTTCACATGACGGAGCAGGCCGAGATGCGCCTGAACCGGTTGTTGGAGGCCATCAACCGCTACATGCAAATCAAGTGTCTGATGAGCCTGGCAACGGCGCTCACTGTCTGGCTGCTGTTGTGGCTGCTCGGCATCGATTTCGCCGCATTGTGGGCAGTGCTGGCATTCTTTCTGAATTTCGTACCGGTGCTGGGCGGCATCATCATGATGATCCCGCCAGTCCTGATGGCCCTGGTGCAGACGGATCTGCAGACCACCTTGCTGGTCGCCGGCGGCTATCTGCTGATCCATGTGGTGATCGGCGATCTGCTCGAACCGAGGATGATGGGCAAGGGTCTTGGGATCTCCGCGCTGACGGTGCTGATCGCGCTGCTGTTTTGGGGATGGCTGTTCGGAACGGTGGGCATGTTTCTGGCCGTGCCGCTGACCACGGCGCTGGTGATCGCGCTGGATGCCAGTCCCCACACTCGTCCATTCGCCATCCTGCTCGGCACAGGCGGCCAAGAGCCGCTGAAGGACAACTGAAGCCCCATACGACCGTTGACTTTCGACGAATCTGCCTTCGTCGATGTTCTCGCGTCGCCCGTCTCAAGGGGCTGCCGGTCGTCAACCATCTCGAAATCGGCTCGGGAATCGGGTCTCGTCGGATATCTGCATGCGTGCTATGGCCGCGTTGCCAACATGTCCATCGCATGGACGCGTGTGTGCCATTCGGTTTGCACGCTCGAACCGAGGGCATATGACCCGAATGGGTGATTGACAGTCTTGGACCTGGCGGAATATTGTAATTTAAGTTGGTTATATCGCCGTATTCACTTCGCCGAGGATCCCGTCTGTAAGGACGCTACCGAAGGGTATCGAAGACAATTGTTTCAGAATCTGCCGGGATGCCGATTTTGCAAATCGCTGTGTTTCGAAAGAGACTGGGGAACGGCCATTGTCATGGCCTGATAGGGATTTCAGATTTTGGAAGTATACCAATTTCTGTAGGGATATCATCTGGCCTTTGATATCCGGCTGGTATGGAAAGTGAATCTGCGGGGCAGACCGATATTCCCCATCCGCACGGCCAAACGGGCTGCGGTTGATGGGGCGGAAGGTGATTCGGGTGCTCCGAGGGAGCAGCGCTGAGAGGACAGTTGACGGTCAGAACTCGCCGATCGCGCACGAACAATTGCTCCTTGGCGTGCCGTGGCGCCAGCAGCGTCTTTTCTGTCAGTTCATTCACCCGTCGTCTATCGGCCACGCGGTGATTGAATGGCGTGTGCAATCGAAGTTCTGCTGCTGCTTTTGGCCGCGGTTGCGCTTGGACTTTCGCCCGTTGACTGTAGGAAGGACTAAGTCCGGGCCTCTCAAGATGGGAAGGGGCCGCTTCGCCTTCTTGGAGTTGACCCGCAGGATGCCTGGAGGTTAGCGAATGACGTATGTGATCGCGCTCGGTTTTCGAGGGCTCAGAGATGTGGAAGGAGGGATCGAACGGCATGCCGAGAGGTTGTATCCCGAACTCGTCCGGCTGGGATGCCGAGTCGAGGTGGTTTCGCGGTCACGCTATGTTCGCAACAAGCAGGTACATGATGTCGACGGTGTTTCGGTTAGGCCGATCTGGGCACCACGTGGGATGGGCATCGAGGCCTTATGCCATTCACTCCTGGCGCTGACTTATGCAGCGTTTCGGCGGCCTGACATCGTACATATCCACGGAATCGGCGCCGCGCTCGTCTCGCCCATAGGGCGCGCACTGGGTCTGCGAATCGTCGTGACGCATCATGGCCTGGAATATGATGCGGCCAAGTGGGGCATGTTCGCGCGAAGCGTGTTGCGTACAGGCGAATGGTTGGGGATGACGTTTGCCCATCAGTGCATCGTGGTTTCCGCTCAGCTTCACGATTCCGTACTCCGGAAATTCCGCCGGGATGCTGCGGTGATACCGAATGGCGTGGCCGCTCCGACCCTGGTCGACGATCGAGATATCCTGATCGAGTTGGGGCTCACCAAGCATCGCTATCTGATCGAGGTGGCCCGATTCACCGAGCACAAGGGACAGGACCAACTGATCAGCGCCTTCGCCTCCGCGGGGCTGCCGGATTGGAAGCTTGTTCTGGTTGGGCGGGACACGGCAACCGATGCCTACTCGAAACGCGTGGTCGCGTTGGCCTCGAAGACGCCTAACGTCGTCTGTGCCGGATTCAGGACAGGGAAGGAGTTGGCTCAACTCTACAGTCACGCTGGGCTCTTTTCCCTACCGTCATCGTACGAGGGGATGCCGCTCGCTGCGCTGGAAGCACTGAGTTACGGTCTGCCCGTGGTCTTGAGTGACATTCCGGCCCACCGGGAGTTGGGGCTACCGACGGAATTCTACTTCCCGATGGGGGACAGCGATGCGCTGCGGGATCGTATCGCCAGCATTGCTGCACAGGCCGATTCCAGAGAAATACGTGCCCTGATGCGCGATATAGCGGGAACAAGACCCGACTGGCGACAGATCGCCGAGCGAACGCTCCAGACATACCATCGTACGCTTCCTTGACCGGAATCGGCACCTCAAGGTGTCGATCTGTGAACTGATCAAAGCCGGACATGGAAAACTTTCTGCCGTTCCTGTCGAGACGCTAG
>CAZXXC010000010.1:0-24128 GCA_964644665.1 uncultured Methylococcaceae bacterium
AGTCCTTGCCATCTGCACCAAGCTGCGGCAAACTTGCGAAGCCCATAAGAATCGGAGGTTTTTCCCCGGATGCGCAGGAAAATCAAGAAAATGGCTCGCCAACGGCCATGCAATCCGACTGAAACCGTCTCATTCTCGCGCACTGCGCGCAAGTTTCTGACCACGTTGACCGTTCCGACCCTGCTGGCCGGATGCGCCCACCAGGCGACCACTGACCAGGCCGCCCTCGCGTCGACCAACAAGAAAATCATCTTCCACACCCGAAGCCACCATCAGCCTGCCGTCGATGATGTCGGTGCTTTCGACGTGGCCGAACTGCCGCCGGCGGATTACCTGATCGTCGAGGAAATCGTTTCGCGGCGGGCCAAGATCGCCGAGCAGGAGCGACTGGAGCGCGAGCGGATACCGGCGCCGGAGGTGGAAGACGATGCCAAGGCCCGGCGGAAGGCGCGGATCATCGAGCGGCTCCGGAAGGATCGGCTCGGGTCCCAGCTTGCCAAGGGCTCTCGTGTGCCGATCCGAAGCACGCTGCGTTTCGCATCGGCGATGTCGAAGCAGCCGAAGGAGCCGATGGCGCGACCGGCGGTCTACAACGCGCCGGTCTGGAATTGGAACGGCAAGAGCGGTAAAGGTCGGGATGCGTTGTGGCAACAGGTGCGTTCGAACCTGATGCTGGCTTCAGTGGAGCATGAACGCGTTGACGAGCAGATCGAGGCCTTTCGCCGACATCCGGGACGTGTGAGCTACCTGGCCCAGCGCGCACAACCTTACCTGCCGCATATCGTCAGCGAACTGGGACGGCGCGGACTTCCGGCCGATCTGGTGCTGGTTCCTATGGTGGAAAGCGGTTTCGAGCCGACTGCATTGTCTCCGAAGGCGGCCGCAGGCTTGTGGCAGATCATCCCGAGCACCGGGGTGGAGCACGGCCTGGTGGTGAGCGAGGCCTATGACGGGCGCTATGACGTGCATGCGTCGACCAAGGCCGCTTTGAGCTATCTGAAGCACCTGAGCGGCTTGTTCCACGGCGATTGGCTGTTGGCTCTGGCCGCCTACAACTGCGGAGAAGGAGCCGTGCAGCGGGCCGTCGCGGCGAACGCGAAGGCGGGCAGGGGCACCAGCTTCTGGGATCTCGACTTGCCGGCCGAAACCGAGGCCTATGTGCCGAAAATCGTCGCTTTGGCTCGACTTTTCGCCGATCCGGACGCTGCCGGTATCAGTCTCCGCCGGGTGGCCGGCGGGCCTCAGTTAGGCACCGTGGAGTTGGCGCCGGGAGTGCGTCTGCTCGATGCGGTGGCCGCGGCGGGTATCGGTCCGGACGAGTTTTTTCGCCTGAATCCGGCGTTCAAGCCCGATGTCGACCCGCCGCAGCAGAGGTATACCGTGATGCTGCCGGTGGACAAGGCTCAGACGCTGGCCGCCAACCTGCCCGGAGCGAAGTATCTGGGCGCCCAGACCATCGTCGTCAAGAAGGGCGACACCCTGGCAAAAATCGCCAAGCGGGCCGGTGTCCCGAAGCTCAAGCTGGCGGAATGGAATGGCTTGAGCCCGGATACCGCATTGACCCCCGGGCAGGAGTTGCTGGTTTATCCGGTCTAGATCGGCGATTTCGCCCACCCTCAGAGACTGCCGCTCACCCGGCGGTTCGATGCCTTGGCTCATCGATTGCGGGACGGGGGTTGTTGGAAGCCAGGCCGTCGCAAAGCCCGTAGGCACCGATGTGTCCCCGACGCCGAGGATCGGCGGCAACAAGGTCGCGGTCCCAGAGTGATCTCTACGCATGACGGAAATATCGGCTCGCGGTAGAAGCCCCTGGCAGATTCAGCGGGCCGTCGTCACGGCGCTGATCCTGCGGGAGCTCAAATCGCGGTTCGGCGCCCATCGGCTCGGCTATGTCTGGGTGCCCCTGGAACCGGCGCTGCACATGATGATGCTGGTGATCGTGTTCGGCTTCATCCGCCATCGGGTGCAGGCCGACATCGAATTTCCGGTGTTCTTGATCGTCGGCTTGATTCCTTATCTGCTGTTCAAGAATATCGCCCTTCGAACCATGGATGCCATCGATGCGAACAAGGCCTTGTTCGCCTACCGTCAGATCAAGCCGATGGATACATTTGTGTCGCGGGCGTTGTTCGAATCGACGATGATGCTGGTGGTGTATCTGCTGATGCTGTTTTTCATGGGATCGCTGGGCTTTGCGGTGATCCCCGCGGCGCCGTTCGTGTTGGTGCTGATTCATGCGCTGTTGGTCTTGTTCGCGCTCGGCTCCGGCATGGTCTTCAGTGTGCTGGTCAATCTGCTGCCCGAGGTTAGGCTGTTCATTCAGATCGTGTTTCTTCCCCTCTACTTCATTTCCGGGGTGATGTTTCCGTTGAGCCTGGTGCCGCCGGAACTGGCGCCGTGGATCCTGTGGAACCCGGTACTGCATTTCGTCGAACTGGCACGCAGCGGATTCTTTCCGAACTACCAGTTGTCGCCCGACATCAGTTGGGAATGGGTGATCGCGGTGACCGTCGTGGCGCTGTTTCTCGGTTTGTTCCTCTATTATTTTCGACGGCTGAAGATGGTCCGGCGATGATCGAACTGTGTGATCTGACCAAGTCGTTCCGGACCGTGCATGGTCGCCACTACGTTTTCCGCCATCTCAGCCTGACGTTTCCCGACGGCGCCAATATCGGCCTGATCGGTCCCAACGGTGCCGGCAAATCCACGCTGATGCGAATCATCGGAGGGATCGATGTGCCGGATTGCGGATCGGTGGTGACCGACCGGCGGATCTCGTTCCCGGTGGGCCTGTCCGGCGGTTTTCAAGGGACGCTGAGCGGCCGCGACAATGCCAAGTTCGTTTGTCGGCTCTATGGCGTTTCGGCCAAGGAGGTGCGGGACAAGGTTCGATTCGTCGAGGAGTTCGCCGAACTCGGCAAGTATTTCGACATGCCGATCAAGACCTATTCCTCGGGTATGCGCTCGCGCCTGATCTTCGGTCTCAGCATGGCCTTCGATTTCGATTACTACCTGATGGACGAGGTCGGTGCGGTCGGCGATGCCGGATTCAAGGAAAAGAGCCGGGAACTGCTGCAGACCCGGATCGGTTCCGCCAACGTGATCTGCGTGTCCCACAACATGAGCGTGATCCGTGAGCAATGCAATCTGGTGGTGTTGCTTCGGGGCGGCGAGGCGACGCTCTACACCGATCTGGAAGAAGGGATTCGGGCGTATCAGGGCGACGCCTACGTCGATCCGGAGGCGCCTCGTCGGCGCCGCGGCAAGCCGCTGAACAGGGAAACGATCACCGCGCGCGACATCCGAAAAGCGCGGCGCGTTTTGCGCGTAGTCCGCCGGGCGCGGCGGGAGCGGATCGCCGCGTCCCCGCAAGGGTCCGAGACGGCCAGCGATGGCGTGAACGCGTCGCACAGCGACACCTTGTCGCTCCCTGTCCCGCGCGCGGGGCAGGGTCGTCGTGGGGGAAACCGCGGAGGTCGCAATCGCCGTTCGACTCCAGGGCTGCCGCTTGCGGCGTCCACGGATGGGCCGAGCGCGGCCGCGTCCAAGGCCGCGAAGCGGCCCGGCGTGCGGCGCAGGGCGGCGGTGCATGCCGGCGACTCGGGCATGAAGTCCGCGCCGGCGACTGACCTCGTGGCCGACGGCCCGATCCTGCCGAGCAGCGATGGCGTGACTGCCTGCCTGCCGGGCGCGGAGCACCCGCAAGAGCGGACTGCGAACACGCCGGCCGCGCGGCGGGAGGCGCGCCGCCGCGCGCGCACCAAGGGCCAGGCAGGTCCTGCGGCGGGCAGCCGGCCGGTGCCGGCGGCGGAGACCGTGGCATCCCGCGTTCCCGGTCGGGAGTCGCTCACGGTACCGGATGCCCGGGCCGACTGAGCGGTTGTGAATAAATCTACTGCGCGGCCCGATTGCCGCGTTGCGCGGCGCTCGGACTCCTCATGGACTCCATGTACACTCCGGTTCCTGCGCCCCGGGCGCTTTGCACTCGTACCGCTCGCAACGGTCTTTTTCACAGCCTCAGAGCGTGCCGATCCGGCTCTTCGGTTGCGCGATGTCGGGGTCATGTGGCAGTATCGCGACGCGGCCGTCCGGTGGCGCTCGGGCAATCGGCGTACCGCGATGATCTCCTCTCCGCGGCATGCATCAGATCGTGCCGCATTGCCGTGACCGCGTCGCTGGAGAACAGGACCACTTGAGGCTGTGCTGAAAGTCAATCGAAACCTGCATTGGTACCTGATCGGCGTACCGATGCTGCTCGCCGTCATCTATTACACGTTCTTTGCCGCCAACCGGTACGTCAGCGAATCCATCATCACGGTCCGCCAGGCCGATGACGATGGTTCGCCGCATGCGGCCGGTCTGCCGTCCAATCTCGCCCTGGGTTTTCCGGTCGGCGGCGGTTCCTCGACCGACGTGATCTATCTGCGAGACTACATCTACTCGGTCGACATGCTGAAGCACCTGGATTCCAAACTGGGACTGCGCCGGATTTTCGAGTCGCCGAAGTGGGATCCGTTCTATCGTCTGTACCCGGGCGTAAGCCAGGAGTGGTTTCTGTGGTACTACCGGAATCGCGTCGGGATCAGCTTCGATGCCCAGAATTCCATCCTGTATCTGAGCGTCGAGGGCTTCGAGCCGGTGCAGGCCGAGGCCGTCAATCGCGAAATCATCGCGCAGAGCGAGCGCTTCATCAACGAGATATCTCATCAGATGGCCCGCGAGCAGATGGGTTATGCCGAGATCTACCTGACCAAGGCTCATCAGCGCTATCTGTCGTCCAAGGACCGCCTGATCGATTTCCAGAACACGAATCAGTTGTTCGATCCGATCGCCCAGGCGCAGGCGAAAGCCGGACTCAGCAATGAACTGGAAGAGGAGTTGACCCGCGACGAAGCCGAGTTGCGCAACGAACTGACCTATTTGAGCGATCGCTCCTATCAGGTCGTGGCTCTGAAAAACAAGATCAATGCGACCCGCGCCCAGATCCAGGAGGTTCGGCAGCGCGCCGCGGCGCCGGAGGGGCAGAAGCTCAACGAACTGGCGGGGGATTTCCAGCGGCTGGCGCTGGACGTCGGCTTTGCCGAGGATACCTACAAGGCCTCCCTGGCCACGGTCGAGAAGATTCGGCTGGAAACCAGCCGCAAGTTGAAGCATCTGGTGGTGATCGCGACACCGACCCTTCCGGAATGGCCGCTCTATCCGCGCCGCTTCTACAATCTGGCCACATTGCTGGTGCTGCTGTCCTTGCTGTACGGCATCACCCGCCTCGTCGTCGCGATCGTCGAGGATCATCGGGACTAACGCCATGGGATTGATTGCCAAGTTGTTGCCGGCATTGAAAGTGGCGGGTTGCGCCGGCTGTCCGAGTTTGATGGTGGCCGGCATGGTGCTGGCCGCCGTGCTCGGATTCGGTGTGCAACCGGCCGCAGCGGACGACCCGTTGGCGGGTGCCGCCGGTGCCGGCATCCTGGGAACCAGCGGTACGCTGATGCGCACGGCAAACAATCTGAGTTCGCCGGCGGGGGGCGGGTCGGCCAATCCGAGCCTGCCGCCCGCCAGTTCCTCGGTCCCCCCGACCACGGCGGCCACGTCGTCGGCACCGGCCGCGATGTTCAGTCCGTTCTTCGGCCCGCTGGCTCCGGTTTCGGGCCCGAGTGCGCCCACGGTATTGCCGCCTCCACCGTTGCCCGCGCCGACCGCTCCGTTGGCGTTACCCCCGGTATTTGGCAGCAACATGTTCAACGGCCGGTTCGTGGCCGAACAGTTCACCGGTTTCAATCCGCAGTACCAGATTCACGTCTCGGACCAGATCACGCTGCGGATGTGGGGGGCGTTCACCTATGAATCGATCGTCACGGTCGACCCTCAGGGCAACATCTTCGTCCCGAATGTCGGTCCGGTCTACGTTCTCGGCGTGCGCAACGGCGACCTGAATCGGCACGTGGAATCGAAAATACGCTCCGTCTATCGCGCCAATGTCGGCGTCTATGCCACGCTGGCCGCCGCCCAGCAGGTCAAGGTGTACGTGACCGGCTTCGTGCCGCAACCCGGTTTGTACGGCGGCCTCTCTTCCGATTCGATCCTGTATTACCTGGACAAGGCCGGCGGCATCGATCCGGAGCGCGGCAGTTTCCTCGATGTCACCGTGCTGCGCGGCGGAAAGCCGAAGGCCCGTTTCAATCTTTATGACTTCCTGCTCAGCGGTCAGATCGAACCGCTGCAATTGGTGGACGGCGACACGGTCGTCGTCGCGCCGCGCAAGCACTCGGTGTCGGTCGCCGGCGAGGTCACGAATGCCTATCGGTTCGAGTTCGCGAGATCCGAGGTCTACGCTTCCGAACTGCTGGCATTGGCCCGACCGAAGGCCAGCGCGACCCACATCAGCATCGTCCGCAAGGAAGGCCCGAAATACCAGAGCGAGTACCACCCGCTGGGAGAGGCCAGCGGCGTCGTGATCCGCAGCGGCGATGAAGTGACCATCACCGCGGATAAGTACCCCGGCACCATTCTGGTCCGGGTGGAAGGGGCCAATCTGGGACCGCACACGCTGGTGCTGCCTTACGGCGCCCGGCTGAAGGACGCCACCGCGCGGATGAAGCCGGCGGCGCAAGCGAATCCGGCTGCGGTCCAGTTGTATCGAAAATCGGTCGCGGTTCGGCAAAAGGAAATGCTCGACAATTCGTTGCGAACGCTGCA
This sequence comes from uncultured Methylococcaceae bacterium, assembly GCA_964644665.1. Classification (GTDB taxonomy): domain Bacteria; phylum Pseudomonadota; class Gammaproteobacteria; order Methylococcales; family Methylococcaceae; genus Methylotetracoccus. The sequence goes on from CAZXXC010000010.1 coordinate 6,697, forward strand.
GGCGATGGTGCTGACGCCGCGCTCATCGACCAGCGAGGAAGCGGATCTTCGCCAGAAGGATGCGCAACTCGCGCTGCAGTTCATCGAACGTGCCCGCAATGTTCAGCCGATCGGACAGGTCGTTCTGGGGCCGAGGCAGGATGCACCGAATCTGCTGTTGGCCGACGAAGACGTGATCCGGATTCCTGAAGCGACGAACCTGATCATGGTTCACGGGGAGGTGCTGTTCCCGAATGCGATCGTATATTCCCGAGGTGCGACGGTGGATGACTACATCGACCAGGCCGGCGGCTATACCCAGAACGGTTCCAATTCGCGGGTGCTGGTGTTGCACCAGGACGGTACGTACTCGACCGACGGTGACGACACCGATTTACGCCCGGGCGACGAGATCATGGTGCTGCCGAAGGTCGACACCAAGAACTGGGAATTCGCCCGGACCATCGCGCAGATCCTGTTCTATCTGGGCGTTGCGGCACGCGTGGTGCTGTGAGTCCGATCCCGAAGCCTGGTCGTCGAAGCCTTCGCAAGCAGATCGCCGGTCGCATGTCGCCCCTTCGGAGAAAGCTGCAGCGTGACGGTCATTTCCTGACGTTCTGGCTCCTCGGCTTTGCCGGCCGTCTGCTCGACCCGCTCGGTCTGGAACGCTTCCATCAACGCATGGTGCAGCGAGCGATCAGGCGGCGTCAGTTATTCGACCGGCAGTACTATCTGGACCGGAACGACGACCTGAGAGAACTGGAATCCCGGCCGCTGCTGCACTATGTGAGGTACGGTGATCGCGAGGGACGTCAGCCGATGCCGCTGTTCGATCCCCTCCATTACGCCCAGCAGGCCGGCATCCCGCCGATCAGCAAGGTCAACCGCCTACTGCACTACGCCTGTATCGGACGCTATCGCGGCTTTTCTCCGAGCCCTTGGTTCGATCTCACCTACTACCTGTCGCGCAACAAGGACGTGGCGCGCTCCGGGGTCGATCCGCTGCTGCATTTCGTGCGGTGGGGCGGCCACGAAGGGCGAGACCCGTCGCCGCATTTCGCGACCGTGTATTACCTCAGTACCGTGCCGGAGGCCTCCGAGTGGGGGATCAATCCGTTGATCCACTATCTCGAACAGGGTCAATACGAGGGGCGCTCGCCGATGCCATCGGCGGAGGAAGGCTCGTATCTGTTGTCGCCGCCCGGTCCGGTCCGCCCTGCCGCCGTGGAATGGGACGACCTGACCGCTCCTCAGTTTTCCGGTCCGCCGCTGGTCGACGTGATCGTACCGGTCTACCGCGGATTGGAGGTCAGCCTGCGCTGCATCAGCAGCGTGCTGCGTGCACGCCGGCAGACGACGCCGTTCGAGCTGATCGTGATCAACGACGCCAGCCCGGATGATGAACTGGTCGCTCAACTCGAAGACCTGGCCGGGCGAGGCCTGTTCACGCTGCTGAGCCATCGCGACAATCAGGGCTTCGTGCGGAGCGCAAACGAGGGACTGCAACTACATCCGGAACGCGATGCCGTGCTGTTGAATTCGGATACCGAAGTGTATGGCGATTGGCTGGACCGGCTTCGGGCCTGTTGCTATCGGGGCAGCCGGGTCGGCTCCGTGACTCCTCTGTCCAACAACGCGACGTTGTGCAGCTACCCGAACTTCTTGCACGACAACCCCTACCCGCTCGAAATCGGCTACGACGAACTCGATCGCATCGCCGCCGAAGCCAATGCCGGCCATGCGGTCGAAGCGCCGACCGGGGTCGGATTCTGCCTCTACCTGCGGCGGGAATGCATCGTCGAGACGGGGCTTTTCGACGAGGATGCATTCGGCCGCGGCTACGGCGAGGAAAATGATTTCTGCCAGCGGGCGATCCATCGTGGGTGGAAGAACCTGATCGCGTGCGACGTATTCGTTCGTCACTGGGGCGCGGCATCCTTTCGCGGCGAACGCGTGCGTCGCCTGAAGATGGCGCTGGATGTCCTGCAGCAGCGCCATCCTCATTATCTCCGCGACGTTCGCCGCTTCATCCAGGCCGACCCGCTGCGTCGCTACCGCGCGCGACTCGATCTCGGGCGATTGGAGAGGGTTCGTAAGGAGCACAACGTGCTGCTGATCACGCATTCCCGCGGTGGCGGCACCGAGCGGCACGTGCGGGAGGACGCGGAACGCCTGCGGGCCGCCGGGCTTGGAGTGTTCTTGCTGCGGCCGGCCGCGAAGAAGGGTATGGTCTTGTTGGGTCATCCGGATATCGACGCACTTTCCGGCCTGGCGACGCTGACCCTGCATCAGGTCGAGACGGTCGACCTGTTGCGGCATCTGGCGATCGATGAAATCCATATCCATCATCTGATCGACTTTCCGGACGATGCGGTCGACCGGCTGCCTCAATTGGCGCGCGCGTTGCGCGCGCCGATGCGGGTGATGATCCATGATTACACGTCGATCTGCCCCCGCGTCAATCTGGTGGACGGGTCGGGCATCTACTGCGGCGAGCCGGAAGAACGTGTCTGCAATGCCTGCATCAGACGCAACGGCTCGGAATTTGGCCGGGTCGACATCGCGGTCTGGCGGGCCGGCTACCGCCGTCTGTTGGAATCCGCCGAATCGGTGGCCGTACCGGATGCGGATGTCGCGGTCCGGCTCGGTCGCCATTTCAGGACGATCGCGTTCGGCGTGCAGCCGCACGAGGAGCCGGTACCGGCCGCCTTTCGCTTTCGACCTCCATCGTTGCAACCGGGTGAACGGCTGAGAGTCGTGGTGATCGGTGCGATCGGGAAGATCAAGGGTTACGAGATCCTGCTGGCTTGCGCCAAAGACGCACGGAAGCGGGACTTGCCGATCGATTACACGGTGTACGGCTACACGATGAATGATGTCCTGCTTCGGCGCGAAGGAGTCACGGTCACCGGACGCTATCTGGAACAACAGTCCGACGAGGGTTTGGCGTTGCTGTCGCCGCACTGCATCTGGCTACCTTATGCCTGGCCGGAGACTTACAGCTACACGCTTTCGATCGCGCTTCGCCACGGGCGGCCGACGTTCGCATTCGATCTCGGGGCCATCGCATCGCGGCTGAGGGCTCTGGGTGCGGACGATTATCTGATGCCGCTGGTGCTGGCGCACCGCGTTCCGTCGATCAATGACCGGTTCCTCACCTACCGTGCCGCGATCGAGGCCCGAACGAGCGAGCCGTCGGAATCCGCCGACGGCGGCTATGCCGAGATCCTGGGCAGAGGAACGGTCGAGGCGATTCAATCGTTGGCGGATCAGGCTTCGCGCCTGGTCGAGGACACACGTTGCGAAGATGCATCACTCGACGGCGAATGGGCCGCGCCGTTGCCTGCGGTTCCGGGGCTGCGTGATGGATTGATCAAGCGATCCGGATGGCTCGGTGAAAGCGGCGACGCGACTGACGCCGTGCTCAGCGGGAAGAAAGGAATGCCCGTGCCTGATCCAGCGCCGCGCGGATCGTAACGTCCATATCCATATAGCGATAGGTACCCAGGCGGCCGACGAACGTCACCGTCTTCTCCAGCTTGGTGCGGGCGAGGTAGGCGTCCAGCAGTTCCATGCGCTGCATCCGGTGGACCGGATAATAGGGGATGTCGCCTGACCCACAGGCTCGGCTGTATTCGCGGTAACACACGGTATTTTCGTGGTGCTCCCACGGCGCAAAGTGCTTGTGCTCGGTGATCCGGGTGTAGGGGATCTCCTTCGCGCAGTAATTCATCACCGCGCAGCCCTGAAAATCTCCCGAGTCGTAGAACTTTTCGAAGTCCAGCGTCCGGTATTCGAGCCGTCCGAGGTCGTAGTCGTAGTATCCGTCGAGCGGACCCGAATAGAATACGTGATTGAAGTCATCGACCATGTCGCGCCGAAACGGCGTCTGCAGGTGGACGGTGATCCGTGGATGATCTAAAACGCCGCCAATCAGTTGCGTGTAGCCGGCTGCCGGCATGCCCTGGAATCGGTGGAAAAAGTAATTGTCGTTGTAGTCGAATCGAACTGGCAGTCGCTTCAGGATGCTGGCCGGAATATCGCGTGGACTGCAGCCCCATTGCTTCTCGGTATAGCCCTTGAAAAAGGCCTCATACAGCTCGCGTCCGATGTAGCGCAAGGCCTGCTCCTCGAAGCTACGCGGCTCCTCGATGGAAGCATCGGCCAGTTGTGCGATGAGGTGCCGCGCCTCCTTCGGCGACAGGGTCCTGCCGAAGAACTGGTTGATCGTGTGCAAGTTGATCGGCAGCGAAAAGACCTGGCCGCAGGCGGTCGCCTTGACCCGGTTGACGTACGGCTTGAACTCCGCGAATCGATTCACGTAATTCCACACTTCCTGATCGTCGGTGTGGAAGATGTGCGGCCCGTAGACATGCACCATCACGCCGGTCCCGGTGTCACGTTCGGTGTGGCAGTTACCCGCGATGTGGTCACGCTGTTCGACGATCACCGCATCGCAACCTCTCTCGGCCAATTCCCGGGCAATCACCGCGCCGCTTAGTCCGGCACCGACCAACAGTATCCGCATCTCAGTTTCCGGCGTCGGACCCGGTGGTCGGTCGTTGCAGCGACGCATAGGCGGGTGGTGGCATCACACTCCGCTCCGGGGTGGAGAAACCCGGCGCGCGCTCGGGCAGGAGATCGGCCGGTCGGTCGCTGGCCATGATCTGCAAACGTCCGGCAGTAGTCCTACGAAAAATCATCGAACAGGATGTGATTCTGAGGGACGCCGAGTTCATCCAGCATCTTGATCACGGAACGGATCATCATCGGCGGCCCGCAAAGATAATACTCACAATCCTCCGGTGCCGGGTGATCCTTGAGATACCGGTCGTACAGGATCTGGTGAATGAACCCGGTCGGGCCTTCCCACCGGTCTTCCGGAAGCGGCTCGGACAGCCCCACCTGCCAGCGGAAGTTGGGGTGTTCCGCGGCCAGGCGTTCGAAATCCTCCGAGTAGAAGACCTCGCCGAGATTCCGAGCGCCGTACCAGTAAGAGATCCGACGCTTGGCTCGCAGCCTCTTCAACTGATCGAAGATGTGCGATCGCATCGGTGCCATGCCCGATCCGCCGCCGACGAAGACCATCTCGTTGTCCGTCTCGCGCGCGAAGAATTCGCCGAAGGGTCCCGAAACAGTGACTTTGTCATCGTTCCGGAGACTGAAGAGGTAGGACGACACGATCCCGGGGGGCGCATCCGGCCGGGCCGGAGGGGGTGTCGTGATGCGCACATTGAGCATGATGATGCCGGTTTCGCCGGGGTAATTCGCCATCGAATAGGCACGGGACACCGGCACCTTCGATTCCGAGACATAACGCCAAAGCTTGTACCGGTCCCATTCGGCTCGGTACCGCTCCGGGATCTCGAACCGGGCATATTCGAGCCGGTGCGGGGGCGCCTCGACCTGGACATAGCCGCCGGCACGGAAGTCCATCTGCTCGCCGGGAGGCAGCGCCAGCACCACCTCCTTGATGAACGTGGCCACGGAGCGGTTCGAAATCACCGTGCATTCCCACTTCCGGCTGTCGAAGATTCCGGGGGGAAGGGCGAGATGGAGGTCATCCTTGACCACGACCTGACAGGCCAGGCGATAGCGTTCCCGAACCTGTCGCCGGTCGAGCTTGGCGAGTTCGGTTTGTAGAATATCGCCCCCTCCCTGCTTGATGATCACGCGGCATTGTCCGCAGGTGCCGGAGCCGCCGCAGGCCGACGACAGAAAGATCCGGTGATCGGCCAGCACGTTCAGCAGTTTGCCGCCGACCGGAACGACCCAACTGGTGCCGGGGTCGTCGTTGACGGTGATCCGGACGTTGCCTTCGGCCACCAGCCTCGATTTCGCCGCCAGCAGGACGGCCAGCAGCACCATCACCATCACGGTGAACGCGGTCATGCCCAGCAAGATCAGTTGCCAGTCGCTCATCGGAAATCTCCGGTACCGCGTCGTTCTCGATTCGAATCGCTACAGTTCGATACCGGAGAACAGCATGAATGCCATCGCCATCAACCCGGCGGTGATGAAGGTGATGCCGAGTCCTCGGAGCCCTTCGGGCACATCGCTGTATTTCATGCGTTCCCGGATCCCTGCCAGGCCGATCAGCGCCAGCGCCCAGCCGAGTCCCGAAGCGACGCCGAACACGACGCTTTCGGTAAAATCGTAGTTGCGTTGCACCATGAACAGGCTGCCGCCCAGGATCGCGCAGTTCACGGTGATCAGCGGCAGGAAGATGCCGAGCGCGTTGTAAAGCTGCGGAAAGTACCGGTCCAGCACCATCTCGAGAATCTGCACCATCACGGCGATCACGCCGATGTAGATCAAAAGGCCCAAGAAAGTCAGGTCGACGTTCGGCAGACCCGCCCACGCCAGCGCGTTCGGTTTCAGTACGTACTGAAAGATCAGATTGTTCACCGGAATCGTCACCGACTGCACCGCTACCACCGCGATGCCGAGGCCGGCGGCGGTCTTCAAGCGCGCGGACAAGGCCAGAAACGTGCACATGCCGAGAAAAAACGACAGCGCCAGGTTCTCGACGAAAATCGCGCGAACGAACAGGCTGAGATAGTGCTCCAGCATGATGCTCTCCCGATGGCAGATCAGGATTCCGGTGACACACCGCCGTTCCGGAGATCGCGCCTGAGACGCGCCAGAAACGGACCGTAGCCGTGATCGCCCAGCCAGTAGCGCACCAGCTGATTGACCCCGCGAGTCGTGATGGTGGCCCCGGCCAAACCGTCGATCTGAAAACCCGCCGCTTCGCTGGACGGGTCGACCAGGTCCTTGATCACTCGAAGCTGCAGACGGCCCTCGTTATCGAACGCCAGCTTGCCTTTCCAGCCATTTCTCCAGCGCAGGTTGTCGACTTCCCCGCCCAGGCCCGGTGTCTCGCCGTGGCGATAAAAAGTGATTCCGGCGACGGTGCGCAGGTCCCGCTCGAGCGCCAGAAAACCGTACAGCGTGGACCACAGGCCCATGCCGTAGATCGGCAGGATCACCTTGTCCACCCGCTGGCCGTCGCGGACGAAATAGACCAACATCTGCTTCGGCCGGCGGCGGATTCGCGCCGGATCGGCGGCTGCCGGGAGATCCTCGCCGTACTCGGGATGGTTGGCGAGCAACTCGATGTCGAAGCCGTCCGGATCCAGCAGCGGGTCTGACGAGGTCTCGCCGATCCTCCGGCCGGATGCCAGATCGATCCGTACCGGTTCGATCCGCTCGGCGTACACGGCCGCAGGGTCCGCTCCTTCATGTTCGAGATCGCCGGCGACCAGAATGTTCCGAATCCGGTCCAGGCGCTGATTCTCCTCCTGCAGACCCTGCAGTTTCACCGCCGCCGTGGAGACCAGGAACGAGCAGACCAGACAAATGGCCAGAACCACGCCGACGGTCTTTCCGATCCCGCTAATCGCCGGCATCGGTCTGCCTGCTGAGCCGTCGTTGGACATTGCGGTACACGAAGATGCGGTCGATCGCCGGCGCGAACACGTTCCCGAACAGGATCGCCAGCATGATGCTTTCCGGGAACGCCGGGTTGATGACGCGGCCCAGCACCGTCAGCACACCGATCAGCAGGCCGTATAGCCACTGCCCGGGGCGCGTGTGGGCCGCCGACACCGGGTCGGTCGCCATGAACACCGTGCCGAGCGCGAACCCGCCCAGCACCAGATGCCAGATCGGCGTGACCTGGAATAGCGGGTTCGAATCGCTGCCGACCAGGTTGAAGAGGCTCGCGAGGCCCGCCGCGCCGAGCGTCACGCCAAGCATCACGCGCCAGGAGCCGATCCGTGTGATCAACAGGATTGCGGCGCCGATCAGGCAGGCCAGCGTCGAAGTCTCTCCCATCGAACCGGGAATGAATCCCAGGAAGGCGTCCTGCCAGGAAACCGTGAGTTCCAGATCCGGATCGGCCAGTTCGGCCAGCGGCGTGGCACGCGTGTAGCCGTCGACGGCGACCCAGACGGTTTCGCCCGACATCTCGCGCGGATAGGCGAAGAACAGGAAGCAGCGGCCCGTCAATGCCGGATTCAGCACATTCATGCCGACCCCGCCGAAGATTTCCTTGCCGATCACCACGCCGAAGCTGATCCCGATCGCGGCCAGCCACAACGGGATCTCGGGCGGCAGTGTCAACGCGAACAGCAGACTGGTGACCAGGAAGCCCTCGCTGATGGCGTGCCGTCTGACGACCGCGAACAGCACCTCCCACAACCCGCCCACCAACACGGTGACGAAATACACCGGCAGGAAGTACAGTGCGCCGTGCACGAAGTCGGCGGCCGGGCTGTCCGGCGCGATGCCGAGTCCCAACCGGTCGAGCAGGGTGCCGCGCCACCCGTCCGCGGCGGTCCGGCCCAGATCCGCCAGTGCCAGATTCGCCTGCAGGCCGGTGTTGTAGAGCGCCATCAAGGTTGCCGGGATCAGCGCGAACACGACCACCACCATCATGCGCTGCACGCTGATGGCATCCCGGACATGCGGCGCTTCCCGTGTCACGGTCCCGGGCGTGTACAGAAAACCGGCCAAGGCGTCGAACAGCGGGCGCCAGCGGCCGGTTCCGGCGGCGTTCCGTTCCGTCTCTTTCGGCACGCTCATCCGCTCAGAGCTCCTGTTCGATCCGGGTCAGATTCCGGCGCAGCATCGGTCCGAAATCCTGTTTGGAAGGGCAGACGAACGCGCACAATGCCAGATCCTCTTCCTCCAGTTCCAGGCAACCCAGACTTTCCGCCTCCTCGACATCATCGACCGCCAGCGCACGCAGCAGGAACAGCGGCAGCACATCCAGGGGTACCACCCGTTCGTAATCGTAATTGGGCAGGATGGCCCGGCGGTCGCCATGGGTACCGGTGGTCATCGCGAAACGCTTGCCGGGGATCAGCTTCGACAATGCGATGTTCTTGTTCGAGTAGACGTTCAGGCCGGGCCGCAGCCAGACCAGCAGTTCCCGCTCGCGGCCTTCGGGCAGCACCGAAACCTGCTGGTGATAGCGGCCGAGAAAGGCGGAAGGCCCTTCGGCCTGCCGGCCCGACAGCACCGAGCCCGACACGATGCGCTGCTCGCCGTCGTTCAGTTCCCCGGCGGTGAGTTCCTCGAGCGAAGCGCCGAGCCGGGTCCGGATCAGCCGCGGCCTCTTCACCGAGGGGCCGGCCAGCGAGATCACCCGATCGACCGGCAGCCGGCCGGTCGTGAACAGCCGGCCCATGGCGATCACGTCCTGACAGCCGATGTGCCAGACGATCTTGCGGCGGTGCACGGGATCGAGGAAATGGATATGGGTGCCGACGTTTCCGGCCGGGTGCGGTCCGCAGAAGTCCTGCACGACCAGATTGGCGAGGTCCAGTGCCGGAACCTCGGTTTCGGGCGCCTTGCAGAGATAGACCCTGCCGTCGGTCAACCGGGAAAGGATCCGTGCGCCGTTCACGAAGTCCTGTTCCTGCCCCTGGAGCAACCGTGGAATCGCCGGAGCCAGCGGATTGGAGTCGATTGCGGTGATGAAGATCGAATGAGGGATCGTGGCGGGATTGGCGACTCTGCCGAACGGTCTCGCCCGCAGCGCCGTCCACAGCCCGGAATCCAGCAGCGGTTCGACGACCTGTTCGCGCCGTAGCGCCGCCAGTCGGCTCTCCGGATGGGCCGGGAACGTCCGTTCCTCATCTCCGGAAAGCTCGATCACCACCGAGATCAGCGCCCGTTTGGCACCCCGGTGAATCGCCGTGACCGTCCCTGCGCCGGGAGCGGTATAGTGTACCGCCGGTGCGTTCTTGTCGGTGAACAGCACCTGACCGGTCCTGACCGCATCGCCGATCTGCACCGCCATCGTCGGCATCAGGCCCACGGAATCGGCCCCCAGCACCGCCACGGTTCGCGCGGTCTTCAGCTCCGGGATGTTCTGATCGGGCTCGCCGGCAATCGGCAGATTCAGCCCTTTGCGGATCCTGATCATCGACTGTTCACGCTTGCTGAAACCGGCCCCGTGCTTGCGTCGCGCGCAGAAACCCGCCTGGGGCGGGGATGGGGGTCACTGCATGCTACACATCGCGGCCATGGCGCGCAAACTTCGCTGGCGTGGCCGCTGGACGCGTCAGCCGGCTATCGCAGTGGAGGATTCTTCGCCGGCTTCGGCGCGATAATGCTCCCGGAGCGCGGCGATCTCGCCGGGATAGCGCTCGAAATCCGGTGAATCCAACGGTGCGTAGTTCCAGTTCTTGAACAGGTTGGCGATGCGGGTGAAGGCTTCGCGGGCCTCATCCTTGTCGCGAAATGCGTAGTCGCAACGGGCCAGGGATTCCAGCAGCCGGAAGGCTTCGACCTGCCGCTCGCGCGGCATCGAGGCATCGACCGGGTCGAAGGCGTCCTGCTGCAGGTAGACCAGATCGATCAGTTGGGATTTCTGCCACTCGACGTAATCTTCCAGCGTCACGCCTTCTTCGCCGATCACCTGCATCATCTGATGGATGTCGTTGCCGGTATGCAGCAGCTCGGTCAAGAACCCCACGCGGTCGGTCCAGCCCGTCCCCAGATGCCGATCGAACCAAGGTTTCAACTGGTCGAGGTAGCGCGACCAGGAAATCAGCGGATCGATCGCGGGATAGAAGCGCTTGTATGCACGATCGTACGACAGACCGAGAAACGTCTTCACGGTGGCCAGCGTGGCCTGGGTCACGGGTTCCTCGAAATTGCCGCCGGCCGGCGACACCGTGCCGATCAGGGTCAGACTGCCGACCGATCCGTCCGGAGTCTCCAGCACGCCCGCTCGTTCATAGACGGTCTTCACGGCCGAGTTCAGATAGGCGGGGAAAGCCTCTTCGCCGGGGATTTCCTCCATGCGGCCCGAGGTCTCGCGCATGGCCTGCGCCCAGCGGGAGGTGGAGTCGGCGATGCACAGTACGTGGTAGCCCATCTGTCGGTAGTATTCGCCCAGCGTGATTCCGGTGTAGATGGACGACTCACGGGCCGCCACCGGCATCGACGAGGTATTGCAGACGATGATCGTCCGTTCCATCAGTGACCCGCCGCTCCGCGGATCCTTGATCTCCGGATATTCGCGGATCGTTTCGACCACCTCTCCGGCGCGCTCCCCGCAGGCGATGATGATCACGATGTCGACCGTGGAATGACGCGCGATCAGGCTCTGCAGCACCGTCTTGCCGGCACCGAACGGCCCCGGGATGCAGGCGGTGCCGCCTTGGGCGATCGGGAAAAAGGTATCGATGATGCGTTGGGTCGTGGTCAGCGGGCGGGTCGGAAACAGCCGTGTCGCAAAACGGCGGGCCAGCATCGCTTCCGGAAGGGGACGCCTGACCGGCCACTTGCGCGTCATCGTCAGTGCCATCTCGGTACCGTCCGGCCGTCGGATGCGGGCAATCGGCTCGTCGACCGTGAAGCTGCCGCCGCGTATCCAGGTGACCTTCACCGGCGCCGGCTCGTTGAACGGGACCATGATCCGGTGTTGGAAATGCGATTCGGGCACGGTGCCGAGCGATTGGCCGGCAATCAGTTCGGTCCCGATCGTCACGCCGGGCGCGAATTCCCACTTGCGCTGTTGATCGATCGCCGGCACCGTCACGCCGCGGGGCAGGAAGAAACCGTGGGTTCGCGCGATCACTTCCAGCGGGTTGCCCAACCCGTCGAACACCTGTCCCAACAGTCCCGGCGCGAGGGTTGCGGACAGTAATTCACCGGACAACTCGACGCGGTCGCCGACCCGGACCCCGGCGGTATCCTCGAATACCTGAAGGTCCGCGGTGCCACCCTGGATGCGCAGTACCTCCGCCTTCAGGCGCTGCTCCGGCAGCAGGATCAATCCCACCTCGTTTTTCATCACCGGGGTACCGGTGACGTCGATCGTGACCAGACTTTCTTTCACCCCGATGACCGGCGCGGTGCGGGGACGTTGTGCCGGGAGCCGCGACCGGCGGTCAGCGGGGGGCGAAGTGTGGCCGCTGTTCACGGACCGCCTCCATCGTCAGGTCATTGAAGCGGATGCGGGCCGCATCGGCCCGGTACGTCAGCCAGCGGTCGAGGATTTCCCAACGGAACACGTAGGCGAACACTTCCTCGAATGCGAATGGGTGATCGTCGGCGATCCGCACCAGCAGCGCCCAAAGTCGGTTCAGCAGCATGCGTTCGAGCCCCACCGCATCGCGCGATTCGATGGATCGCCGGGCTTCCGGAAGCCAGGTATGTTGCCCCTGGAGACCGAAATCCGGCTCGTCCCAGTGTTTCTCGATCCAGCGCGTTCGCGGGCCGGCTCCCCAGATTTCGCGGCCGGCCACGGGCCTTTCACCGCGGTGGTGCTTGCGCAGCGCGGCGACCACCGTCCGTTGCTCGATACGCGCGTCGATGAAACCGATCAGTGCCGGATTGTCGAGGCGCTCCCTGGTTTTGCGGTACTGCTCCGCGAACTGTGCCGCCGTGCGTGCCAGTGGCAGCCGTTCCCAGCAGAACAGGCTCACCGCATCCCGCAACTGAACTGCATCGGCGTCCGACAACATGCTCAGGCGCTGATCCAGTCTCAGGCGGTTGATCGGTACCCGCTCCGCACGCTCGAAATGCATCAACCTCGGGAGACTCGCGATCAGCGTGATATATCCGCTCGTCGTCATTCTGAACTTCCGTTGCCGATCACTCCAGCCCTTCCATGATCGCCCGATAGCGCGGCATCAACTGCTTCAACAGCAGTTGGGAGACCGCCCGATCGCTGAGATCGATCTCGAGGTCTTCGCCGACCAACTGTATCCGGGCACCACCGGCCAGTCCGTCAGTGGGTAACAGTTCGATGCCTTCGCGCAGCATCTCGTGCGTCAACCCCAATACATTGCGGTGAAGTTCCGCCAGATCATCGTCGGAAGTGCCGTCGGGGTGTTCGTCGAACAGCAGGCGGGGCAGCTTCACCAGGATTTCCTTGTCGCGCACGAACTCCTCGGCGGCACGGCCGGCCAGTACCAGCAGCATTGCCTTGATCACCTCCTTGTCCAGCGTGTGCTGCGAGACCAGTCTCCGCACGTGCCGCTCGAACGCGTCGGCGATGCGCGCGCTGAGGGCCAGGCTGGTGTCGCGGATGGCGATACGAAGGGCCTCCTCGGCCGCCGTCCTTTCGGTCGCGATCTCGGCTCGCGATGAGGACTTGTACGCCTCGGCGTCGCGGCGTGCATCGTCCAGCAAAGCTGCGGCCTCGCGGCGCGCCTTCTCCAAAATGTGTTCGGCTTCCGCCGTGGCGACTGCGATGGCCTCATCCCGGATGCGGGCGATTAGCGCATCGACGCCGGCTCCGGCTCGGATCGCTTCCGCCACGGTCAACCTCCCGCGCCCGGAATCCCGCCCGCCAGCACCAGCGCGAACACGAACGCGAAGACCGAGAAGCCCTCGACCACCGCAGCAGGAGCCAGCGAGATGCCGAACACCTCCGGCTTGTTTTTCGACACGTTGATCGCTGCGGCGCAGGCCAGTCCCTGTGCTGCGGCGCTGACCAGCAGCGCCAGACCGGTCAGCACGCCGATGCCGAAGACGCCGGGCGCATTGTCCAGGCTGAGCACGCGATTCAGCGTTAGCGTCACCACGATGCCGTAGATCGTTTGCGAGGACGGCATCGCGGAGACGCCCACGAAACGGCCGTAGCCGCCTTCCGTTTCCAACATGGCACCCGCGGCGGCCTGGCCGGCACGGGTACAGCCCAGTGCACTGCCGATCGCGCCGAGGGCGAGCGGTGCATAGATGCCCAGCCAGCCGAGACTGATGATCAAGCCTTCCAAAGTTCACCTCCTTTCCGCTTGAATGGGCTGAACAGATGTCCCTCATCGGTCAGGGACCAGTTGAAGAACTCGATGTAGTTCAAACGCAGGCTGTGCACGACCGCACTCATCAGCCCGAGTAGAAAATTCAGCAGATGGCCGATCACGAGGATCAGCACGAAGGCCAGCAGACCGGGACCCGGCATCGCCAGCTTGGCGTGCAACGCCATCTCGTTGAACGCATTGGCCAGCGATGCCGAAGCTAGTCCCAGGGCGAACAGCCGCAGATAGCTCATGACATCGCCGAAGGCGCCGGGCAGCTTGATCAGCAGATTCAGGAGCCCCTTCGCCAAACGCCCCGCCGGACCCGCATCCGGGGCCGAGAACGCCAGAACCAGCAGCGCGCCCACCGCAATCATGCCGCTGCTCCAACCGTCCGCGGGCGGCAGGTCCGCCCACAACAGAAGTCCGCCGCCGATGATCAGGATCCAGCCCAGCGGCGGCCATGCCGCGACCGACCGGCGATGTCGCACCAGTTTGATCAGATTGCCCAGCATCACATGAGCCGCGCCGAGCAGCACGCACAGCGTCATCATGGTCTCGTGACGATGGACGTCCAACACCTGGATGCTGCGAAGCCAGGACTCGGCGGGAAGACGGATACCGAAATAACTGCCGGTCATCACGCCGTAGAGCAGCGATGTCGCGACCGCGAAAACCCAGACGATCCGGAGCCGGCGCCCCGTGTCCGATTCCCTCATGCGCCCCCAGTAACGCCAGGCGATTAGGCCGAGCACCGCCCCATAGCCGGCATCGGCCAGGATCATCGCGAAGAACAGCGCGAACGAAAACAGTACGACGATGGACGGATCCCAGGTCCAGTAGCCGGGAATCGTATAGAACGTAACCAGGTCCTCGCCTCCCGCCAGCGCCTCCGGGTTCCGCAGCAGTGTCGGTGGACATTCTTCAGGCGACGGCTCTGCCGCCGCGAAAAACAGACCATGTTCCGCCGCATAGCGCTCGATCGCGGGGAGGCATGCCGTCGGGGACCAAGCCTGGATGCCGAACAGCGGGGTCTGATCCTGCGCCTGGCGCGCAGCCTGTTCGAGCGCTTTCCGATCGTCCAGCATCCCGATGTTGCGAGCGAACAGGATTCCCCAGCGGGTGAGGCGATAGCGGTCGACTTCCGCGTCCTCGATTGCGGATTCAATCCATTCGAGCTCCTGCTCCAGATCCGATAGCGGCACCGCCCCGGTATGGGTCCGCGGCACCGGCATGTTGTCGGGCTCCTGCTCGCTGATCACGACGATGTAGCTGAAGCGATGATCCCGATTGACGGCGTCCCAACAGGTTTGAGTGGCGGCCACCTCGCGTACTTGGTAATGCGGCACGACGTAAAACCAGAACTTCAGCGGCTGCAGCGCACTCATCGGCGTGAGGTCGAAATAGCCCCAGGGTTTCAGGTCGGCGATTCTCCGCGCCAGAAAATCCCGCCGGTCGCGCAGATTCTGTAGTCGGTTCCGGCAATCCAATGCGCGTCGCTCGACCTCTACCGGGTCGAAATCCGCCGACTGGAAGACTTGCCTGCGCTTCTGCGGTGCTGACAGGAGAAAGCGCAGCGCTTCGCGGGCTTCGGTGGAAGGACCCTCCGCGGGTGGGGGCTCGACATCCGGGCGCAGCGGGATCAGGTGCAGACAACCAAGGGTCTGCAGGTCGAAAAGGACCGCCAACTTGTCGTCCAGGTGTCCCACCAGCGTGATTCTGGATAACGCCACGATGCTCATGGATGGCCGTCCGGTGGATCGTTCGGGTCAATGGCGCGCTTTGGTCAACTTCGAGCGGATCACGGCATCCCGTTCCAGGTCGCCCAGGAAGATCTGGATGCGTTTGATGTTGCTCTGGGCCGTCGGAATCAGGATCCGCTCGAATAGATTGACTCGCTGTGTGGCGCGGCGCAGGGCTTGTGCGAGCAGTCGGACCCGCTCTTCCGCCACATCCAGCCGCAGGCGCCGGTCGGCGGCCTGCTGCAGCCGCTCCACGGCGTTGTCGACCCAGGCGGGTTGGATCAGCGGTGAATAGGGCGCTACCGAGAACATCACTCGTTCGAGTTTCGGCACCCGGGCTCCGATCAGGTTCTCCGCGACGATGGCGACCTCCGACACCTTGACCAGGCCCGCCAGGTCGATTCGCCCGTCGGCCAGCATCGGCAGTTCGCTGCCGATGTGCTGCTGCAGTCGGTCGAGATCCCGGTGCAACTCAATCACCGCATGTTTGGCCTTCTCGAGTTCCAGCGTCATCTGGCGCCGTTTCATGTCCAGCGACGGCAACAGTCGTTGGTACAGCTTGAGCTGCTGTCGCTCCTGCAGCAGCGCGTTCTTGCTGAGTCGGGCGTTCACCGTCGCGGTCTCAGTCCACCTGAGCCGGCCGTTTTGGCAGGTAGGTGTCGATCAGCTCCTGTTTCATCAGCAGTTCCTCGGGCGCGAAGCATTCGGCCAGCGTCTGCCAGCTCAGGTCGAGCGCGGCCAGCAGCGGCAACGACACATGGATGTCCATGAATCGGCGCTTGAACAGTTCACCGAATTTCAGCAGCTTCTGATCGAAAGAGCTGAGTTCGAAGGCCATCGCGCGCTTTTTTTCGGCTTCGCGCGCACCGGCATAGAAGCGGATCATCGTGTTCATCACGTGCCCGTGGTCCTCGCGGGTCGCTTTGCCGATCACGCGCTGCTTCAGCCGCGACAGTGAGCCGAACGGGTCGATCATGCCGTCGTGCAGGTAGAACTGACCCTCGGTGATGTATCCGGTGTTGTCCGGCACCGGATGAGTCACGTCGCCGCCCGGCATGGTAGTCACGCTGAGGATGGTCACCGATCCGGCGCCCCGGAAATCGCAGGCTTTCTCGTAGCGCCGCGCCAGTTGGGTATAGAGGTCCCCCATGTAGCCGCGGGCGGCGGGAATCCGCTCCTGGGCGATGCCGATTTCTTTCATGGCGTCGGCGTACGCGGTCATGTCCGTCAACAGCACCAGCACCCGCTTGTTCTCCTCGACCGCGAAACGTTCCGCGACGGCGAGCGCCATGTCCGGAATCAACAAACGCTCGACGATCGGGTCGGAGGCCTGATTCACGAACATCACCGTGCGGTGGAACACGCCGTGGTCCTCGAATTGGGTGCGGAAGAAATGGAAATCGTCGAAAATCAGCCCCAGGCCGCCGAATACCACGATGTCGGCGTCGGCCTGAAAGCCGATTCGGGCCAGGAGTGCATTGTAGGGCTCGCCGGCGACCGAGAAGATCGGGATCTTCTGACTTTCCACCAGGCAGTTGAACAGGTCAATCATCGGGACTTCGGTCTCGATCATCTTCGACGGCAGCACCCGCAGCATCGGGTTCACGGTCGGCCCGCCGACCGGGATGCGGGGATCACCGGACAAAGGCGGCTTGCCGTCGATCGGTTCACCCGAGCCACGGAAGATTCGGCCCAGGATGTTTCGGGAATAGGTGACGTCGAACGGTCGGCCCAGGAACGTCACCTTGGCCTCGGTGCTGACGCCTTTGCCGCCGGCGTATACCTGCAGGCTCACGATGTCGCGGTCGAGTTGCACCACCTCCGCAGTGGTAGTCTCACCGTCGGTATTCTCCACCAGTGCGAGGTCCTTCAGCGCCACACCGTTCGCCTTGACGCGAATCAGATCCCCGACGATGTCCAGCACGCGGGTGTGCCGGATCAGGCC
>CAZXXC010000010.1:24228-32120 GCA_964644665.1 uncultured Methylococcaceae bacterium
CCGGCCCGGCGCGTTCGCCGCCGAGCATGCGCCGTACCGTGGCCGATGTCAATTCGAGGCCGGAGCCCGATATGATGCCGCGCAGCCTGCTGCGACGTTTTCGGTGCCATGCGGGTCGGCCGCCGTACTCGGCGTGTGACTCGGCGATCACCGTTTGCTACCATGCGCCGCGAGGCATGTAGGAGGACGCCATGAGTCAACGAATCATCTTGCGCGCCGGCGAAGCGCTGGTGGCCGGCGGTCCGCCGGGTACCGCCGCGGAGCCGGAGGTCATCATCGGCGAGTTGGATGGACCGGTCGGTACTGCGCTGGCCACCTTGACCGGCGATCAGGTTCAGGGACACACGCGAGTGTTCGCGATCCTGAACACGGACATTCAGGTCCGGCCGGTCACGCTAATGGTCAGCAAGGTCACGGTCAAGAACAGCCGCTACACCAACATCCTGATGGGCACGGTGCAGGCGGCAATCGCCAACGGAGTGCTGGACGCGGTGAGGGCAGGCGACATCCCCAAAGACAAGGTCGATGAACTCGGCATCATCGTGTCGGTCTGGCTGAATCCCAGTGTCGCCACCGATGACAAGCTCGACCACAAGATCCTGTTCGAGATTCACCGCAAGGCGATGGCTCGGGCCATCCACAAAGCCATGCATCACCAGCCGAGCATCGACTGGCTTCTGGAGAACCAGGACAAAATCACGCACAAGTACTACCAGATGGGTCTCGATGGGAAGATTTGACCCGCCGCCGATCGCCTCTCCCTGACCGTTCTTCGCTGTTGGGTATGCCGCTTACGGCAGTTACGGTTGACCGCATCGAGGAGGTCCTGCTTGGGATGTGTCATTTCCCTGCGGCGATGGAGATCAAGCCGTTCGAAGTTGGCGATTTGATCGACCGGGAAAACTAGTAGGTCCAATGAAGAACAAGAACCTGCTCATCATGAGTGGCGCGGTCGTGTTTTCCGCGAGCGCTTCCGCAGAGCCTCCGGGGAACAAGGCTAGCGCGCCGAACGGTGTTCCCTTCGTCACGATCAATGATCGACTCGACGCCGCCGATCAGCGGATCGTAGCGCTGCAGAACCGGGTCGATTCGCTGGCAGCCAGAGTGACGGAGTTGGGGTCGCACACCACTCCCAGCGCTTACGTCGCATCGGCGGCGAACAGGTCGGGTGTTCCCCGGTGACGCTCGCGACCCAGAATGTTCGGATCGACAAGGCTGGCCGGGTTGTTGCGAATGGCTCGGGTGTCTATCGCCAGAATGGAAGCAATCTGAACGCCGTCTTGCTGCGTC
The DNA here is from genome assembly GCA_964644665.1 of uncultured Methylococcaceae bacterium. Classification (GTDB taxonomy): domain Bacteria; phylum Pseudomonadota; class Gammaproteobacteria; order Methylococcales; family Methylococcaceae; genus Methylotetracoccus. Next base: position 25,519 of record CAZXXC010000010.1, read on the forward strand.
TCGTGCTGGAGGCCGGAGGCAATCCGGGAGCCGTCAGCAATCTCGTTGCGGTCTCCGCGCCGAACAGCGCGCCGAGCTTGAACAACGGCAGCGCTTTTGCGGCGCGGTCGGTGGAGTGCTCTACGCAGGCAGCGACCCGGCGCTGGTCGCAGCGGGCGGAAGCGTGCGGTTCGTGGCCGCCGCGGGAAACTACACTCTGAAACTGATCGCCGACCCGGTCAGCAGTCCATGCCCCGGGGTATCCTTTTTCAACTTCATCATGTTGTCACATCTGCTCGGTGACGAAGAGTAGGGCCTCGGCCGAGGAAAAGCAGCAATACGGCGCGCCGCGCGCGCCCGCAGGAAACGAGCCGTATCATTCGAATGGGCCGTTTCTCGTTCTTTCCCGTCAAGAGAGCACTGACATCCTTTGATTACTTCACCTGCCGCCGCGGGCGTCCCACAGATCCCGAAAGGTCTGATAGGTCCGCATGCCGCCCGGCAGGATGCGGACATCGAAGCCGCGTTGCTGCAGAGCGCGGAGCGCGTAATAGGCGCGCTGGCCGACGCCGCAGACCAGCCAGCAAGGGCGATCGTGCGGCAGTTCGTCGGTGCGTCGCCGCAACTCTTCCAGCGGAATGTTCCGCGCGCCGGGAATGTGGTCCTGTGCGAACTCGTCTCGGCTGCGCACGTCGAGCAGCAGCGCCCCGGTCTTCGGCAAGTCCTCCCAGTGTGCCAGCGGCAGATCGCCGCGCAGGTGGTTGGCGGCGATCATGCCGGCCAGATTCACCGGGTCCTTGGCGCCGCCGTACTGCGGCGCGTAACACAACTCGGCCTCCTCCAGGTCGAACACGGTCCCTCGCATCTGCAGTGCCATCGCGATCACATCGATCCGCCGCGCGACGTCCGCCTCACCGACGGCCTGGGCGCCAAGAATGCGGCCGTCGTCGGTCGCGAACAGCAGTTTCAGGTGGATCGGTTTGGCGTCCGGAAAGTAGGAGGCATGGTTGCCGGGATGGAGGTAGATTTTTTCGAAGCCGCCGATGCCCGCCCGCCGCAGAGCCTGTTCGCTGGCTCCGGTCGTCGCGACCGTCAGACCGAATACGCCGCACACCGCGGTGCCCTGGATGCCGCGAAACCGGATCGGCGGCCGCAGCAGGCAGTCGGCATCGCCGAAACTGCGTAGCACCGAGGCGGCCGCAATGCGTCCCTGCCGATTGGCCGGGCCGGCCAGCGGTACCGGCTGCCGGATGCCGGTCACGATGTCCTCGCTGGCGACCGCGTCGCCGACCGCCCAGATGTGCGGGTCGCTGGTCCGCATGCCGTCATCGACCACGATCGCTCCGCGATGGCCGAGTTCCAGTTCGGCCGCGGCGGCCAGTGCGGACGCCGGCTGGACACCGATCCCGAGAATCACGATGTCGGTTTCGAGGCGGTCGCCGAGCGAAGTGTCGACCCACAGGCCACCGCCGGGCCGTTCGGTAAAGGCGGTCACGCTTCGGCCCAACAGCAGACGGACGCCTCTGGCTTCGAGATGGCGTGTGACATAGACCGCCATCTCCGGATCGAGCACCGGCAGGATCTGCGGGCTCAGTTCGATCAGGCTGACCTCGAGTCCCCGATGAATCAGGTTCTCGGCCATTTCCAGCCCGATCATGCCGCCGCCGACAATCAACGCGCGGTCGGCGGTTTCCACTGCGGCGCGGATTCTCCGGCTGTCCGGAATGGTGCGGAGCACGAAAATACCGGGCAGATCGATGCCGGGTATTTCAGGACGGATCGCGTGGGCGCCGGTCGACAGTACCAACGCGTCGTAGCGTTCTTCACGAACGGTTCCGGCGCGGAGATCGCGCACCTCGATGACCCGGCGGCTCCGGTCGATCCGGAGGACTTCATGTTCCAGCCGGACCTCGATGTTGAACCGTTCCCGGAACAATTCGGGCGTCGCGACCAGCAGCTTCTCCTCGGCCAGGATCACGTTGCCGACATAGTACGGCAGGCCGCAGTTGGCGAACGAGACATACGGACCCTTGTCGAAGATCACGATTTCGCAGCGTTCGCACAGGCGTCTGGCCCGCGCAGCGCAGGAAGCTCCGCCGGCCACGCCGCCGACGATCAGGATACGTTTTGGGGGTGCAGAATCCATTTCGGTGTTCCCGGGCTGTGGAGGATCGGTGTGCGGCTTGCGGCGGTCAGTGCTCACCGGCCCGGAGCGGGGGCGGGTGGTGGTCCGGAATGTAGTTGTGGCCGATGGTCTGCGCGACATAGATCAGCGTGATGCCGCAGGCGATCAGGGCGACCTGCTTCAGCGCATCGGCTCCGCGCGTCTTCTTGTGTAACGAGGGAATCAGGTCGGCGACGGCGACATAGATGAAGCTCGATGCGGCCAATGCGAGGAAATACGGCAGCGACTGGTGCAGCGTGGACAGACTGAAATAGGCGAGCAGCCCGCCGAGTACGGTGCCGAGGCTCGACAGCATGTTGTAGACGAAGGCCCGGGCGGAGCCGTAGCCGCTCTGCAGCAGAATCGCGAAATCGCCGACTTCCTGCGGGATCTCGTGCGCCGCGACCGCCAGGCTGGTGACGATCCCGAGTCGCACATCCGACAGGAACGCTGCGCCGATCAGTACACCGTCGACGAAGTTGTGGATGCCGTCGCCGACAACGATCAGCATGCCGGCCGGTTGATGAAAATGCTCTCCGCTATGGGCCGCGCAGTCCCCGACGTGACAATGGCGCCACAACAACAACTTTTCCAGCAGGAAGAATCCGAGCAAGCCCGTCAGCACGGTGGCCGACAACGGCCCCGCCTGCTCGATTCCCGCCTTCTCGATCGCATGCGGCAACAGATCGAGAAAGGCCACGCTGAGCAATGCGCCGAGTGCGAAACTGACCCCGTGCGGTAGCAACTCCGGATGGCGATGGTGCGGTACCAACAGAATCAGCGATGCGGCAATGATGCTGAGCACGCCGCCGAGCAGCGTGAACAGGATGATCAGGATCAGAACGCTCATGGTGATTGAGATTCGGTCGGTGCGGTCACTCGCGCCAGATCAGCGTCGCCATCCGGCCGGTCACCCCGTCGCGCCGGTAGGAAAAAAACCGGTCCGGTTCGGAATAGGTGCAACATCCGCCGCCATGGCAGACCTCGACGCCGAGATCACTGAGCTGCCAGCGTGCGATGGCATAGAGGTCGGCCAGCCAGCGCCCGTCGGGCGCGGGGCGGAACGCCTCGGCCAGATGGTGCCGGTTCGCGACGAAAGCCCGCCGCACCTCGTCGCCGACCTCGAATGCGTCGGGCCCGATGGCCGGGCCCAGCCAGGCCATCAACTCGGTGGTCCCGAGCGCCTCGACGGCGGCCTCGATCACGCCCCCGGCGAGGCCTTTCCAGCCGCCGTGTACCGCCGCGACGCGGGTGCCGTCCTGGCTGCACAGCAGGATCGGCAGACAATCTGCGGTCATCACCACGCAGACGAGGCCGGCCTGCGTCGCGATCGATCCGTCCGCGATGACGTCGTCCGCGGCGGCCGCATCGACGATGCGCGTGCCGTGCACCTGCTGGAGCCAGAGCGGTTCGGCCGGTAACGACAATTCCCGTCGAACGTTCCGGCGATTGCGTCGAACGGCGGAGTCCTCGTCTCCGACATGGTGGCCCAGGTTCAGACTGGCGTAGCGGCCGCTGCTGCAGCCTCCGCTCCGGAGGGTGCTGGCGGCCCGGACGCCGGCGGGAGCAGGCCAGTCGGGCTCGATCCAGAATTTCACGTGGTGCACCTCAGTACCGCGAGCAGGCGGCCGAAGTCCTCCGGTAATGATGCCCACCATTCGATCGGCTCGCCGCTGGCCGGATGACGCAGGCCGAGGCGTTCGGCATGTAGGGCCTGGCGACGGAACTCATGCAACGCCGTGTGGGCGGCGGCCGATGCGCCGGGTGGTAGACGGAGGCGCCCGTATACCGGGTCGCCGACCAGCGGATGACGGAGGTGGGCCATGTGGACGCGGATTTGGTGGGTGCGGCCGGTCTCCAGTCGGACCCGGATCAGGGTGTGGCCGGGCAGGCGCTCCACGATCCGGTAATGCGTGACCGCGTATTTGCCGGACGCGGTCACCGCGAAGCGCTTGCGGTCCGACGGATGCCGCCCGATCGGCAGATCGACGGTGCCGCCGGCGGTGAGCTCGCCCTGCACCAATGCCAGATATTCGCGCCGCGCGGATCGTGCCTGCAACTGATCGACCAGGGATTTGTGCGCCGGTAGCGTTCGCGCGACCATCAACAACCCGCTGGTATCCTTGTCCAGGCGATGTACGATGCCGCAGCGCGGCAGTGCGGCCAACTCCGGTGCGTAATGCAGCAGCGCATTCAGAAGGGTGCCGTCACGATGACCGGCCGCCGGATGGACCACCAAGCCCGCGGGCTTGTTGACGACCAGCAACTCGGAATCGGCATGCATCATCTGCAGCGGAATGTCCTGGGCGGCGGATACCTCCCCGACCGGGAGTTCGGCCTGCAGGCTGACCTGTTCGCCGCCGAGAATGCGTTGTTTCGGCAATACCCTGGCACCGTCGAGCAGCACGCAGCCACTCTTGATCCAGTCCTGCAGCCGGCTTCGGGAGTACTCCGGAAACAGCTCGGTCAGGGCCTGGTCCAGGCGCAGGCCACCCAGGTGGCCGGGGATCTCGAGCGAAATCTTTTCGGGTGTCGGCACGGATAGGGAAAGCGGGTATTTGCGGTTATAATGCAACAGCTAAGGTTTTTACTCGTCTTTTCAATGCCTTCCTCGGTTTCTCTCGGCGGACGTTCGGCGTTCCTGGTCCGGCTGGCCATTCTGATCCTCGCGGCCGGACTCAGTGCCTGCACCACGTCGCTGTCGGATCTGATGCCTTCCATTTTTTCCGAATCCGGTGAGAAGGAGGAGATCGCGGACGAATTTTCAGACTGGACGGAAGAACAGTTCTTCGAAGAAGCGAAAACGGCGTTGAGAGAGGAGCGGTGGAGCAAGGCCGTACAATTATACGAGAAACTGGAAGCGCGTTACCCGTTCGGACCACACGCGACCCAGGCGCAGATCGACATTGCCTATGCCTATTACAAGAACAACGAGCCCGATTCGGCATTGGCGGCGGTGGACCGCTTCATCAAACTGAACCCCGCGCATCCGAACGTCGATTACGCCTACTACCTGAGAGGCTTGATCAACTACAACCGCGGCATCAGCTTCGTCGATCGGTTCGTGCCGACCGATCCTTCGCAGCGCGACCCCGGATCGGCACGCGAGGCGTACCGCCAATTCCAGGAACTGGTTGCGAAATTTCCGAACAGCCGGTATGCGGAGGACTCGCGCAAGCGAGTCACCGCATTGCGGAACAATCTGGGCATGTATGAATTGCATGTGGCCGATTTCTATATGCGCCGCGGTGCCTATCTCGCCGCCGAGCGGCGCGCGATCGAAGTCATCCGTAACTATCAGCGAACCCCGGCAGTTCCCGAGGCGCTGAAGATCATGGAGGAAGCCTATCGCAAGCTGGAACTGACCAGCCTGGCGGACGATGTCGCCCGCGTTTACGCGATGAATTATGCCGGCGGAGTCCCCGCTGAGGCGCAGGACATCGTCGATCCGACTCTGATGGAGCGGATCTGGGACGTGATCGGCTTTGAGTGAGTCGTACCTGGAACGATGCCGGGGGCTCTGGGACAGTCCGGTGTCATGTTGGACGTGATGTGCGTCGGGCACGCGTGCTACGACCTGATCTTTACCGTACCGCATCATCCGGCCGCGGATGAGAAGATGTTTGCGGACGAGTTTCTGGCTTGCGGCGGAGGGCCGGCCGCCAACGCCGCCGTCACGGTCGCACGACTCGGTTATCGAGCCGGATTCATCGGTTATCTCGGCACCGATCTGTACGGCGCGACTCATCTCGAAGAGCTTCGGCGGGAAGGCGTCGATACGGAGCGCGTGGTCCGCGGCGCGGACCCGACGCCGCTGTCGGTCATCCTGGTCAAACCGGACGGGCGGCGCACTCTCGTGAACTACAAGGGGCGGACCCGCCCGCTCGAACCGGATGACGTCGATGTCTCGGCGGTCGATGCCAACGCCATTCTGTTCGACGGCCATGAGCCTTCGATTTCGCCTCCGCTGGCAATGGAAGCCAGAAAGCGCCGTCGACCCACCGTGCTCGACGCCGGCTCTGTGCATCAGGGTACACAGGAGCTGATGGGGCGTGTGGATTACCTGGTCTGCTCGGAAAAGTTCGCGGCGCAGTGGTTGGGGGACGACCACCCGGAACTGGCTCTGGACCGGCTCGCCGCCGTTGCGCCCGCGGTAGTCATCACGCTGGGCGAGCGAGGTGTCATTTGGCGCAGGGGGATCGAGAAGGGTGCGGTGCCCGCTCCGCCGATCCTCCCGATCGACACGACCGGAGCCGGCGATGCCTTTCACGGGGCCTTTGCGGCGGGACTCGCCGCCGGTCTGGATTGGCCGGAAGTGCTGCGTCTCGCCAGCGCCGCCGGCGGGTTGTGCTGTACCCGCTTGGGTGCACGTCTCGGCATCCCTTCGGCGGCCCAGGTGGCGGATCTGCTGGCCGCCGAGCCGAGCTGATGTCCAGCGGCGGCGGAACCGGGCTGCCGG
>CAZXXC010000010.1:32220-52386 GCA_964644665.1 uncultured Methylococcaceae bacterium
GGTCCGCCGGCGCCGGTAGTAGGGCTGCCGACCGCGTTTCCGGGAGTATTCCGATGTTTTTTGTCGCCAAAGATCGCCTGCGCGTCGCCGCGGCACCTTGGGTGCTGCTGGCCGGGGCCTCTCTTTCGGGTTGTGCCGGCTGGATGCCGATGACGCCGGATCTGAGCATGACGCCGTCGCCTGGCAGCGAGGACGTCGATCCGCGAAAACCCGTGATCGTCCAGGCGCGAGGCGCCGGTGCCCGTTTGCTGGAAGTGGACGTGCGCGATGCGTCCGGCCGGACCTTGGACGGGAGACTCGAGCCGATGCGTTACACGCTCACGGCGCCGTTGGCATTCGGGACACGGTACCGCGTCCGGGTTCGCGGCGAGAATGCCTTCGGCCTGCACCGCATCTCCCAGGAAATGCAGTTCACGACCGTGCCGGTACCGCGTCTCGAGGGCGGCAATCGGCGCGTCCTGGGGAAAGACGGCGCGGTGACTCTGGTGTTCGATCGTCCGATCGGGATCGTCCGGCCGCGCGGCGATGCGACCGTGGAGAGGCCGCTCGATCAACCGGCCAGGAGCCTCCGCGTCATCGTTCCGCCGCGCTCGGGGGATGGCGTGCATCCGCTGACGCTGGATTGGGAATCGGCCGGTGGCATACCACTGCCCCCGTTGACGCTGGAACTCGAATGGTCCAAGGCGGAGCCGTTGAACGTCAAACTCGATGTCGCGGGTCAGAGTCAGGTCGGCATCCTGCTCCCGTTGTCACTCACGTTCTCCGAAACCCCGGCCGAGCGAGAGCTGACCGGCCAGCGGCTGCAGGTCCTTACCGCCGACGGCGAGCCGATTGCCGGGCGCTGGCACTGGATGACCGACCGGCGTCTGCGCTTCACGCCGAGCCCGCATTGGCCGCCTTCCACGACGATCCGGGTGGAAGCGGCGCCCGGGGGTATCCGCACGACCAAAGGGGGCACGATCGGTTCGACCACACTCGGCAGTTTCACCACCGGTCCGGACCGGCGGATCGCGGTCTACCTCGATGCCCAGCGTGTCGTCGCACTGGAGGACGGCAAGGTGGTCCGCCTGTTCAAAGCCAGTACCGGCAAGGCGGCGACCCCGACCGTGACCGGGTCCTTTTACATCTATGCCCGCTATCCGCTGAAGACCATGAAGAGCGATGCGAAGCCCGGTGAGCCAGGACATTATGTGGTCGAGAACGTGCCCTATGCGCAGTACTTTCACAAGGACTACGCGCTGCACGGGGCTTGGTGGCACAACGGTTTCGGCCGTCCCGCGAGCCATGGCTGCATCAACCTGGCCACTCGTACGCGCAACCGACGCTGGCCGAATTCGCCGGAGGATGCCGGCTGGCTGTATCAGTGGGCTTCCCTCGGGGTACCGGTGACGGTGTACGCGAAGACTCCTGCCAATGAGCCGGCTATTCGCGTGACCGCTGGCAGCGGCGCCGATCATCACCGGGCGACGAAAGGTGCCGCGGCGCAAGCCGACACCAACGCCGAATCGAGCGAGTGACGTTCCTTCGCGGTTGGAACGTTCGGGGAACTACGGCGACCGGTACGTGACGCGGTAGACGACTCCGAGCAGGTCATCCGAGATCAGCAATGACCCGTCCGGGAGTTCGAGGAGATCGACCGGACGTCCCCATTCCTTACCGTCCTCCGCCAGCCAGCCGTCGGCGAAGACCTCGTCGGCGGCCGGTCGACCCGCCTGAAAACGCACCAACACCAATCGGTAGCCGACCGGCTGTTGCCGGTTCCAGGAACCGTGCTGGGCGACGAACAACTGATTGTAATAGTCGGCCGGAAACTGGCGGCCGCGATAGAAACGGATACCGAGCGGCGCGACATGGGCGGGGAACTTCCAGACCGGCGCAATGAACTGGTCGCAGCCCTTCTGCTCCCCATAGCGGCTGTCGGTGAAATCGCCGCCATGACAGTAGGGAAAGCCAAAATGGGCACCGGGCGCCGAGACGCGGTTCAGTTCATCCGCCGGTAAGTCATCTCCCAGCCAGTCGGCGCCATTGTCGGTGAAATAGAGTTCGCCGGTCACCGGATGCCAGTCGAAGCCGACCGTATTGCGGATGCCGCTGGCATACACCTCGAGATTCTTCCCGTCCGGGTCCAACCGGGTCAGCGTCGCGAATACCGGATCGTCCGACAGGCAGACGTTGCAGGGTGCGCCGACCGGCGCATAGAACTTCCCGTCAGGCCCCACTTTCAGCAGTTTCCACGCCTGCAGGCGCTCATTGGGATAGACATCGGCCACCACCATCGGCGGCGGCGGGTCGTCCAGGCGGTAGGAGATTTCTCTCAACTTGACGATGCGGCTGATCTCGGCGATGTACAGATCGCCCTGCAGATAGGCCACCCCATTGGGCATGTTCAGTCCCGACGCCACGGTCAGCACCTGCTCGGCAACACCATCGCGGTTGCGGTCGCGCAACGCAAAGACCTTGCCTTCGTTGATCGTTCCCACATAGACCGTGCCGTCCTCACCGAGCGTCATCCCTCGGGCGCTGGGTACGTGATCGGCGTAGATCTTGATCTCGAATCCACGCGGAAGCTTGATCTTCCTGAGCAGCGCTTCGGTATCGGCGAGCGCGGAGAGGCTGACGAGTAGGTTGGCAATGAACAACGCGTACCGCATGGACTGCTATTTCATCGATGAGCGGGCATTTCGTGTTGCCACATTCTGCATGATGATCACCGGCTTGCGCAAAACCTGCAGGCGGCACTACGCCGGAAGGGGCGGCCGTCGATCAAACTGGCCAATGGACCCCGATCCCGTGTCGCGAGCACGCCGACCCGGCAGTGACCCACTTAGCCCAGTCGGGCTTCCACCTCTATAGGGCAATACCTTGTTACAGACGAAATCACCTCGTCAGACTCTCCTGGAAATCTGACCAACATGACTCAATCCATCAGTTCATGCCGAAAAGAGGCTGGATCGTCGAGCGGTTCGACATGTGTCACGATCGTGAGATTCGGCAACTGGATTCCGATTTCCGCTTCGATACGCTCTAGAAGGTCATGCGCGTCCTGCACCGTCGTCGTGCCAGGCACCAGCACGTGAAAGGTCACCAGGCGATGGGTGCCGGCCACGCGCGATCGAAGATCGTGGAACTGGTACCCTTGCCGCCGGTAAGGTTCCAGGATGGATTCGATCGTCTGGCGCTCCTGATCGGGGATCGCGGCACCGAGCAAACCGGTCAAGGAGCGCCGGATCAGTTGCACTCCGGCATTCAAGATGTTGAGGGCGGCGACGATCGCAATCGCTGAATCCAGCCAGAGCCAGCCGGTCACGGTAATGCCCAACAAGCCCAGAAGAATGGCGCCGGTCGTCCAGACATCCGTCATCAGGTGGTGCCCGTCGGCCTCCAGGGTGATCGAACCGAAACGCCTACCCGCCCGGAGCAGTACGCGCGCCATCCCGAGATTGATGGCGGTTCCGACCACCGAGATGAGGATCCCGAGGTCCAGGGCCTGCAACGGCACCGGGTGCATCAGTCGTTCCCATGCGGTGTAGGCAATCATCGCGGCTGCCATCAGAATGAGCGCCCCCTCGAACCCGCTGGAAAAATATTCGGCCTTGCCGTGGCCAAACGGATGGCTGTCGTCGGCGGGTCGGGCTGCGATTTTCAGTGCGAGGAGGGCAAAGCTGGCTGCGACGAGGTTCACGAGCGATTCGGCAGCGTCCGAGAGCAGAGCCACCGAACCGGTCAGCGCGTAGGCACTGGCCTTCAGGCTAATCGTTGCCACTGCCGTCGCAATCGACCACCAGGCGTAGTGCGTCAGCGGGGGTTGCGCCTGCTTCATTGCACGATGCGTTGTTCCGCCGGCGTGAAGCGTCTGGAAGAGAGGCCGGATGCAACCGAATAGCCGATAACTACCCATTGGGGCGGCCACCGCGGTGAATCCACCCAGCAGTGCGATCAACCAGTCGTCGCCATGCAGCGGCTGGACATTCAGGTAGTGGGCCAGGTTTGGTGTCTGCACCAGCAGGAAGGTACTGCCCAGTGTGCAAATGACCATCCACCACGCGGTTCGGGTGCGGAGGCCGCTGAGCACCGCGGTGGCCGAGGCATTGGCGCAGGTCAGTGCCACCATCGCCATGGCCCGGGCGTGCTCGACGTTCGATCCCGGACCGAAACTACGGTCATAAGCCCATAAGATGAACGCGGTCAGCAACATGCCCGTGACGGCGATCAACAGCCACTCGGCGCGCGAGAAAAAGTGCGATGCCCGGTGTTTCGCGATGGACGTCAGCAGTCCCTTGGCCGGCAGCTCCTGAAAGACCAACAGTGCGGTCGGATGGATGAGGGTCTCGTACCATACGATATGGATCGGCAGATAGAGCAGCGGGTGGCCCATCAGCGGAATGAACGTGGCGGTCACGACCAGCGGAATATGCATCAGCAGGATGTATTGAAAGCTGAGCTGCAGGTTTCGAAAAAGCTGCCGGCCCTCGGCGATCGCGCGGACCAGGGAACCGAAATCATCGTTGAGCAATATGATCGAGGCGGCCTCCCGCGCACTGCGGGTTCCTCGGCTTCCCATGGCGACGCCGATGTCAGCGGCCTGGAGCGCGGGGACGTCATTGACGCCGTCGCCGGTGACGGCCACGATTTCCTGCCGGGATTTCAGCGCGCGGACCAGCGCCAGTTTCTGCGGCGGTGTTGCGCGGGCCACCACGCGGATGCGGCCCTGATGAACACTTGCCAGTTGATCGGCGAGGTGTTCGCCCAGAATCACTTCGTCATCGCCGGCGGAATCCAGCAATCCGAGCGCTCGGGCGACATGGGTGGCGGTTGCCGGGTGATCGCCGGTGACCATGATGATGCGGATGCCGGCGTTGCGGCATTCCTGGACCGCACCGGCCGCGCTGTCGCGAATTGGGTCTTCAAAGGCGAGTAATCCCAGCAGCCGGCCGCCCCGATCCGGTTCGCCGCCCGACCACGCGGCGTCGAGATCCCAGAGGAGACAAGCGAGCACCTTATGGCCCGTTGTCGCGAGGCGATCGACTTCGCTGATCCATCGCTCCTGCTGGTTGGCATCGAGGTCTGAACATCCCAGCAGCAGCTCGGGTGATCCTTTGGAGATGGCGTGGAGTCGACCCTGAAGGCGCACGACCGTCGTTTCGCGCCGCCTCTGTTCGGTGTAGGGATAGGTCGCGATGGTTTCCGGTGGCGCGACGAGCGCGCCTTGCGCCGAGACACGTGCCCAGATTGCGGTATCCATGGGGTCGCCGCTGTCCGCGCGCGCGGACAGCGCGCTCCACTGCAACAGCTCGGCGTCCGCCGTCGACTCGGCCGGGACCCAGTGCTCCAACCGCAGTCGACCTTCCGTGAGGGTCCCGGTCTTGTCCGAACAGATGCAGGTCACGCGGCCGATGTTCTCGACCGAGATGCTGCGCCGGACCAGCGCCTTGCGACGCGCCAATCGATAGACGCCAACACCCAGAAATACCGAGAAGACCACCGGAAACTCCTCCGGTAGAGCAGCAATCGCGAGGGTCGCTGCGCTGATCAACGCGTCAAACGGGTCATGTCCCTGGCGTAGACGGACACCCGCCAATAGCAGGCACAGCGATGCTGCGCCGATCATCAGAACGGTGACGAGGTTGGCGATGGCCGTCTGCAAAGGGCTCCGATCATGATCGGCCGCGACGGCCCCCTGCACGATTTGTCCATAGAGGGTCTCCTTGCCGGTGAAGACCACGCGCATTTCGGATCGGCCCGTGAGCAGGCGGGTGCCGGCAAAACCCCAGTGGGCGTCATCGATCCAGACAGCGGAGTCCGAAGTTCGGACTGCAGGGAAGCCGGATAACGATCGCTTCTTCACCGGGTAGGCTTCTCCGGTCAGCGACGACTCATCGGCCTGAAGGTTGTCACCGCTGACGATCACGCCATCGGCCGGAAAAGCTTCGCCGCTACTGACCCTTACCACATCACCCGGGACCAATTCGATCGCCGGGACCTGGAACGCACGACCATCCCGGATGACCAGTGCGCTCGCAGCCAGTTGTCGGCTCAATCCTTCGGTCGACGCCTGCGTGCGGCGATGGAGGAAGGCGTCCATCGCGATCAACGGCAGAATCGCGATGAACAGTGCGACAGCTTCGGTCATTTGGCCCAACAGGCTATAGACCAGGCCGATGCCGAACAGAAACCAGATCATCGGATCCTTGAACGTGTCGCGCGCAAGGCTGATCCAGGGGTTCGTCGCGACTTCGACGATGTCGTTCGGACCGTAACGGCGGCGCCGCTTGACCACGCCGGGTGTGGCGAGACCTCCGCTAGCGGGAAACTCTCTCAGACGCGAAACGGGTAGGTCGCGGCGCACGTGCGGAGGTTCTCAATCAGGTGGTTGCATGTGGGCGGGGCTACGCCTGAGCAATGACCAGAGGAGCCGCCGTTTCTCGATCGCCGATGGCATAACCAGCCGGGCCCGAGCTGCCGTAAGGTTGACTTAAGGTTCCTCGTCGATGCTTTGCTCTGACTGAACCTTGTCAGAGGACCATCATGCATTCTTCGAGACTTTTGACCATTATCGCGCTTACCGCGCCCACAGTCGCTCTTGGCGACTCGCCCGAGACCCTTCAGTGGGCGTGGGCCCGAGAAGCCAAGCAACAGGATGCCGGGTTTGCCGGGTTCTCGGCATCTCGCGGAGCGGCATTTTTTGCATCTCGCCATGGTGGCAACTGGCGTTGCAGCTCCTGCCACACCGATCATCCCCTTGCATCCGGCCGGCATGTCGTCACCGGAAAAGTCATCATGCCGCTGGCGCCTGCCGCGAATCCGGAGCGTTTTACGGACACACGAAAAGTCGAGAAGTGGTTTCGACGCAACTGCCGGGACGTTCTCAGCCGTGACTGCACTCCGCAGGAAAAAGGTGATGTCCTGGCTTATCTGCTGGAACTCGGTTCCGAGGAGCGGCGATGAACATTCCCGGAGTCTTAGCGGTTTCGTTGGCCCATTGGGTCATCTCAGCCTTATCGGTGGCCGAAGCCAGCGGCGGCGGAGAAGCGCGGGTTGACCCGAGGTACGCCCGTGAATGCGGTGAATGTCATGCACCTTACCCAGTACGCTGGTTGTCGGCGGAATCCTGGCGGACTGTTCTTGCAGACCTGAACCGCCATTTTGGACAGGACGCCACGATGGATGCTGGAACTCAGAACTCTCTGCGCGACTACTTGATTTCCCATGCCCGTCGTCTGCCCACGATCGCGCCGGACGGTGCGCCGTTGCTTCGGGTTACCCAATCGCCAGGGTTCCGTCGTGCGCACGATGAGGTGTCTCCCGCAACCTGGAAGCGGTCCGACGTTCAATCCCCGGCAAGCTGTGGGGCCTGTCATGGCGGGGCAGCCGAGGGGCGCTTTTCCGAACACGATTTAATTCTTCCGAAAGGAGTTCATCGATGAGAAACCGTATTCTGGTATGGGACATGCCGACGCGCCTGTTTCACTGGGCGTTTGCGTCCAGCTTTGTCGGGGCGTTTCTGACCGCGGAAAGCGAGCGCTGGCGCCATGTTCACGAGGGCCTTGGCTATACGATGCTGGGCCTGTTGGTGTTCCGGCTATTGTGGGGTATCGTCGGGACTCGATACGCACGGTTTCGTGAATTCGTCCGGGGCCCGTCCGCGGTTTTCGGGTATCTACGCGCGTTGGCGCGCGGACGGCCGCGCCGTTACACCGGACATAACCCGGCGGGTGCCGTTGCCATCCTGTTGCTGATTGCGAGCGGTTTCTTGATATGCGCCTCGGGCTGGGTGTTGGAAATGGGTGTGGCTGACTCATTATTCGAAGAGGTGCACGAAGCGGTGGCCAATGCCATGCTCGCACTGGTGGCGTTGCACATCGCGGGAGTCGCGTTGGCAAGCCTCCTTCATCGGGAAAACTTGGTGTTCGCCATGTGGACGGGGTACAAACGCGGCGCGCCGCATGCGGCGATCAGACAGTCGCGACCGGTTGTGGCATTGCTGCTGTTATTGGGGCTGAGCATCTTCTGGGGCTGGGATTTTCTGGTGCAACGATCCAACTTTCGCGGCGAGCGGGGAATCGCGGCGGTTGAAGCGGAACGCAGCATCCTCCTTCAGCACCAGCATGATGACTGAGGCGCCAGTTTGGAAAGGAAGGATCGATGAGAGTGCTTCTGGTGGAGGACGATGCGCTGCTCGGAGACGGGCTTTGCGTTGGACTCAGGCAATCGGGGTTCGTGGTCGACTGGGTGCGGGATGGCCTAGCCGCCCAGGCCGCGCTGACGACCGAGTCATTCTCGGCCGTCGTTCTCGATCTGGGGTTGCCGAAGCTGTCGGGACTCGCCGTGCTGCGGGAGGTCCGAAGCCGACGTCAATCGGTTCCGGTATTGATTCTTACCGCGCGGGACGCGGTTGCGGACCGTATCGCCGGGCTGGATGCCGGGGCTGACGACTACGTGGTGAAACCTTGCGATCTCGGCGAATTGGCTGCTCGGCTGCGGGCACTCATTCGGCGTTCGGCGGGGCGGGCCACACCCGTCCTTGAAGTCGGGGCACTGCACATGGACCCGGCATGCCACGTCGTCCGCTTCCGCGGTCGGGAGATCGATCTGGCGGCGAAAGAGTTTCGCCTGCTTCATGAATTGGCGCTTCAGGCCGGTCGCGTGCTGTCCAAGGATCAACTCGCCGAACGGCTGTACCCATTTGGTGAAGAAATTGAGTCCAATGCCATTGAGGTCCACATTCATCATCTTCGCCGCAAACTGGCGCCGGACTTGATCGTCACGCTCCGGGGCGTCGGCTATTTTCTCCCCAAGGATCCGGAGTGAAAACGGCAGGGTCACTTCGCACGCGACTGCTGGTGGGCATGCTCGCCGCGGTCACGTTGATCTGGCTCGGTGTGGTCTTGTCCGCATATCAGGAGGCGCGCCACGAGGTGGGTGAGCTATTGGACGCCCATCTGGTGCAGTTCGCGTCGTTGTTGGCCGGGCAGAAGGAGGTTGACGAGGGCGAATTGGAGGTGGACGGCCCGGTTCGCCACCGCTATCAACGGAATGTGGCATTCCAGATTTGGGACGGCCCACGCCTGGTCGCGCGTTCCGCATCCGCTCCGACGGCGCGTCTGTCGCCGATTGAAGAGGGGTTCAGTACACCGGTCGGTGATAGCCCCACGTGGCGGGTATTCAGTTGGCTGCACAAGGATTTGACGATCCAGGTTGCGGAACGCTTGGACAGCCGGGAAGCGGTTGGTCGTGAGATCATCGAACATTTGCTTCTGCCGATGCTCGTAGCGCTTCCGCTGTTGGGCTCTGGTTTGGCCTACGCCATCCGCCGGGGTCTTCGTCCGCTAAACGCGCTGGTCGCTGAACTCGCTGTCCGGAATCCCGAAGGGCTGGAGCCTCTAGCGGATACTTCCGCGCCTTCAGAACTACGCCCGATCGTTGAGCGCCTGAACGGACTATTCGGGCAGATTCGAGAGACCATCGCCCGTGAGCGGCGCTTCACGGCGGATGCCTCACATGAACTGCGCACACCCATCGCGGCGATACGCGCACAGGCGGAGGTCGCGCGTAGGTCTCATGATGCAGGGGAACGCAACCGCGCGCTTGATCAGGTCATCAATGGTTGCGATCGGATCACGCACCTGACTGAACAGCTCCTCACATTGGCGCGGCTCGATCTGCGATTTCAGGAGGATGAAACCGCTGTAGATTTGGCCGTTGTCGCGGCATCGGTTCTGTCAGATTGCGGACCTTGGGCGCACGGGCGCGGTGTCTCGGTGCAACTCGGGGCCGAAGGTCCAGCCGTCGTTCAAGGCAATGCAGCCTTGTTGAGCGTCCTGCTGCGTAATCTGGTCGACAACGCCGTTCGGTATAGTCCAAAGGGATCGACGGTGACTGTTCGTCTGCGGACAAAGAATGAATCGACACAGTTGGATGTGATCGATCAAGGCCCCGGCATTCGGTCGGGCGACCGTACCACGGTGCTCCAGCGTTTTCACCGGCTGGATAGCTTCGAGCAGGGCTCGGGTCTGGGTCTGTCGATCGTGGCGCGGATCGTGGAGTTGCATGGGGCGCATTTGAATCTCAAGGATGCGGAGCCGGTACCCGGCCTGCATGTAACCGTTACATTTTGTTGAAGCGTTCCGCTGCGCTAGTGATCGGGCGTGACGCAATCGATTCGTGGTCGTGCGCGGATGGACCCGATGAGCCCCGTATACGATCCGACGGGCACCCCGCGCGCGAGGGAGCGGCATTGAGCCTCGACCCTCGAGATGTGTATTCTGAAGGGGGTCTTGCAACAGGGGCGGGTCGGTCCGCCCGTAGTCCACGGGGTGATTCCATGAACCTGGCCGGTCGTTCGTGTCTTCGTTGGGGTTCGAGGCGAGACTCGTGCCGGACCGAGCCCGGTCACCGGTCCGGAACTTTCGGCGTCTGGTGCGCTGTGCTGGCTGCCGGCACACTGTTTCTCAACGCTGGAGCCCCGGGCGCCGTCGAATTGCCCGCACCGGAACGCTTGGGAAGCGAAGTCGGGGTCACACGGCAGACGATCCGAGTGGTCGAGCCCCACGAATCGAAGGGCGGACGCCGCGTGCTGGTCGATTACCTCGGGTTTCCGATGGAGGGGCTGCTGAACCACTGGTTTGGGCCGGCGTGGCGGGCTCCCGAAGCGGAACTGGCGTTTCTGGCAGTGGACGGTTATCGCTCGGTGATCGCGTCCGGCCGATTGCGGCACTATCGCGCCTACCTCGCATTCGGTCGCGCCGACGGGCAGGCGTTCGTCGTGGACAACCCGGCCCAGAACCAGCGCGGGGTCCCGCTGGGGCCCTATTACCTGGTATGGGACAACGTCTCGATGCCGGACCTCCAGGCGCAGGGTACCTACGGGTGGCCCTATCAGGTCACCCGCATCGAGCTGCGGACCGCGGCCGACGATCGGGCGCTGATCCCGCAGCACGCGAGCGAGGAAGTCAAGGGAGGGTTCACTGCGACCAAGGACCACTGCCTGACCTGCCACCGGATTCGCGGCGTGGGCGGTGCCAAGTTTCCCGCTCCTTTGGAGCAGTCGCTGTGCGGTTGGTCCGACCAGGAATTGGCGGAATTCATCGCCGAGCCCGCGCGGCGACGTCCGGGCACGACGATGCCGGCGTTGGAAGGGATACCGGATCCGGAACTCCGCCAGCGGACGATACGACGGATCGTCGCCTATCTCGACGCCGTCAAGGCTGCGGACTCGGTCTGCCCGTAAACGGAACGTCGAGTCCGGAGCAACCGTCGCCCCGAGGTTGCTACTAGCCTGGTTCATCCATCGGCTGGGTGTCTCCGGGGCAGGAATGCCGCAGCGCTGCGACGAGTCACGTGAGCCAAGGCCGGCGTGCGCCGGTCTTGGCGGCGACCAGTCTTCCTTCGACGCCGAACGGTCGTGAGGTGATGCCGTTGAAAAGCGCTGTGTTCGGCGTCGCCGTCCGGTTTTGTGGCCGGGCAGGTACTGGCGCTAAATGCTGATTCAACCAACTTCCGCTTGTTCGGTAGTTCGTGAAGTGAAATGATCCTTTCTTTCTCACCCGGCTTATCGACGAGCGATTTATGCAACAACTGACGCCAGAGGGCCGCCACGCCATCGAAGACATTGCGCAGCGACAGGGATTCAGCGTCGACGCGGTGCTGTCGATGCTGCAGGCGGTAATGAACGGCAATGGCAGCATGGCGCAGTTCAATCACCCGGAGTTCGGGGGATCCGGCCAGTGGATGCACGGCGGCATGACCATGGTGGGCGACATGTTCAACAACATGCTGAAGGCTCGCGTGGATGCACTTTGCTGCGAACTTGCGGGATTGCTGGCATCGCGGCCGTTGTTCTCGCCGTCGCCGACGGATCCGGGCGGTCCGAGCGTGTTCGTGACGGGAACCGGCCACTGGTGGCCCCAGGAGTTGGGCACGCCGTCGAGCAGCGGGAGCCAGAACGAGGTCCGCTATGCCGTGTTTCCGGCGACGCGGCGGCTGGCCATCGAAATTCAGGGTCGGGTCACTGTCTACGATACGCTGGACCATCAGATCGGCGGCGTTTCCCAGCAGCAAGGCGGAGCGTCATCGTTGATATTCTCCAGCCAGTACGGCCAGGTGCAGGTCAGTGAACTTCCGGTGGTCTCGGGCGGAAGCGCGCCGGTCGCCGCCGAGGGTTCGCCGGGGCACGAGGTATCGCTACCTCCGATGGCGGAAGAGCGCGGTGAAGGAGACATTTTCGAGCAGATCGAGAAACTTGCCGAACTCCATCACAGAGGAGTGCTGTCGGACCAGGAGTTCGCTGCGAAGAAGACCGAGTTGCTGCAGCGGATTTGATCCCGCGACACACGCGCCTCGCAATGTGCGACCGGGCCAACTCGCCCTTTTCGCTCGCGGCCCCGCGGAGCGGAGCGACTCCGATGGCCTGACGTCACGGCCGAGATGATCCCGGTCGCCTCCGCGGCGGCCGGCTGCGACGAGCTGCCGATATGACCTATTCCCTCTACATCAGCACGACCGAGGCCGGTACCGGCAAGGCTCTGATTGCGCTCGGCATCATTGATTTCGCGCTGAAGCGCATCAAGCGCGTCGGGTTTTTCCGCCCGGTCGCGGAGAACGACCCGGCTGCGGCGAAAGATGATGACATCGAACTGATCCTCAGCCACTTCGGATTGCCGCAGAGCTACGAGGCCTCGTTCGGCGTTTCCGCGGCGGAGGCATTGCAACTTCTGCGCGAGCACCGGCCGGACGAGATCATCGAACGCATCATCGCCAAGTACAAGGTGCTGGAGGAAAGCTGCGACTTTCTGGTGGCCGGCGGAACCGACTACCTGGTCGAGTCGACCAGTGCATTCGAGTTCAATTTCAACCGCGAGATCGCCAAGAACCTCGGTTGTCCGGTGCTGGTGGTCGGCAACGCACAAGGACGTTCGGTCGAAGAAGCGATCAGTCCGGTGCGGATCGCGGTGGATTCGTACCGCTTTCGCGGTTGCGAAATTTTTGGGGCGGTGCTCAATAAGGCGGCTCCCGGAGCGGGGCCAGCGCTGGAAGCGATGCTACGGGAACTCTACGGCGACGAAGGCTGGCTGCTCGGCGTGATTCCGGCGGATCGGGAACTGAGCAGTCCGCGGGTCGCGGAGATCGCTGACCAACTCGGTGCCGAAGTGTTGTACGGCGCCAACCGGCTCGATGGGCTGGTGTTCGACTATCTGGTTGCGGCGATGCAGTCGCAGCATGCGTTGGAGTGGCTGCGTGAGAATCACCTCGTGATCACGCCAGGGGACCGCGCCGATGTGATCCTGTCCATGCTGCAAGCCGATCAGTCCTCCAAGTATCCGCAACTGGCCGGATTGCTGCTGTCCACCGGCTTTCAGCCGGAACTGTCGGTGGCCAAGCTGATCGACGGGTTGCCGGACCCGTTGCCGATCCTCGCGGTGCCGACCGACACGTTCACGACCGCCTCGCGCATGCGCAATATGCGGGCGCACTTGCGCGCCGGTGACAGCGACAAGATCGAGCGCTCCATCGAATTGTTCGACAGCCGGGTGGACCTCGACGCGTTGGGAGCGCGAATCCGGTCCGTACGGACGTCCGGCATGACGCCAAAGATGTTCACCTATGAACTGTTGAAGCGGGCGCGCGCCAACAAGCGGCATATCGTTCTGCCGGAAGGCAACGAGCCCAGAATCCTGAAGGCGGCCGCCGTGCTGCTCAGCAAGGGAGCAGCGGACCTGACGCTGCTCGGCCGGCGCGAAAAGATTGCTTCGATCATCAAGCACCACCGGATCGGCCTGGATCTCGACCGGCTCAACATCATCGATCCGGCCGAGAGCGATCGACTCGATGACTATGCGGAGACCTTCCATCAGCTACGCAAACACAAGGGCATCACCGCGGAAACCGCGCGTGATTGCCTGCTCGACGTGTCGTATTTCGGCACGATGATGGTCTACAAGGGCGATGCCGACGGCATGGTCTCCGGCGCGGTCCACACCACTCAGCACACGATGCGTCCGGCGCTGCAGTTCATCAAGGCGAAGCCCGGATACTCGTTGGTTTCTTCGGTGTTTTTCATGTGCCTGGAGGACGGCGTGCGGGTCTACGGAGATTGCGCCGTCAATCCGGACCCGACCGCCGAGCAACTGGCCGAGATCGCGATTTTCTCTGCCGAGACGGCGAAGACGTTCGGCATCGAGCCGAAAGTGGCGTTACTGTCGTACTCCTCGGGAGACTCCGGGGCCGGCGCCGATGTCGAAAAGGTCCGCCAGGCGACCCGCGTTGCCCGGGCGAGGCGGCCGGAATTGAAGCTGGAAGGGCCGATCCAGTACGACGCAGCCGTCGATCCACAGGTCGCCGCGCAGAAAATGCCGGGTTCCGAGGTGGCGGGACAAGCCACGGTATTCGTGTTTCCGGATCTCAACACCGGGAACAACACCTACAAGGCGGTTCAGCGCGAAACCGGTGCGATCGCGATCGGTCCGATCATGCAAGGGCTCAAGAAACCGGTCAACGATCTGAGTCGCGGCTGTACCGTCGAGGACATCATCAACACGGTCGTGATCACCGCGATCCAGGCCGCCGAATCCGGCGCCGATTCCCCCGGCTGAGCGGGCACGGGTCCTGCGCCTGGCCGGTCCCATCGACGCCGACGGTACCCTGCAGCCCGGAACCGGTCGAACCAGGCGTTCGTGCGGGTCTCGACTCAGACCCTCCTTTCCTGCCGCTCGGGCTGCCACGCCGAAGGGGGGGCCGTTCCAGGCCGTGTGGCCGGGTTGTTGGTGCGGTAGACACTGTATCCGATCAGCGACATCACGGCAAAGAACGTCAAGGCCAGTCCCGCCGCAATGTCCTTGTGCCAGGAACCCAGCCGCGACGGCGGAGGCAGCGCGACACTGAACGGAATGCGAAGTCGGCCGCCTGCGGCGGTTACTTTGCCGCCGACCGTGACCAGCAGGGCATAATGTCCCGGGTGGGTGATCTCGACCGAAGTTTCAGCCGTTCCGGTCCGGTAGATTTTCGGCGGGACTTCGGCGAGCGTTCCTTTTTCGGTCGTGCGCCCTCCGTTGATCGGATACGCCTCTTCGACGACGCGCAGCGCGACCGGCTTGGTCCGGGCCGCACGGTCGAGTAGATCGATGCTCAGGAAAGTCTTGCCGACCGCGGGTAGCTGCTGGCAGTGGTTGGTGAAGTCGGACCCTGGGCCGAATCTCCGTCGCTGTTGCATCGCGGTGAAATGGACCGAAAGGACGTCGTTGGCCACCAGACAGTCCATGCTGGAACTGGAATAGGATCGTCTTCCACCGAAGGGATCGTGCGGCGCGCTGGCTGCCGTTGATGTGCCGGTGATCAGTGCAGCGGCGAGAAAACAGTCTGCGAGCCGATGGACCGGAACGCGAGATTTTCGAACCGTTCCACACATTGCGCGTTCTCCTGATAGTGCAGTTGCTTCGCTGAGCGCCGGCCGCTTTGCGATGGCCTCAAAGTCGGTGCGGCCGTCCGAAGGCGATGCCACGTCGAGTCTGCAAGCGGCGCCGCGCCATTCGGACCGGCTGCGACCGGCCGGTCGGGCTTGGGATTGGCGATCCTCTTTTCTTCGCAGGGTATCGGCCGGGATGACCTCACGCGTCGGGGTGCGGACCGGTGGCTGCTTTTCGGGCGAGAGGGCTCAATTCTGCCAGAAGCCACCGGCCGCACAATGATCTCAGCAATTGTCGGGCCAAGGCTCGCTGCTCGTCAGTAAGGCCTTTCCGGCGATGGGGACCCGCAGTTTACGGGGAATGCCACAACGATTGATGGAAATGGCGCAACGCGTCGAGCGGCAGGGCTCGACACTTTGCTGCCATCGGCACGGGCAAGACAGCGGTGAGATCAGTCATCGGGATCGATGTCTCGTCGATGCCCATCGCCGTGCTCCGCGGCGGACTGGGCGTGGATTCCGCCGACTCGGACCGCAAGGGCGGGGCGGATGGTGCAGGGATCATCGGGGAGCGGTCCGGATCAGAAGTCGGCGAGTCGGATCGATCGCCGTGCGCGGGTCGCCGCCACATAATAGACGTTGACTTCTTCGTGCAGCTTCATGCTCGGTCCTTCATCGTCCTGCTGCCGTGCGGCCTTCTTCATGTCGGCTCGGGTCAGAAAGTCGTCGTCCAGCATTTCGACATGCTCGTATTCCTGTCCCTTTGCCTTGTGCGTGGTGGTGAAGATCACGTCGGCATCCGGTTTGTCAACCAGCCGGCTCCTGATCAGACGGTCGAACTCGAACAGCTTCGCGCCATGACGTTGCACCAGAGCCACCACGGTGGCCAGTTGCTGATTCTGGGTTTGCTGAACGAAATCCTTCAGTGCCGTGAAACTCGAAAACCGCTGCAGCAGAGGGTCCCTGACCTTCGGATGTTTGCCTTGGCTCAGATACAGCGCGCCGACGACTCGGCTGTTCAGAAACGAATAGCCGGCATAGCCGCCCTGGAAATGGAATCGCTGGTTCCCGTGCAGCAGCCTTGCAAGACAGGCTTCGAAAAGTCCTAGGTTGCTGCGCCCGATCAGCGCGAGAGGTTTGCGCTCGGCCGGCACCTTGGAGCCGAACCAGGTCGGTTCGGCGGTGCCGGCCATCTGAATCGATTTGTTTTCGCCGAGCAGCGCGTAAGCCGAGTTCACCTTCGCGCTCAGATGCTTGGCCAGTCCGTCGCCGAACCGGAAGGTGCGGCTCAGGCGGTAATCCGCCGCCGACACGCGGTCGAGCGAGTTGACCGCGTAGCGAAAGCCGTAGATCTGTTGGAAGGTATCGCCGACGAACACCTTGACGGCCGGCTGGCGTTCGACGACCGACAGCATCACGCCGGAGGTATCCTGCGCTTCGTCGATCAGGATGATGTCGTAAGGCAGCGGTGCGTTGGCGAACTGGAACAGTTTCAGATAGAAGTCGTGCACCGCGGGGATCTTCCCGCTTCGCATGTCCGACAGCACGGCGCGAACGACCGCGACCAATTCGCTGCCCCGGCGCGCCAGGAGTTCAGCGACCCGCGGCTGGGAGGCCGCGTCGGTCTGGTAGAGCTGCAACAGTTCGCTGTCCAGTCCCTTATGACCGGAATTCAGATAGTAGTTGATCAGGTCCTTCAGTACCCAACCCAGCAGCATCCCCTGCCGCGAACGGCGATCCGACGCGGGCAGATAGCGCTCGAGTAGCCGCCACTCACTGAGTTCGTGTTCCAACTCGAATCGGTCGCCGCGGGTCTGGTGGTAGGCCAGGCCGTGAATGGTGTAGACCTTGACGTGATGCAGCGAACGTTCGGCCACCTTCGTGCGGACTTCATCGGCGACCGACTTGTTATAAGCCAAGTACAGGATTCGCCGGTCGCGGCGACGGGCAGCATATTCCAGCAGTGTCGTGGTCTTGCCGCTACCTGCCACCGCGTTGATCTTTAGCACCGGGTCGCTTGCTTCGACGACGGCGCGCTGTTCGTCGGTCAGAATCATCAGTCGGTGGGTCGGGCGGGGATACGAAAGGCGGTTGGGCAGTTGCCGAAATGATTGGTCCATTCCCGTGTCGGAATCGGCCGGTCCGGCACGTTGCCCCATTGATACAGCACATACAGCGAGGACAACTCGCCGTTCCGGCAGGTCAAGCGGATCGCCCCGTGCAGCTCCGGCAGTTCCGATTTCACCCGGCGGTCGAACGCCTCGCGCGAGATCCATCCATTGTTCGGAAGTCTGAGCGCGGTCGCGATCCGCCGCGTCGTTTCCAAGGACCAGCCGAAATAGGTTGGCGCGTCCATCGGGGAACAGGTGCCGTGTTTGACCCATTCATGGCGTTCCAGACAGTTTTCGGTGCCGGCCATGTAGCCTTGCAGCTGCTGCCAGGTTTCAGACTCGTAGAGGCCCGGCGGGCGCGGATAGCGGCAATACGTGCCGCGATCGGCGTCCTGCCGGGGACACTCCCCAGGGAGACACACGCCCTCCGGAAAGCCCGAGCGGTAATTCGGCCAAAGGCCGTGGAGCTGGAGCAACGAAGGCTTCGGAAAGCTGCGGCAGCTGAGGTCCTCCGTTCGGCCGTTGCAATAGGTCGCGGGAACCGTCATTTCCAGCCGGTACAGTTTGGGTCGGTCCGGATCGACATCGCAAACCGGTCTGGCCTGGGCTTCGGTAGAGCCCAGCAGTGCCGGTATAACGACGCGCAGGAGTATGACAATCAGGGATTGTAGAATCATCGAGCCGGTCATCACTGATCAATTCTCGGTCTGCTGAGGATGCGGCATCAACGCCGCCGGTGGCATGTTAAACCGAACCGCTCTCGAATGGTCCAGCAACTCCGCGGGTCGCTGCGGTTACACGCTGACGCTCAAGGGCTCGATGCGTACCGGCAGCGCTACGAGTAGCGAAGATCCCGAGCTTACGGCAGTCAAAGCCACCGGGCGGTGTGCAAACCCATTCTTATACCGGGCCGAGTTGACGACTGGTTCGGAATCGGGGACGATCATGCCGCGTGGTTTCGAATCGCGAGTCTCGATCGCGTGTGCAAATCCGGTGTGACTTGGCTGCGGGTATCCTGCCGTGAAAAGTCGCCGTCATCTTTGGTTTGAAAGACGGATCTCGATCGATCTGTTCGAAGGCGAGCCTGAATTGAATCATACCGGTCCGACTTGCGCCGCAGTCGCGAAGTTTCGCTCAGATTGCAGGTGGGTGGCTCCGATCTAGCGTCTGATTGTTACGAGGCTCTGCCGCCCGTTCGGGAATCACTGCTTGACGACGATCACAGTCATCTTCGTGCTGGTCTATCTCGGCATGCTGGCTGGCGGCCTGCCGTTTCTGCAGATCGATCGCACGGGCATCGCGCTGCTGGGGGCTATCGGCCTGCTCGTCAGTGAATCCATCACGATGGAGCAGGCCGCGCGGGCGGTACATCTGCCGACGCTGATTCTGCTGTTCTCCTTCATGGTGGTAGCGGCCCAGTTGCGTCTGGGCGGCTTTTACGACTGGGTGGCCGGCAAGCTCGGGATACTGCCGGTGAGTCCGCCCGCCTTGCTGGCCGCGTTGATTCTGGCGGTGGCCGGCCTTTCGGCCGTCTTCAGCAACGACATCGTCTGCCTGTCGATCGCGCCGCTGCTGATCGACATCTGTCTGCGGCGCCGCCTCGATCCGGTGCCTTTCCTGCTCGGGCTGGCTTGCGCGTCGAACATCGGTTCGGCCGCGACCCTGATCGGCAATCCGCAGAACATGCTGATCGGCGGCCGTCTGGCTTTGAGATTCACCGCTTATCTGAGAGATGCCGCACTGCCGGTGCTGGCCGGTATCGCGGTGACCTGGCTGGTGATCGCGCTGCAGTGGCGGCGGCGCTGGACGCGGCAAGGCGACTTCGACGTGTCGACAGCCGATGCCGCCGGGGACGATCCGCCGCGCAGGACCGATTCCTGGCAATCCGCGAAGGGTCTCGCGGTGGGCGGCGCACTGTTTGCGCTGTTCCTCGGCACCGAATGGCCCAAGGAACTGTTGGCGCTGGCCGGTGCCGGGCTGCTGTTGCTGTCTCGCAGGCTGCACTCGCGCGACACGCTGGGACTGGTCGACTGGGAGGTGCTGATCCTGTTCATCGGCCTGTTCATCGTCAATCACGCGTTGGAGGGGACCGGCCTGCCGCAGCACGCGGTCGCCGAACTGGCGACCCTGGGGATCGATCTGCAACACCCGGCGGTGCTGTACGTGGTCACGTTCCTGCTCAGCAATCTGGTGTCCAACGTGCCCGCCATCATGCTGCTGTTGCCGGCGGCGTCGGCGGACGATGGCGTGCTGCTGGCCTTGTCGAGTACCTTCGCCGGTAATCTGCTGGTGATCGGCAGCATCGCCAATCTGATCGTGATCGATGCCGCCGCCCGCCGTAACATCGTGATCGGCTGGAAACAGCATGCGATCGTCGGCGTGCCGGTGACCGTGCTGACGCTGGGGCTGGCCGCACTGTATCTGCTGATCGTCCGGCTGCCGCCGGGATAGACGGCCGGCCGCCGGTCGTGGAAGTGCTCGTGCGGCCGAAATCCCCAGGGAGTGTCGAATGCCGAAGTCCACGACGACCTATTTGAACCCGCTGAGCCCCGATCAGGCGGGAAACTGGCGACCCCTTAGCGGTCTAGAAGGGAAGGTCGAGGAACTGACCCTGAGTCTGGACCCCGACACCGGCGAATACACCCGACTGACCCGCTT
>CAZXXC010000010.1:52486-61619 GCA_964644665.1 uncultured Methylococcaceae bacterium
AACTGACCCTGAGTCTGGACCCCGACACCGGCGAATACACCCGACTGACCCGCTTCCATCCCGGCGCGGACACCCGCGTGTTCGGCGGCAAATGCTACGACTATCCCGAGGAGGTGTTCATCGTTAGCGGCCGTCTCTACGATGAGGCGTTCGGGCTGTGGCTGGAAACCGGCCATTACGCCAGCCGTCCTCCCGGCGAACGGCACGGTCCGTTCCGTACGGACGTCGGCTGTGTGGTGCTGGAGGTGTCGTTTCCGAACCGGTCTGACGAACCGGAGCCGAGATGAGCGAAGCCGGCCGCATCACCCGCAACTTCGGGTACCGAGATGTCCGGCGCGTGGTCGTTACGGCGGTGGCGGTTTGATCACCGTGCTGGCGGGCGACGGTTGGGGCAGCACCGGTGGCGACCGGGGACGAGCCGGCTCCGCGGCGCGCCGAGACGTCGCCGGTTAGCCCGCAAACAGGCCGAATGCGGCGTAGCCGAAGTTGGTCGCAGCCAGGCCGATCAGCGCGTACACCGTGAGCTGCATGCCGAGTATGCGGTTGCGCAGGTTTGCCTGCAGCAGACCGTGGGCATGCAATAACCGGCCGGACAGCAGGACAAGACCTGCAGTATGGATCAGCGCCCAGTGAGCCCCGTTCAGTTCCAACAACGCCAGCAGCACCAGCAATAACGGGATGTACTCGGTCGCGTTGCCGTGAGCGCGGATCGCATTGCGGAGGTCGGGGTCGCCACCGTCGCCGAGGCGAATTCTTTTCGCACGTCGCAGCTTGACGACGCGCAGCGACAGCCAGACCACCGGCGCGGCCGACAGCGAAGCATACAAGGAAGTGATCACGGCAATATATCCTGATGAGTGCCGGGAAAGCCTTCGGCAGCCGCGTCAGTCGCAGGTGCCTGCTGCGTAAGCGATGATCGCGATCGAGGCCCCCTGCGGGTCGTGGAACACACAGAATCGTCCGACCGTCGGAATGTCGGTCGGCGGCACACGGATCCGCGCGCCCAGTTGTTCCGCTTTCTTCGCAGTGGCGTCGACATCATCGACCGTCACATAACTGCCCCAGTGGGGAGGTGCACCCGCCGCCTGGGCCGGCATACCCATGATGCCGCCGATCGCGACTCCGCCGACTTTCGCCAGCGTGTAAGGCATGCCGGTCACGTTCACTTCCTCCAGAGTCCAACCGAACAACGCGCCGTAGAAACTCTTTGCAGCTTGGACATCGGTCGTCATCAATTCACACCAACTGAAAGCGCCGTGCTGCTTCGTCGGATTGATCATGGTTTCACTCCTTTGCAGAGATAGCGGGAATATCTGCGCATTGATTCACGTCCTGCTCACCATGCAGGCGACATCGATTGCATTATGCAATCAGTTGTGGCGCGACGCAATGACGATTCGATGACGGGCGTGCCCAGGACCGTGGTTGGCGCTTATCCCGGCACCGACGCGTGGGCATTTCGACGCCACCCGCTAGTCGGGAGGCGTGCGGATCAGACCAGATGGTCCGCTTCCCAGCGCTCGAGTTTCGTCAACAGTCCGGCGATGAACTCTTCGCGATTGGTTTCGATCCGAGCGGTGACTTCAGGCGGGAATCGTGCGGTACCGAGATATTGATTCGACCATCGGACGATTTCGATCATGGTGTGGATCAGACCCTTGCCCGCCGTGGTCAGATAGTACAGCTTGCGGGTCCCGCTTTCCGGGTGCGGCGCGCATTTCACCAGACCGGCCTGTACCAGGCGGCGGAGCCGGTCGGACAGAATGTTGGTCGAGATGCCTTCGAACGAATTCAGGATCTCCTTGTATTCGTGCAGATTGCGGAACAACAGGTCGCGCACGATCAACAGGGTCCAGCGGTCGCCGATCAAGTCGAGGGCATGGGCCAAAGGACAAGGGGAGCTGTCTCTATGGCATAACATCTTCGGCAAGATGGGCCTCCGGTCGGTCGTGTGCATTCCGCCGGTCGTCGAACGGGACCGGCGCATTTTTTCATGTTACCAGCCCGGCCCAAACAATGCTGTGCCGGATCGGCCTTCGGAGGGTGATTATTGCGGGGTTAAGCCGATTCCGGCGAGCAGCCTGCTCCGGTCGGGGGGTGAAGAGGCGGCATCGAGCGACAGGTTACGAGTGCCACCTGAGATTGAATCGCAACGGGCACTGCTGTTAATCTGCCGGCGGTCCTACCGCATCAGAACATTCGGTGTACCATCCCGACCATCCAGCCCGCGGCTGCGGCTTCCCATGTTGATCGATCACCTGCTCGCGCGGAAGCACGAGCACCTCCACGGTTACCGGTTCGGACTGCGCATCGCGGAACGAGGCGTTCTGGCTGCCGTAGGCGATGGAATCGCCTGGATCAAGGGGCTGCCTTCGGCGGCGATGAACGACATCCTGCGGTTCGACGACGGTAGTTGGGCCGTGGTCTACGACCTGACCGAGAACCGGATCGGTGCGGTTCTGCTGCATCAGACCGAGCGGCTGACCGCCGGTACCCCGGTACGCCGATTGCGGCAGATGCTCGACGTTCCGGTCGGCGATGCCTTGCTTGGACGTGTGGTCGATCCGATCGGCGCGCCGCTGGACGGGCTCGGCCCGATCGAGAGCACGCGGCAGCGCTCGCTCGACAGTCCCGCCCCGCCGATCATCGCGCGCGAGTTCGTGCACGAACCCCTGTACACCGGGATCAAGACCATCGACTCACTGGTGCCGATCGGTAAGGGCCAGCGGCAGTTGATCATCGGCGATGAAAGCACCGGACGCAGTGCACTCGCAGTCGATGCGGTGATCAACCAGCGCGGGCGGGACGTCTATTGCGTCTACGTGTTGATCGGGCAGAAGCGGTCGTCGGTGGTCGGCACGATTGAGACGCTCAGGAAGCATCGGGCGCTGGACTATACCACCGTGGTGGTGGGGGAGGCCGGATCGCTGCCGGGCCTCAGTTACCTGGCGCCTTTCGCCGGCTGCGCGATCGCCGAGGGATGGATGGCGGACGGACGCGACACGCTGGTCGTCTATGACGATCTGAGTACCCATGCGCGCACCTATCGCGAACTCTCGTTGTTGTTGCGGCGTCCCCCAGGGCGGGAAGCCTTCCCGGGTGACATCTTTTACCTACACTCGCGGCTGTTGGAGCGGGCGACCTGCCTGGCTCGTTCTCACGGCGGCGGTAGCATGACGGCGCTGCCGATCGTCGAAACGATCCAGGGTGAAATCAGCGCGTACATCCCGACCAACCTGATTTCGATCACCGATGGCCAGATCTACCTCGATGCGAACTTGTTCGCTTCCGGCTTCCGACCGGCAGTGGATGTTCCCCGGTCGGTGTCACGGATCGGCGGCAAGGCGCAGCACGCCAGGATCAAGGAGGAGGCTGGACGGATGAAGCTGGATTACTTGCAGTTTCTGGAACTGGAAATCTTCACTCGTTTCGGCGCCAAACTGGAAAGCGGCATGGACGCCAAGATCCGGCGAGGAAGGGTGCTGCGGGAGTTGTTGAAGCAGGAGCGGTTTCAGCCCTTGTCCCCGGCCGACCATTTGGCCTGGCTGGTGGCGTTCAACGAGGGACTTTTCGACCGGGTGCCGCCCTCGGGCGTGCGAACTCTGACCGAGCGCATCTGCCAGCGGGCTCGCGACAGCGGATTGAAGTTGGAAGACGTGCGGGCCGTCTGGATTGAGACGCTCGCTCCGCTGTTCCGCCAGGTCGATGGGGTAGCCGATGAGCCGGCGGCATGAGTTGCAGCGCCGACTCCGGACGCTGGCCGAGATCGACGACATCATGGAATCGATGCGGCTGCTTTCTCTGCTGGAGATTCGCAAGCTCTCCCGCTTCATCAACTGTCAGCGCCGAGTCGTGGAATTGCAGGAGCAGGCCGCGACCGACTTCCTCAGCTTCTACGCACCGCAGCGGCCCGTGGGAGGGCCGCGACCGAAGCCGGTCTTCATCGTGGTCGGCTCGGAGCGTGGCTTTTGCGGCGACTTCAACGCGGCGTTGCGGGAGTGCCTCGAAGCGCTGCGGCGAGCAGGCGGTCTGCCCGAGCCGACGGTTCTTGCGGTCGGGCGCAAGCTGGCCGCCGATCTGGACGATCTCGGCGTCGCGGTCCGTCTGCTCGACGGCCCGGGCACGGCCGAGGAGATACCCGGCGTTCTGCAGCGGCTGGTGGCGCGGCTGAACGAATGTATCGAAGCCGCCGGCGACATTCGCCTGACCGTGCTGCATCATGGCGGAGAGCACGGTGCGGTCATGGCGACGCCGGTCATTCCAGCGTTCGAAAGGCTGCCGCCGCCCCGGCAGCGGCTGGCGAACACGCCGCGACTCTATCTCTCGCCCGAGGCATTCCTGAGCGGATTGGTGGAGCAATACCTGTTTGCGGTGTTGCACGAAATTCTGTTTACCTCGCTGCTGCATGAACATCAACGCCGGGTGCAACACCTGGACGGCGCGATCCGCCGGCTGGGGCAAACCCTGGAGGAGCTGGGACGGCAGAGTAATGCGCTGCGCCAGGAAGAGATCACCGAGGAGTTGCAGGTCATCTTGCTCGGCGCCGATTTGATCGCTCCGGATTGATCGGCGGCCGTTGAGAATTGGCGTGGTGTGTTCCGTGTCGGTTACGGTCGTTCGCAGCGGAGGATCCCGTTGACACCGGTCGGTCCGCACGATAATTTCCCATGCGAAACTCTGATTGCCGACACGATGTCGTGCGGTTGCAGCCCCATCGGGTCCGGACCGGTGTCTGCCGGGGAGACGAGAGGGGGGTTGGAGATGAAGAATTCGAACGCAAGCGGACCCGTCCCTTCGCGCTGCCTTTCGGTGAGAAGATGCACACGGTCGGGCCGGACGTGGACGGCGGTCGTTTCTTCCGCCGGCCCTCCTTCGGGAAAGCGACCGAAGTCTCGGTATCGCGAGCCGGTCTGCCAGTTCGGCACGGATGATCGACGCTGATGTGCGGCCGCTACGTGCTGCCGGACGAGGCTGCAATCGAGCGCTTTTGGCGAATCGACCGGCGCCGCGCGACCGATTGGACCCGGCTGTTCAACGTCGCGCCGACCATGCGCGTGCCGATCATCATCAGGGCGAAAGACGGCGCCATCGAACTCGATGAATGCCGCTGGGGTCTGATCCCCGGCTGGTGGAACAAGGACACGCCGCCGTCGCTGACGTTCAATGCCCGATCGGAAGACGCGGCGCAAAAGCCGACCTGGCGGCAGAGCCTTCGCAGCCGCCGGTGCCTGATGCCGGCTCGCGGCTGGTACGAATGGAGTGAATACGAAACGGCGCGGAACGCATCCGGTCGCGAAGTCAAACAGCCGTATTTCGTTTTCTGCCCGAACGCCGAGGTGATCGCGTTCGCCGGTCTTTGGTCGGTGTGGCAGCGTCCCGGCGCGGAACCCGTCGTCTCCTGCGCCTTGCTCTCCAAAGACGCGTTACCAGACCTGGCATCCATCCATCACCGAATGCCCGTGGTACTGAAGCCGGAGCATTACGACCGGTGGCTGGACCCCGCCACGCCGGGAGAAATTGTTGCGTGCTTGGTTGCTGACGTTCGCGACGACCTCGAGGGCTACCCGGTCAGCACACGCGTGAACGACACTCGCAATGACGATCCGGAGTTGTTACAGAGGGTGGCGCGACTGCAGTAGGGCCGGTGGTGTTGACCGCAACAGGCCCGGAGAGCAGGCTGACGGGCGCGTGCGGTCATCGCCGACCCGGCGCGCCGGCAAATAGGCCGGGTCTGCGGCAGGGATGCCGCGCGCCGCCGGTACGGGTAGAATACACGCCCTTCACCGCCAGTAGCCCGCATGCCGACACCTGTTCCGGAGACCGCCAAGCAGGCGTTTTCCGTCGTCCTCATTTCATTCTGTCTGTTGCTCGGATTTCAGCTCTACGTCGACAACGTCTTCATCGTGACGACGAACGGGCTGTGGAAAAGCGTCGTCGTGCGCGAATGGGCGCAGCATCCCGGAAGTGCAGTCCTCGATCTGGCCAATGCGCTCTATTTCCCGGTTTATGGGGTTCTGACCCGGATGCTGGATACCCTGGGCGTGTTTCCGGGTCTCGCCTGGAAACAGATGGCCGTGCTGAACGCGGCATTCGCATCGGCGATTCTTGGATGCGTCTACGTCTGGATCGGCGCGCTTTTCGGCAGCCGCCTGGTTGCGGTGCTGACGGTGGTGTTCCTGGGCGGCTCGGGTCATTTTCTGACCCTTGCGGTGATCAATGAGGACATCATGCCGAGCTACTTTCTTGCACTGCTCGCGATGATGCTGGCCGGTATCTGGTTCGGGCGCCCGACCGTACTGAGGATTCTTGCGGTCGCGCTGGTGTTTTCGGCGGCCTGGCTGTTCGAATGGCGGCTGATGTTTCCGGTGTTGCCGCCGATGCTGCTGGCGCTGTGGCTGGCGGGCCGCACCTGGCGGCAACGATTCGGGTGGCCGCTGCTGTTCCTGCTCGGCATGTGCCTGCTGCCCGCGCTGGTCGCGGTCTGGGCCGCCGGACGGCAGCCACAGGAGCCGGTTGCGGCGCTGACGATTTTCGGCCGGCTGTTTTGGGTCGGGAAAGGAGTCGGAACCGGCTGGGCGGGGTTCTCCCTCGCGAAGCTGAAACTCATCGCGGCCGGCATGGCCGAATCGGTGGTCGGCGGCCGCTATCTGCAGTCGGATGACTGGATGAACCATCCGGCCAACGTCTGGGAGGTGGGTTCCGGCACCTTGATTCTACTGCTGTTGGCGTTTGCGGCCGGCCGCTACGTGTGGCACCGGCGCGGCGATGCCCGTCTGGCGGCGCACGCGATCGTGTTCGGTGGGACCTTTCTGGCCGGGCAATTCTTCAATGCGTATTCCCAGCCTCAGGATCCCCAGATGCAGCTCACCGTGATGCCCTGGATCATTCCGGCCTGGGGTGTGCTGATGGCCTCGGTGCTAGGGCTGCAGGCGGCCGGTCCGCAAGGCGTTTTCCGCGTCCGGCGATGCCGGTCGGCGATCGGACTGGCTACGGCGCTGAGCCTGTTTCCGATGGTTGTCACGGTGCCGGTCATTGCGGCCCAGCGGGGCGGCAACAGCCGCTATATACAGATCCTGGACCGTGTCGAGCGGGCGCTCGATCCCTCCCGAACGTTCTTCGTGTACCTCGGGTTCGATGCGCTGATCCCCTGGCAATTTACCCACTGGAGCGCGACCTGGCCGGATGTCGACCACTTGCCGCCTGCGCCGGCCAAAGACCCGAAGTTCAAGTGGCTGTCGATCACCGACGGTATCATCTGGCATCGCGACTGGCCACCGGAGCGGCAGGCGGCGGAACTCCGGCGCAAGATCGACCACGCGGCTGCATTGGGCTACCGCGTGGTCACCAATCGGCTTTGGGAGGCGCCGGAGCGGACCTGGGTCGAAATCATGACGACGATCGCGGGTCCGGAAGTGCCCGTCGGGATCCGGCGGATGCTGATGAGCAGCTATCGGGTCGAGACGGTTTACACCGACCCGGTCGAGGGCCCATTTTTCTCGCTGACCCCGTATCAGCCGGCCGAACCGCCCGCCCCACGCGGCCCCGCGCGCTGATTGTGCGCGGGAGATGCAGCGCCATCGGCGACCCGATCTTGCCGGGTATGAGAGGCAGGGTTGGACCTTTGGGTGCCTTGCCGAACCTTCGCGGCGGCTGAATCGGACATGCTGTTCAATTCCTACGAGTTCATTTTCGTCTTTCTGCCGATCGTGCTGGCGGTGTTTTATCGGCTCGAACCCGTCCGCCGGACTTCGTTACCCACGCTGTGGCTGATCATCGCTTCGCTGGCGTTCTATGCCTACTGGCGCAGCGCGTATCTACTGCTGCTGATCGGCTCGATCGTATTCAATTACAGCGCGGGTCTCGCCATTGCCTGGGACGTCGCGCGCCAGCGTCGCCGTGCGCGGCGGTTGTTGATCGCCGCGATCGTCGGCGACGTCGCCTTGCTCGGCTATTTCAAGTACACCGACTTTCTGATCGAAACGGTCAATGCGGTCGCCGATACCGCGATTCCGTTGCAACATGTCGTGCTGCCGCTCGCGATCTCGTTCTTCACGTTCAACCAGATCGCGTTCCTGGTGGATGTCTACAAAGGGCACGTGCACGAACACGGGTTCCTGAACTACGCGTTGTTCATCGTGTTTTTTCCGCACCTGATCGCCGGACCGATCGTGCACCATCGCGACGTGATTCCCCAGTTCCGTCAATTCAATTTCGCGTTTTCGAGCGCTCAGGTCAGCATCGGGCTGATGGTGTTCAGTGTCGGCCTGTTCAAGAAGGTGGCGCTTGCAGACCAGGTGGCGCCATATGCCGACGGGAT
The DNA here is from genome assembly GCA_964644665.1 of uncultured Methylococcaceae bacterium. Taxonomy (GTDB): domain Bacteria; phylum Pseudomonadota; class Gammaproteobacteria; order Methylococcales; family Methylococcaceae; genus Methylotetracoccus. The sequence goes on from CAZXXC010000010.1 coordinate 60,804, forward strand.
CTTTGATGCCGCAGGCCGGTTGGAAGGCCTGACGATGGTAGAAGCCTGGGTCGGCGTATTGGCGTATACGCTGCAACTCTATTTCGATTTTTCGGGCTATTCCGACATGGCTGTCGGCGGAGCGCTGCTGTTCGGCATCCGTTTTCCGTGGAATTTCGATGCGCCTTATCAGGCCGCGAACATCATCGATTTCTGGCGTCGCTGGCACATCAGCCTGTCGCTGTTTCTGCGCGATTACGTCTATATCCCGCTCGGCGGGAGTCGCCATGGTCCCGCTCGGCGATCGTGCAACATCGGCTTGACCATGCTGATCGGTGGGCTCTGGCATGGTGCCAATTGGACCTTCGTGCTGTGGGGTGGGCTGCACGGCCTCTATGTGGTAGTGAATCATCTGTGGCGCGATTGGCGCGAGCGCCTGGGCACTCGACCGGTCGGCGTTTTCGAGCGGCTGGCGGGCCGCGCGGTCACGTTTCTCGCCGTGGTAGCCGGCTGGGTGCTGTTCCGTTCGGACAATGTGCCGGCCGCACTCGGTTTGTATCGCGACATGGTCGGTCTCGGCGGCGCTACAGGCTGGACCACCGATCTCCGTGCGCTACTGCCGCATTTGGCCGCAGAGTGGCAGACGGCCGAGCCGTTCGCCTGGATCGCGCTGTTGCTGATGGTCTGCTGGTGGGTTCCGAGCCTGAAGGAGTTCACCGAAGGCCGTCCCGCCGGCCCATGGTTCCGGGCTTTTCGTCCGAACCGGGTATGGGCGGTGGGGGCCGGCGTGTTGGCCTGGGTCGCCATCATGTTGCTGACGCGCCCGACGGAATTCCT
>CAZXXC010000011.1:0-18456 GCA_964644665.1 uncultured Methylococcaceae bacterium
CGCACGCCGCCGTGGTCGCTCGCGGCATGGGCAAGGCCTGCGTCGCCGGCGCCGAAGGAATCCAGGTCAACTCACGCGATCGCTTCGCCACCATCGGCGACGTCAAACTGCGCGAAGGTGACGTGATCACGATCGACGGCAGCACCGGCAATGTCTATCTGGGCGCGATTCCGACGATCGATCCGGTGTTTTCGGAGGAACTGAAAACGCTGCTGTCCTGGGCCGACGAGTACGCGCAGCTGAAAGTGATGGCCAATGCCGACACGCCGACCGCCGCACAGCTCGCCTGCGATTACGGCGCCAACGGCATCGGCCTGTGCCGCACCGAGCGCATGTTCAACGCGACCGACCGGCTGCCGATCGTGGTCGAGATGATCATGGCGCACAATACGGAAGAGCGTCAGTTGGCGTTGGATAAGTTGTTGCCGATCCAGCGCGAGGACTTCAAGGCGATCTTTTCGATCATGGCACCGCGCCCGGTCACCGTCCGGTTGCTCGATCCGCCGATGCACGAGTTCCTGCCGGGCGAACATCAACTGCAGGACGAGATCGAAGCACTGAAGCAGTACCGGCTCAGCGTGCGCGGCCGCAATGCCGCGGTCGCGACGCTGGCCGCGCCGCTGCCGATTAGCGACATCACCGAGGATCAGGTCAACGCGGTGATCGCTCGCAAGGAGCAGATGCTGCGCAAAGTCGCGGAACTCTACGAAGTGAACCCGATGCTGGGCCACCGCGGTGTGCGGCTCGGGCTGACCTACCCGGAAATCTACCGGATGCAAATCCGCGGCATCCTGGAGGCGATGGCCGAATGCCTGAAAGCCGGCAAGGTGGTGTCGCCCGAAATCATGGTGCCGCAGGTCGTCAATGCCGAGGAGTTGAAGCGGGTGCGGGCCTTCGTCGACGACATCAAGGCCGAAGTCGAGGAACAATACGGGGTGGCGCTGGACTTCAAGTTCGGCAGCATGATCGAAACCGTCCGCGCCTGCACCGGCGCCGAGCGGCTCGCCGAAGTCGCGGAGTTCTTCTCGTTCGGCACCAACGACCTGACCCAGGCGACCTTCTCGTTCTCGCGCGAGGACGCCGAGAACAAGTTCCTGCCGCTGTACACCGAAACCGGTGTGCTACCGGATAACCCGTTCGAGGTTCTGGATTTCGGCGGTGTCGGCAAGCTGATGAAGATGACCGTGGAGGACGGCCGCAAGGCCAGACCGGCGCTGAAGGTCGGGATCTGCGGCGAACAGGGCGGACATCCCGAATCGATCCGGTTCTGCCACGAGGTCGGGCTGACGTATGTCTCCTGCTCTGCACCGCGCGTGCCGGTCGCGCGCCTCGCCGCGGCGCATGCCGCGCTTCTGACCGATCACTGATACCGGCGCCTGTGCCCGCCGACGCACTGTTCGTTTCGAACACGGCGGTCGGCGGGCACTCACCGAAACAGTCGCGGTTTGCGGCCGGCAGGCGGCTGACCGTATACTTCGCCGCCGAATAATGACCCGGAGAACCCGATGGAAAAGCCGTTCATTTTGCACATGCTGACCCCGGAGAAGAATCTGAGCCCGTTCGACGTGAACATGGCTCTGGATGCCGGCTGGGGTTCGGTCATTCCGTATCTGAACGTCGAATTGAGCGAAGTGACGGCGCTGGTACAGGACGCCATCTTTTCCCGAAGCCCGAGCGGCGTGAAGCGCACCGGCGTATTCATCGGCGGACGTGACGTCAAGACGGCCATCGACATGCTGCGCACCGCGAAGCGATCGATGGTCCCCGACTTCGGCTTCGAGATCCCGGCCTTCGCCGACCCCAGCGGTTCGTTCACCACGGCCGCGGCGATGGTCGCGATGGTCGAGCAGGAACTGAAACAACGCTTTCAAACCGATCTCGCCGGCAAGAGCGTGCTGGCTTTGGGCGGCACCGGCCCGGTCGGTCAGATCGCCTCGGTTCTCGCCGCAAAGGCCGGGGCCGATGTCAAGATCATCGGCCGCCAGTTGGAAAAGGCGCAGCGCACCGCCGAGCTTTGCAATCAGGAGTACGGTGAAGGGAAGACCGGCATCGCCGGCGATGCCGATGCGAACAAGGCCGAGCTGATCAAGACCGCCGATGTGGTGTTCGCCACGGCCGCTGCCGGCATCGAAGTGCTGAGCGCCGAGCTGGTGGCCGCGGGTCCCCGCCTGAAGGTGGCCGCCGACGTCAATGCCGTTCCGCCGCCGGGCATCGCGGGCCTCGAAGCCCACCATAAGGGCACGCCGATTGCCGGTTCCAACAGCGGAGCGGTCGGCATCGGCGCGCTGGCGATCGGCCGAATCAAGTACCAGGCCCAGCATCGGCTGTTGTTACGGATGACCGAAGGCCAACCCGTCTATTTCGATTACAACGACGCCTTTGCGGTCGCCCGCGAGGCGGTTGCCGAATAGAACGCCCCACCGGCGGTCCGAATCGCCCCCTCAACCAGCGCGAGCGACATCATGGAAAAGCGATCCATCCTGCACATGTTCGATCCGATGCCTCATGTCAGCCCGTTCGACATCAACATGGCGGTCGATGCCGGGTTCGACGTGGTCCTGCCGTATAGTGACGTGAAGCTGGAACAGGTCATCGGCCTGGTGCAGGACGCGATCTTTTCCCGCGGCCCGGCCGGCGTCAAGCGCACCGGCATCTTCATCGGTGGGCGGGATGTGACGCTGGCGCTGAACATGATGGATGGAGCCAAGAAGGCCATGGTGCCGCCATTCGAGGTCTCGGTGCTGGCCGACCCGAGCGGCGCGTTCACGACCGCTGCGGCGCTGGTGGCTCTGGTCGAGAAGAAGCTCAGAGAACATCACCGGCTGCAACTCGCCGGCCAGCGCGCGGTGGTATTCGGCGGAACCGGGCCGGTCGGTGTGACCACTGGCGTCCTTGCCTCGCTGGCCGGAGCCGACGTCACCCTGGTCGATCCATTCAATGTCCAGACCGCCATGGAAAAGGCCAGTGAATACAATCAGCGCTGCGGATCTTCGCTGAAAGGCACGTTCGCCGGTTCGGAGGCGGACAAGGCACGGCTGATCACCACCGCCGACGTGGTGTTCTGTACCGCGAAGGCCGGCGTGCAGGTGTTGAATGCCTCCGTGCTGGGAGACGCGAAACGACTGAAGGTCGCGGGCGACACCAACGCAGTGCCGCCTCTCGGTATCGAGGGACTGAAGGCGAAGCACTGCGGCGAGCCGCTGATTCATGCCACCGACAGCCCCGGTGCCGTCGGCATCGGCGCACTGGCGATCGGGGACATCAAGTACCAGTTGCAGAACTGCCTGCTGGCCGAACTACTGAAGACCGACAAGCCGATTCTGCTCGACTTCCGCGACGCGTTCCAGAAGGCAAGGCAACTGGTCTAGGCGGCTCGCCCGAGCGTGGCTTGGGATGTCGGATCCTATTGGCACATCAGGAGGAAGCGCACATCCCCCCCACCAATCATATACTGGTTTTGCCGACCTATTGCACCGCTGCTCGGGCCTATCGCCGCTCAACGCTCTGAGTGGCCATTCGTTCTCTGCAGTATCTGCTTCGCCGCGGTAGGCGGCCAGATGTCGCCGGCTCCTCCGTCTCGCGTCAGTCCATGCTGGCACCGGAGGCGTTGACCCGCTGGGCCGATCTTGCAGGAGGGAGGAATGCCGATTCCTGATTTCCAGACACTGATGCGCCCCCTCCTGGAACATCTCCGCGACGAGGGGGATCACACCAACCAAGAAACCGCCTCGGTCCTTGCCGATCGTTTCCATCTCTCGGACCACGAACGCAGCCAGCTTCTTCCCAGCGGCAAGCAATCCCTGTTTACGAATCGCCTCGCGTGGGCCAAATCTCATCTCAAACAAGCAGGTCTGATTGAATCCCCGCGCTGGGGCACCTATCGCATCACACCCAGGGGCGCTGCACTTCTTCGGGAGGCGGACGGCGCGATTACCATGAAAGTCCTGAGCCGATTTCCCGAGTACCAGGAATTTCGCAACAGGAAGTCCGCAAATGCATCCGATGTGGACAAAAATCCACCCTCGGCCGATGAAATGACTCCTGAGGAGCACATCGAGTACGGCTACAAGCAGATTCGGCAAAAGCTCTCGATCGAAATTCTCGACCGAATCAAGAAGTGCCCACCCGACTTTTTTGAACGGCTGGTGGTCGATCTGATCGTTGCGATGGGCTACGGCGGTTCACGATTCGATGCCGGTCGCGCTGTCGGTCGAAGTGGCGACGGCGGCATCGACGGCATCGTAAAGGAAGACAGGCTTGGTCTGGACGTCATCTACATCCAGGCGAAGCGGTGGGAAGGCGCGGTAGGGCGTCCCGAAGTTCAGAAGTTCGCCGGAGCTCTCCAGGGACAGCGAGCCCGGAAGGGCATCTTCATCACTACATCTTCGTTCACCAGAGAGGCGTGTGATTTTGCCTCATTCATCGATACAAAGATGATCCTGATCGGCGGTGCCGAGTTGGCTGAACTGCTCATCGATCATGGCGTAGGCGTTACCAAAGGGGACGTATACGAAATCAAACGAGTTGACCTCGACTACTTTTCGGTGGAGGAGTAGCCAACGCGGTGTCATACGCGGCCCCGGGCGGGCACGGACGTTGCCCGGCCGGCTCGTCACGAGAACAGGCGTTTCCGATAGGACCGGCGTGTCGGATGCAAGGGCACCGGGCAGCCGGAGGAATCACCCGAACGGCTTCGCGCTTCTTCCCTCTTGCTGTTCCCGACTGACGACCTGGTCCCAGGCCTGATCCTCGCTCGGTGACTCCGCAGCATACTTGTTCACCAGATACCCGACGAAGTCGAGCACCTCCTTTTGCGCTTCCTTGGGCAGAAGACCGGCCTGTGAGGCGATCTCATCGATCAGGTTCATCGCGGTATTTCCTTCATTTTGTGGTTATTGAGGTCGACCGGCCTTCGCCCGGCGGGCGGGACTCACACTCTGCCGACCGCGAGGTCCAGCTTGCTCGGAATTCGGCCGTCCTTTTCGTCGGCGGGGGCGACCTTCTGCTGGCGGATACGGTTGGGACCGATGCCCTTGTAGATCCCCAGTTCCTTGACGATGACCCGGCTGCGCCGCTCGGCCAGACCTTCGAGCCCATTCGGCGGCAGCGGCGCGCTCTCGACGAGGCGCTCGAACAGCAGTTGATAGAACGAGGCGTCTTCGCTGGCCTTGTCCAGTAATGAGGCGAATGCACCGATACGTCTGGGCTCGCGGCGGTTCTGATCGCGAAATGCCGCCAATGCCGCCGCGGCAATCTGCTGGCCGCGCTCGTCGGCGAGCTTTTCCAGCGCCCTTTGCGTCTTGGCGCTGTCGAACGATAGCGGGCCCGGGTCCTCGCCCGGCGCCACGCTGATGCCGAGGCGTTCGGTCACCTGATTGCGTACCTCCCAGGATTTAAGCGCCTTGGCATCGAGTTTCGGATCGAAGGTGCCGGTAACCTTCAGGATCACGCTCGGGCGGGTGCCGAGTCCGTTGGCCACCTTCTTCAGCTTCTCGATTTCGGCCGGCGGCAACCCGCTCTTGCCGGGAATGAAAAAGATTTCACCCATGTCCTCCTCACCGCCGCCGAATGCACCGGCGATGGCGGTGAACGGTGCGGTGACCACCTTGGTGATCAGATTGACGATCGCACCCCAAATGACGCCGCCATAGGAAAATTGCGGATCATTGACGTCTCCCTCGACCGGAATCGAGACACTGATCCTTCCGGCGCCGTCCTCCAGGATTGCGAGAGCCAGATCCAGCGGTAACGACTGCGCTTTCGGACTGACGACATCGGCCCCCAGCGCGACCTGGTCCAGATCGATCCTGCCGTGACTGGCAAGCTTGCTGTTTTCGATCTTGTATTGCAGTTCCGCGTTCAGTTTTCCGGACTGGATTCGCCTTCCGGCAAAGGTCCCGCTGTACGGCGACAGCGATGACATATCGACGTTGCGAAAGATCAGGGTCACATCGCTGAACGCGTTGTGCTGCATCAGATTCAATGTACCCTCCAGGTTCGCTTCGCCATATTCGTCGACCCGCCCGTCCAGCTTGAGCAGGGTCCGCGCGGCCGGCGCGTTGGAGATTCCGGAGATGGTCCCGCCGAAATTCTGGATCCGGGTCTTGAACGGCAGCACCAACGACAGATCGCTGAAATCGAGAACCGCCCCGTCCACTTTCACACGCTGTACCGAGACCGGAAACGGCTTACCGGCCGCCCGTTTATCCGAAACGGTTTTCGGCTTGGGGGCCGGAGCCGTGCCTTTCTTCGGCTGAAAGATCGCGGCGACGTTCGTGGTCCGATCCTCGAAAATCTCGAAGTTCGCACCCGGCTTGACCGCATGAACTTCCTTGATGGCCAGTTTGTCCGGCTGCAGGCTGAAATCGATACCGTCGACGATCAGCTTGTCCCATTCCGCAAAGCGCTTGCCGGACTTCACCTCCTTGAGCAGTAAGCCGGCGGAGGACACATCGCCCCTGGCGCTCACGCTGAGCTTGCCCGCCTTTTGCTGAAAATCGAGCTTGAGGCGCGACGACAGGTTGCCGTTTTCCAGCCTCAGCGCGCCGACCTGCGTCACATAAGGCTGCAACCCCACCAGATTGAGCCGATCCAGCCGGATTTCGGCTTGTCCCTGCTCCCCGGTCGGTAAGGCAGTGCCCTGCACGGCCAGATTGCCGCCCTGGGCGGCATGCAGCTTCCCGTTGAAGGCCACCGGCACCTTTCCGCTGTTCGAGAGATTCTTCAGCTCAAAATCGGCGTTGCGCAGTTCGATGTTCAATGGGGGCGTGACACTTCGATCGACGAACGCTGCTCGAAACCCGTTTACACTGGTCCGAACGATCGCGAGATGCCAGGGCTTGCCCTCGGCCTTCGCAGCAGTGTCGGCCGCATGTGCCGCTTTACGCAACTTGCCCTCGTCTTTGGAGGCGAACAGCTCGACGAGGCGAATCACGCCCTTTTCATTCCGTTCGATGGCGGCATCACCACCACCAAGTGTGATCTGCTGAATGGCGACCGAATTCTTCGCCAGATCAATCTGCCCACCGGCCAGCTCGAACGACGCGAGACTCGCCAGCGGCTTTTCCCGCGGCTGCTCGCGCAGAACGATCTGCCTGATCTCGCTCTGCAGGCCATCGACCATCACCTTCGGTTCGCCCGCCCCGGCTTCCAGCGCGGCACGAAGGCCCAGCCCGAAGCTTGCGATATCGAGCCGGATGGGTGTCCGTCGGCTGCGATCGAGGTAGCCTACGCCGATGCCCTCGATCTTCAGTTGTTCGACCTCGACGCGCCAGGGCGCTTCGGCCGGCGGCGTTCCCCCGGTCTGAGCAGCGCTCGTCTCCGCACGACCAGCGGGCGATGCCGTTCGGCTGGATGCAGCAGCGGTATCGGCCAGTTTCTGCCAGTTCATCTGGCCGCCGTCGTCGACCTCGGTGCGCACCGCACCTTTGCTGATCGACACCACGGGAAACTTCAGCGAGCGCCTTGCCAGGTCGAGGCTCCCATCATCGAGCCGCACCGCCTCTATCGCCAGCAGCGGTTCCTCGCCGTCGATCGGCTTCAACACGATGTTCCGGAACTCGCTGGCGAGCCGGTCGACTGTCACTTTGGGATCTCCTGCTCCCGCCTCCAGTCCCAGCTTCAGGCCCAATCCGAACGCGCCGACAGTGAATTCGACGGGCAGCCGGCGGCTGGCATCGCTCAACTTCAACGCCAGGTTTCCCAGTTTCAGCGACTCGATGTCGAGATGCCACGGCTTTACAGCGGCGGGCTCCGAAGAGGACGGCGCAGTTGCGCCGCTGCTCGAGGGCACCGACTGGCCCTGCGTCGATTTCGACAATTGCTGCCAGTCCAGCACCCCGCGCTCATCGATCGCCGCCTTCAGCAAGCCGCTCTGAAACGTGAATTCCGGGATCCTGGCCGACTGATCGGCGAGGTTGAAGCTGCCGCCAGCAAAGCCAATGTTCTCGAAAGACAGAATCGGCTCCTTGCCATCGACCGGCAACAGCTTCAACCCGGTCAGTGTCACGCCGATATCGCTGAGGGCCAGATCGACATGGTCGCCATCCTGCCGAAAGTGGTAGCCTGCCGCGAAACCGAGCCGCCCTTCGGGAGCCGCCAGCGCGACCCGGTGTTTCAGGAACGGCCAGGGGGTGGACAGATCGAAGCCGTCCAGACGCAACTGCCCTTCCGAGGCAAGGGGATTCAACGACAGCCGACCGTGCCAGTCGAAAACCGAGCCGTCCTCAAACGATGCGGAAACATGATGAGAGGCCTGGCGGTCGGGAAGCGTGGAGATGTTTTCGAGCCTCAGATTGATCGCTTCGAGGCGCTCGGACACCGGCTGACCGTGAAAGCGATCGATGAATTCGACCGTCCCGTCAGCCAGCACGAAACGGTCGATCAGCAGGCGCGGCAGTGCGCTCCGGTCCGGTGACGGTTTCGGTTCCTCGGACGGCGGCAGATCATCCGCCAGCTTCGCGAAATTCAGGCGGCCGTCTTCGGCGATGACCGGCCGTACCAGCAGATTTTCCAGCCGGACGATCCGGAACGACAGGGCCAATCGCAACAGGCTCTTGACTTCCAGATCCGCGAACAGCCGTCCCAGTGTAACCAGCGGCTCTCCTTGCGGCTCCTTCAAAGCAAAGTCACGCATCTCCAGCTTGAACAACAGCGGGTTGAACCGGACCTGGCCCAGCGTGACGGGTCGTTGCAGTTGCTCCGAGGCAATCGTTGGCAGATAACGCTGCAGCAGGAGAGGCACCAGCAAAAAGCCGCTCAGCATATAGATTGCCAGTGACGCAACGAGCGCAATGACCCAGCGGCTTTTCAGGATTCGGGGTAGTAGCATCATCGACGTTCCATCTCACTGGTCCCTAAACGGCGATACCGGGCGCACAGGATTCTGCGTAACGGCACACCTTCCCTGTTCGAACCTGGTGCTTGCAGTGAAGCACTGGCGCCACTTCTCGGCGAAAGATGGGCCGCAGTAGAGGGGGCTGTCAAGGCCAGCACACGGCGACCGGGTTCGCTTCGCAACCGTCAGTACGCACCCTCCGGATCGTTCTTCCATACTGCGGGCCAAAGATCGCGCGGTGCCCACATCTGCAGCAGGGCGGTGAAGATCATCACGGTCGATGCGATGCTGTAGCCGATGCCGCCCAGCATGGTCAGCCAGGCAAAGATCGGATGATATTTCGTCAGCCACCAGGACAGCACGTCGACGATCAGAAACGCGAACGGGGTCGCGATCAAGATCAGCTTCCATCGGGTCGGGAACTCCGCGAGGCCGAAAATCCAGCCGACAAACAGGAAAATGAAGGAAATGCCGAACAGATGGATGTGAGACACGCGCGTCAGCGAGCCGACGCTAGCCCCTTCGTCGACTTCGGCCACTTTCTGCACTGCCGCCAGCTCTGTGAAATTGGGCAATCCGGATTCCGCGTTGTGGCAGGACAGACAGTACTTCTGGAACAGCGGCTGGATTTTCGGCGTCCACTCGTTGGCCGGCGCGCCGTCACGCGCCCACTGGATCAATTCGAAACGGACCTCGTCCGGAGCCATCGCCTTCATCTGTCCGTTCAGCATGCTTTCCAGCTTGGAGCCGGACCGGTTGCCATGGTAGCTGTAAACGATGTCGTTGATCGAAAGTCCGGCCTTGCCGTCAGCCATACCATGGGTCAGCATGATCTGTGCGCCGGCCATCAACAGGCCCACGCCGATCACCAACAGAAAACCGGTGAACAGCACCTTGTAAGACATCGGTAGTCGGGCCAGCGTCGTGATTTGGATCATCGGTTTGCCTATCTCGGTTAATGGCCAAATTGAAGAGTTCGAAAATCATTGGAGGTCGCGGGCCGTGCGCCCGCCCGATTGTTCCACCGTCGGAAGCATCGCGCGCATAGTCAAACACGTCCAGGCGTCCCGAGAAACCATCGGCCGTAAACAGCCTGTTCCGCACTCGAACGGCAACCCGCCGCCGCGTCGCTCGACGGTCGTCTGCGGCCGAAACCGGCGAGTCACGGGTGGCTGCCGGCTCGAGCTTCGCATTATCGCGTGCCGACGAAATGGACGGCAAAGGATTTGCGTGCCGGCTTTCCTCGGCTTCGGTAGCCGGACGAGTCGGACCCGCACGCGTTTCCTCCAGCGGATCATCACCAGCAATGCGATGGTTTCCGTCCGTTCTGGACAGCAGAGCGGAACACCCGCCTCGTTTTTGTCCGAAACGCCGGCACCGACCTGTAGAATGGCGCACATGAGCAAGCATCCCTACAGTGCACTGAACCCCGACCTGGTGCTGAACGCACTCGAAAGTGCCGGGTTCCGTTGTGACGGCCGGCTGCTGGCACTCAACAGCTATGAAAACCGGGTGTATCAGGTCGGTACCGAGGACGGCTCGTCGGTGGTCGCGAAGTTCTACCGGGCCGGCCGCTGGAGCGACGCGGCGATCCTCGAGGAACACGGCTATCTGACCGAGCTGGCGCACGCGGAACTGCCGGTGGTACCGCCGCTCGGGGTCGGCGGGAACTCACTGTACCGCTACGGCGGATTTCGCTTTGCGGTGTTTCCGCGGCAAGGCGGCTACGCTCCCGAATTCAACGAGAGCCTCACTCTGGTTCGGATGGGTCGCCTGCTCGCACGCATCCATGCGATCGGGGCATTGCGGCCCTATCGACACCGGCCGGCTCTCGATATCGAGAGCTTCGGGGAAGAACCGGTGGAGCACCTGCTGGCCAACGCCGTCGTTCCCACCGAGGCGGCGAGCGACTACCGATCCGCCGCTTCGCTGGCACTGGACGCGGTACGCCGCTGCTATGACCGAGCGGGTCCGGCCATGTCGCTGCGTCTGCACGGCGACTGTTACGCCGGCAATGTGTTGTGGACCGATGATGGACCCCATTTCGTCGACTTCGACGACAGCCGCATGGGCCCGGCGGTGCAGGACATCTGGATGCTGTTGTCCGGAGACCGTTTCGCGATGACCCGGCAATTGACCGACCTGGTCGCGGGCTACCGCGGCTTTTTCGATTTCGATACCCGCGAGCTGCACTTGATCGAGGCCTTGCGCACGCTGCGTTTGATTCACTACACAGCGTGGCTGGCCCGTCGCTGGGACGACCCTGCGTTTCCCGCCGCCTTCCCATGGTTCGGCACTGCTCGCTACTGGCAGGACCGAATTGTCGAACTGCACCAGCAGGTCGCCCGGATGGCCGAACCGCCGCTCGAGTTGAGCGAGCACCAGACTTGGGTGCACTATCACTGACGACGCCCGGCGCGAGCCGGCACCGGCGAATGTTCGACTCTCGCGCCTCACAGTTTTCCGCAACACCGATCACGATCAACGATGGAACACGATGCCCGCTTCAACCCGCACCGGGTGCTCGCACCCCATTACCGGGATGAAACCGACAAACAACCGTTTCTCCGCAAGATTTTCGACGATTCCGCCGCGCACTACGAACGGATTGCGAGTTGGGGCTTTCTCGGCACCGGCAATTGGTACCGACGCCAGGCGCTGAAGCGAGCCGGACTGGCGCCCGGCATGCGCGTCGTCGATGTGGCGGCGGGGACCGGTATCACCGCTCGCGCCGCGGCGAGGCTCGCGGGCGGTGCCGAACTCGTGACCTGCATCGAGCCCAGCCTCGGCATGCTGGCGGAATCCAGACGCCGGCTCGCCGCCCATCACGCGCAAGGCAGCGCCGACGCGCTCCCGCTACTCGACCGTACATTCGATTTCCTCAGCATGGGATTCGCCCTACGGCACGTGGACAATCTGGAAACGACCTTCCGGGAATTCCGCCGCGTGCTGAAACCCGGCGGAAAACTGCTGATCATGGACATCACCAAGCCGCAAGGGCGTCTGGGCAACCTGTTCGTGCGCTTCTACTTTCGTGACTTCCTGCCGCGCTTTACCCGTCTCGTCACCGCTAGCGGCGAAGCGACCTATCTGATGGAATATTATTGGGACACTCTAAATCACATGGTCGATCCGGAACGGGTCCTGGAAGCGCTGGAGCGCGCCGGACTGAAGCAACCGCATCGCCATGTGGAAGCCGCCATCTTCAGCGAGTACACCGCCGTGTCATGAGCGCGCCTCGCGGCGCGGTGATACGCGACCTGTCGGCCGGTGGGCTGCCTTGGGTGCCCTATGGTCTGGGCTTGAACCTCGGTTATCCCGCGCTCGGCGCTGCGACTGCGGCGCTGCTGTTGCTGGCATTACGCTTCGTCGCTTGGCGGGAATTCAAGATTTTCGATCTCGCGATCCTCGCATTCTTCCTGCTGGTCGGCCTGCAGCATTGCTGCCTGAACCTGGGATCGCTGGCCATCTACCGACCTCTGCTGCTGCCGCTGCTGCTCGGAACGGCGGCGTTCGTCTCCAGCCTGCTGGGCCGACCTTGTACGCTGCAATACGCGCGAGAGATGGTCGGCCCGGACTGGTGGCACAACTACCATTTCATTCGGGTGAACCACATTCTGACCATACTGTGGGGCTGCATCTTTCTGGCCATGGCGGGGCTGACCTTTCTTTCGCCGGCACTCGGTGCACACGGCGGCATGCTGACGGGCGTCGGCAACGCGCTCTTGTTCGCGATCGCGGCTTGGTTCACCCACTGGTTCCCACGTTGGTACCGCCTGCATTTCTACGTGCCGCTGGTACGGGCCGGCAAAGAGCGCTTTATCCGGACACCCCGGCGGTGAACACAGCGCCTCCGTTTTAGAGAGGCCGGTTTGACCTATGGGTGAGTCCCAAACCGGACGGCCGTTTTTTACCGGTGTTTGTCGTGCCGAATTTCGCTATAATCACAGTACACAGGATGTAGCATGGAGCCGCGAAGGCGGCGCTAGTGCCAGTCCAAGACGAACGCCGACGCTCGCAGGAAAGACGTTGACTGCGGGTAATTGAGTTGGGTAGCGCCCACAGGCATGGAACCAGTCTTTGACCGTCCCGCGTTGGGAGGGACCTGAACGCGGGACGGCTTGTGCAAGCTCAATGGAATCTTGCTCCATCACCGACGAAAAGCTTCGTCGGGCACAGTTCGGAACGGCCCCGATCCCTTCAAATGCAGGCGCGGCTGTGCCGCAAGGCTAGCCGGACCGGTGACGACGCTGCGATCCGTGGATACTCGGCACACTGATCCGACGCATCTCACCATCCAGTCGCAGTGCGGTGAGTTCGCCTCCCCAAAGGCAACCCGTATCCAGCGCGTAGCACCCGTTGGCGATACGGAAACCGAGTGTCGACCAGTGGCCGAAGATGATTTCCGAACCCAGGCTTCTGCGACCGGGAACCTCGAACCACGGTAACAGATCGCCGGCTTGCGACCCCGGCGGCCCTTTCTCACGAAAATTCAACCGGCCGTACCGATCGCAATAACGCAAGCGTGTCAGACAGTTGACCGCGAAGCGAAACCGTTCCCAACCGACCAGATCGTCCGACCAGCAGTCGGGCTGATCGCCATACATCCGGTGCAACAATTCCGTGCAATCGTCGCCTGCCAGAATGGCGTGGACCTCGTCCGCGTGCCGGCGGGCGTCGGCGACCGTCCACTGCGGGGGCAGGCCGGCATGGATCAACGTGAAGCGACCGTCTTGGTAGCAAAGCGGCAGACGCCGCAGCCAGTCCAGTAGTTCTTCGCGGTCCGGAGCGGCCAGCACATCATGGAAAGTGTCCCGATGCTTGGTCCGGGACACGCCGTAGGCGACCGCCAGCAGATGCAGGTCGTGATTGCCCAAGACCGCTATCGCGGCCGCGCCCAGCGAGCGGATGAAGCGGAGCGTCGTCAGCGACTCCGGTCCCCGGTTGACCAGATCTCCGGTGAACCACAGTTGATCGATCGCCGGATCGAAACCCACCTTTTCCAGCAGCAGGCGGAGTTCGGCGAAGCAGCCCTGCAGGTCGCCGATCGCATAGATCGCCACGAGCAAGAATCAGTGCAGCACGCGCGGCATCGCCAACACGAAAGGACTGATTTCGGCATCGAACTGATCGCCGTCATCAGCGACCATCTGGTATTCGCCCTGCATAGTACCCACCGGGGTCTCGATCATCGCCGCGCTAGTGTAGCGAAAGGCCTCTCCGGGCGACAGGTGCGGTTGCTCTCCGACGACACCTTCGCCACGAACGTCTTGGACCTTGCCGTTACCGTCGGTGATGACCCAATGGCGCGACAGCAGGCGAGCCGCAACCGTGCCGTTGTTGACGATGGTAACGGTATAGGCGAAGACGTAACGCCCGGCTTCCGGAGTGGACTGAGATTCCAGATAATTGGCGACAGCCTCTACATCGATGGAGTGCTTCTTTTTCATGACCACGCGGTTTGAGTGTCCTTACTGTGCTATTTTAATCGCGGCCTCTCTGGATGCGCTAATCGGCCCGCACCGCGCCCGGCGTGAGCGGTCGTGACCTATTGACCCTTCCTTCTGTCACACTTTCCAGCGTGCACATTCACATTCTCGGCATCTGCGGCACCTTCATGGGCGGTCTGGCCGTCCTGGCAAAACAACTCGGGCATCAAGTCAGCGGCTCGGACCAGCAGGTCTATCCGCCGATGAGCATACAGCTCGAAGAACAGGGCATCGAGCTGATGCGCGGCTATGGGCCGTCGAATCTCGACCCCGCGCCCGATCTGGTCATCATCGGCAACGCGTTGTCGCGCGGCAACCCCGAGGTCGAAGCGGTCCTGAATCGCGGGTTGCCATATACCTCCGGCGCGGCTTGGCTGTACGACGGTGTGCTGCAGAAACGCTGGGTGCTGGCCGTGGCCGGTACTCACGGCAAGACCACGACGACGGGCATGCTGGCGTGGATACTGGATCAGGCCGGTCTGGCGCCGGGCTACCTGATCGGTGGCGTCCCGCTGAATTTCGGGTCATCGGCCCGACTCGGCGGCGAGCGATTCTTCGTGATCGAAGCCGACGAGTACGACACCGCGTTTTTCGACAAGCGTTCCAAGTTTGTGCACTATCGCCCGCGCACCGCGATCCTGAACAATCTCGAATACGACCACGCGGACATCTTTCCGGATCTGGCGGCGATTCAACGGCAGTTCCATCATTTGGTCCGTACCGTGCCCGGTGAAGGTCTCATCATCCTGCCGGCGACTGACCAGCCGCTGGCGGAAGTGCTGCGCCAAGGCTGCTGGACCACGGTACAACGTACCGCATTGCAGGACGAAGCCGCGGCGGCCGAGTGGCAGGCCCGGCCGAAGATGCCGGATGCGAGCCACTTTGCCGTATACCGCGACGGCGCCCTCTGCGGTGAAGTCCGATGGGAACTGACCGGACGGCACAATGCCCGGAATGCGCTTTCGGCGATCGCAGCGGCGGCGCACGCCGGCGTGCCGCCGGAACGGTCGATCGCCGCCCTCTGCAGTTTTCGCAACATCAAACGGCGTCTGGAAATCCACGCGCGACCGCACGGTGTGACGATCTATGACGACTTCGCCCATCATCCGACCGCGATCCTGACCACCCTGGAGGGACTCCGCGCCCGAGTCGGCGATGCCCGAATCATCGCGGTGCTGGAACCCCGCTCCAACACGATGCGGATGGGCGTACACCGGGACGCGCTGGCCGGCTCGCTGGCGCCGGCCGATCAGGCCATCATCTTCCAGTCGCCGGACCTGGGCTGGGACGCCGCGCGGATCGCCGACGCCTCGGACCGAATCTTTATCAGCGACTCGATCGACGCAATCGTCGAACGGCTCTGCCGCGACACGCGATCGGGCGACCACGTCGTGTTCATGAGCAACGGCGGATTCGGCGGAATCCATACCAAAACCGCGGAAGCCCTGCAGCAACGGGGCGATTGACCGGCACCTCTCGGTACCGGCGGCGGAACCGGTGTTGCCGTAGCATCGAGCGCCGTTTAAATTGGCGCGGGGAGTTCCAAACCCGGAACACGGAGGACGGTCTGATGGCGCTATTCAAGCTTGCGGCCTGGTTCGTGCTGGCGGCCTTCGCAGCGACACCGAACGCTGCGCCGCTGCAGCCGCAACAGGTGCCGGAACCGCTGAAACCCTGGGTGTCCTGGGTGCTACAGGGTCACGAATCCCTCGAATGCCCTTTCCTTTACAGCCGGGTGGACGACCGGCGGTGCAGTTGGCCAACCCGACTGAAACTCGACCTCGGCGAGCGCGAAGGGCGTTTCGATTCTCAGCTTCGCGCCTATGCCGACGGCTGGGCTGCGTTGCCGGGCGACCCGGCGGCCTGGCCGCAATCCGTCACGCTGGATGGAAGACCGGCCCTGGTGATGGCGGAACAGGATCGGCCGCGTATCTGGCTGCCGAAAGGCCTGCACACGGTGACCGGCGGCTTTCGCTGGGACCGCTTGCCCGAGGCCTTGACCGTGCCCCGTGAAACCGGCCTGCTGCGGGTCTCGATCCAGGGCCGCGAATCACCGTTTCCGGCATTCAACGAACAAGGCCGGCTGTGGGTCGCCGCCGTCACGGCGCCGCAGGGTGCCGAAGCGGCCAGCGAGAACCGGGTGGAAGTCGAGGTTTTCCGCCGGGTCGTCGATGACATTCCGCTGCAACTCGCGACCCGCATCGTGCTGCATGTCTCCGGCCTGCCTCGGGAACTGAGGCTGCAAGGCGGTGTGCTGCCGGAATTCATACCGCTCCGGCTGAACAGCCCGCTGCCCGCACGTGTCGAGCCGGATGGCGCCATTCGGCTGCAACTGCAGCCCGGCGACTGGCAACTGGAGATGCTGGCACGCCATCCCGATGAGCTCGACCATCTGACCCTACCGGCCTTGCCTGAACCGTGGCCGGCGCGAGAACTCTGGGCCTTCGATGCCCGCCATGCACTCCGCATGGTGCAGGTGGAGGGAGTGACGGCGATCGACCCGCGCCAGACCGGATTGCCGGAAGACTGGAAGCAGCTTCCCGTCTATCAGATCGCAAGCGAGAACACCATGACGCTGCGCGTGCTCCGCCGCGGCGATCCGGAACCGGAGCCCGATCAGCTCCGGCTCGATCGCCAACTGTGGCTGGATTTCGACGGAGGCGGATTTACGGTCAGCGATGCCCTGAGCGGCAAGGTCACCCGGAACTGGCGACTCGAGACACGCGACCCGCTACAGCTCGGTCGAGTGATGATCGACGATCAGCCGCAATCGATCACGCGTCTGCGGCAGCAGGGTCCGGTGGGCGTCGAAGTACGGCGCGGCGCACTCCGGATGACGGCGGACAGCCGCATCGAGGGCGGAGGAGGCCGGATTCCGGCCACCGGCTGGGCGCTCGATTTCGGACAGGCACGCGCGGCACTCCACCTGCCCCCCGGTTGGCGACTGCTGGCGGTGACCGGTGTCGATCACGCACCGGACACCTGGATCAGTCGCTGGACGCTGCTGGATCTGTTCATCGTTCTGATCGCGACGCTGGCCGCCGCGCGACTCTGGAACCGGACCACAGCGTTGGTGGCGGTGCTGGCGCTGTCGTTGATGTGGCACGAGCCTGGGGCGCCGAGGTATGTCTGGCTGAGTCTGCTGATTGCGATTGCGTTGTTGCGGGTATTGCCGGAGGGGCGCATCGCGCAAGGGGTGCGCCTGTTCCGGAATATCTGTTGGGTGCTGCTGATCCTGATTGCCGTCCCGTTCGTCTACCAGCAAGTCCGATCCGGTCTCTATCCGCAGTTGGACCGCCCGTGGCTCAGCCCCGCCGAGACCGGCACCGAACGAACCGCTCAGGTGGTACCGGCCGGCAGCCCCGCTCCCGCGCCACCGGATCAGACGGCGACGGATTACGCATCGACGTCCGAGGCGTCGGAGGGCGCCGAGTCCCTGTCCGTCGTTCCGTTGCCACCTCGGACCAAGCGGGCCGCCGGGGTCTTCGTGGAGTCCGGTCGGGCAGCAAATTACGACGAGGTGGATCCGAACGCGCTGACTCAGACGGGGCCGGGCGTGCCGCGATGGCACTGGAACACCGTGCCATTGAGCTGGAGCGGTCCGGTCGTCAGCGGACAGCAGATCCGCCTGTTTCTCTTGTCGCCGCCCGCGAACCTGTTATTCAACCTGGTTCGGATCGCGTTGCTGGCGCTGCTGGCGGCACGGTTTGCGGGATATCGGCTCAAACCGACCGGCGGTCCGGTCACGCTGGTGTTCCTGGCGGGAATGTCGCTGCCGCCCACCGATGCGCGGGCCGATTTCCCCGATCCCGCCTTACTGGAGCAACTCGCTCGACGTCTGACCGAAGCCCCGACGTGCCTGCCCGGTTGCGCCCAAATCCCCCTGTTGCAGCTGCGGGTGATGCCGGATGAACTGCAGCAGACACTCGAAGTCCATGCCCTGCAGCGCGTGACGGTCCCGCTACCGGGCCAGGAGGATCAATGGTGGCCGAACCGGGTCACGGTCGACGGCGCGCCGGCCGAAGGACTCGCCCGCTCCAGCGGAGAACTGTGGCTCGCCGTCGAGCCGGGACTTCACCGGATCGTACTGGCGGGACCCTTGCCACAGCGTGCGCAGATTCAGTTGCCGCT
>CAZXXC010000011.1:18466-58888 GCA_964644665.1 uncultured Methylococcaceae bacterium
CGAGATCGCGAGCGTCGGTTGGACCGTGGAAGGTGTGCAGCCGAATGGCGTGCCGGACAGCCAGCTCCGGCTGCTGCGTGGAGCACAAGGCCGCGACGTCCCCACGGCATCCCCTTTGGAGCCGCGGCCGCTGGAGGCTTTTCTGCAGGTCGAGCGAACCTTGCGGATCGGACTCGACTGGCGGGCCAGCACCACGGTACGGCGTCTGTCACCGCCGGAACTCCCGATTTCGATCGAAATCCCGCTGCTCGCAGGCGAAGCCGTGACGACGCCCGGCATGCAGCCCCGGAACGGCCTCGTGTCGGTCAATCTTCCGCCCGGCGTGCCGTTCGCGAGCTGGGACGCGGTGCTGCCGAAAGAGGCTGACATCACACTGCGGGCGCCGAGGACGAACGCATGGACCGAAACCTGGCGGGTAGACGTCAGCCCGCTGTGGCACATGAGCAGCGAAGGCATCGCCGTCGTGCATCATCAGGATGCGACCGGCAACTGGCTACCGGAATGGCGGCCTTGGCCGGGCGAGGAAGTGCTGCTGCGTTTCGTCCGACCGGCGGGGGCACCCGGCAACACCCTGACGATCGATGACAGCCGGCTGGTGCTGAACCCCGGCCTGCGCGCCACGGACGCGACGCTGGGCTTGACCATCCGCAGCGCACAAGGAACCCAGCACACGCTGACGCTACCGGACAACGCCGTCCTTCAGACAGTGAGCATCGACGGGATCAGTCAGCCGATTCGTCAGCAGCAGCGCCAGATCCAGATACCACTCCACCCCGGAACACAGCAGCTCGAACTGAGCTGGCGGGCGGAGTCCGGTATCGGCGAACACTTTCTGGCGCCGCCGGTCGACCTCGGCGCGCCCAGCGTCAACAGCCGCGTGCAGATGGAACTGGGGCGCGACCGTTGGGTCCTGCTGACCGGGGGTCCGGATTGGGGCCCGGCGGTGCTGTATTGGGGACTTCTGGCCGTCATCGCCGGCCTCGCGTTGCTGCTGGGCCGCATCGCTCGGACCCCGCTGAAGACCGGTGCCTGGCTGCTGCTGCTGATCGGCCTGAGCCAGATCGAGATCGCCGGCGGCCTCATCGTCGTGGTTTGGTTGCTGGCACTCGGCCAGCGCGGGCGGTTGGACCCGGCTGTGGACGACAACCGCTTCAACCTGATCCAACTGGGCCTGGGCGCGTTGACCGTGGTGGCGCTATTGACCCTGGTCCATGCCGTCGAGCAGGGTTTGCTCGGCTATCCGGAAATGCAGATCGCCGGCGGCGGTTCGACGGCGTATGCGTTGCAATGGTACCAGGACCGCAGCGGGCCCGAGCTGCCCCGGCCGTGGGTGATCTCGGTCCCGCTGCGTCTGTACCAGTTGGCGATGCTGGCTTGGGCCCTTTGGCTTGCGCATTCGCTGCTGCGTTGGTTGCGCTGGGGATGGGCAAATTTTGCTTCCGGCGGGCTGTGGCGCCCGTGGCGGCGGAAGGTTTCGCACATCCCGCATGGCAAGGCGCCGGCACCCGATCCCTGGAACGACACGCCCACCGACTGATCCGAAGGGAGAAGCGGGGCCCGCGCCGCCCGCGGATGGCGGTGCATGCTCCTCGACGAAAGACCGAAGCCATGGCTTCCGACCGGAACTTCAGACCGATTCCCGCGGCCGACGACGTTCTGCTGCTGCCCTTGGGTGGGGCCGGCGAGATCGGCATGAACCTGACCCTGTACGGCCATGACGGCTGCTGGATCGTCATCGATCTCGGCATTACGTTCGGCGGCGACGATTTTCCGCTGCACGACGTGCTGATGGCAGACCCCTCCTTCATCGCCGACCGACGCGAAAAGCTGGGCGGCATCGTTCTGACCCACGGCCACGAGGATCACATCGGCGCGCTGCCTTATCTGTGGCGACGACTGCGTTGCCCGGTGTATGCGACCCCGTTCACGGCCGCTCTGGTTCGAGCCAAACTGGCTCGTGCCGGCCTCGACGATGAACCGGTCGTCGAGATCGGGCTGGGGCGGCGATTTCACATCGGGCCGTTCGGCATCGAGTACATCGGCATGACGCATTCGATCCCGGAACCCAATGCGCTGTTGATTTCGACGCCGGCCGGATCCGTACTGCATACCGGCGACTGGAAACTGGACGACCACCCGGTGGTCGGGGCCGGCTATGACCGGGCACGTCTGATCGCACTGCGGCGCGAGCCGCTGCTGGCGGCGGTCTGTGATTCGACCAATGCGGTCGTGCCCGGCCGTACCGGCTCCGAACGGGAACTATTCGAGCCGCTGCGCGAATTGGCCGAAGCGGCGTCCGGCCGGATCGTCGTGACCGCATTCGCCAGCAACATCGCGCGGCTGGTGACACTGGCGCGGGTAGCCGAGGCGATCGGCCGGCGATTCGGTGTCGTCGGTCCGGCCATGGAGCGGATGGTGGCCGTGGCGCGCGGCACCGGCCACTGGCCGGGCGATCTGCCGGATATCATCGATCCGCGAATTCTGGGCTACCTGCCGGCGGGCGAAATTCTGGCAGCCTGCACCGGCAGCCAGGGCGAGGAGCGCTCGGCACTGGCGCGCATGGCGACCGACCGACACCCCCATCTGCTGCTCGACCCGGGCGACCTGGTGATTTTCTCGTCGCGCCTGATTCCGGGCAATGAACGGTCCGTGGAACGCCTGCAGCAACGGCTCCGCGCGCTCGGCGTTCGGGTGGTGACGGACCACGATGCGCTGGTGCATGTGTCCGGCCATCCGGCCGAAGACGATCTACGCAAGCTGTACGAGTGGGTGCAGCCACCGGCCGTGATCCCGGTACACGGCACCCCCCGCCACCTCGCGGCCAACGCCGCGATCGCCGAATCCTGCCATGTTCCCCGCACCCGCGTGATCCGGAACGGCGATGTCTGCCGGCTGACACCGCAAGGCCCCGAGTTGCTCGGAACGATTCAGACCGGGCGGCTGACTCTGGAACCGGACGGCCGGCTGGCGACGATCCCGCCGGATCTGCTCCGAACGATGCGCGAGAACGTGCACTGAGCGACATCGGGAGTCCGCCTCCGCACCGACCGCCGCGGCGTTCGCGGGCACCGGTTCGGGCGGCGCACCTCGATTCAATCGCAACGATCCGGATTCAACCCTCTGCGCCGGAGCCCGAGCAGGAACCAGTAGACACCGGCAGCCGCCAGCAAATGCTTGATGCTGTGACCGCTCAACGGGAGTAGCCGAAAGATCGGCCCATCCAGGTATTCGGCGAGTTTCGCCAGCGCGTAGACACCGAGCAGGGTCCACAAAGAAGCGGCATGGGTGAAGGCGGAACGAAACAGCAGCAGGATCGCCGGAATCAACAGCAGCGGCAGAAACTGGACCAGTGCGTAGAGCCTTAGATCGCCACGGCCCAGCAGTTCGGTGGAATGCCAGTAGAGGACCGAGATCATGCCGATCACGAGCAACGGCCACAGCAGCAACCGTCCGGCCGGCACGGACACGTACTCGCCGATCACGAACGCGAGCATCGCCATGAACGCAATGGTCATCGGTAGACGATCCCAGACCAGCGTCGCGTTGCCGGGCGACAGGTGGTAATACATGGACCCCGGCCCCACCAAAGCGACGCCGATGAAAAAGGCCTGATAGCCGGATCGGAGTTCCGGCAATATCGTCAACTCGCCCCGATGCAGCGCCCGGATGCCGACCACGCCGACCAGCAGAAACGGCAGATTGGTGATCACATCCCAAAAATTCGGGACTCCGAGGCGCGTGTTCCGATCCGCGAACTGATGATACGACGGATCCTGCGGAACGGCGGGAATCAGCAGGTAGGTGCCGACTACCGCGAGCAGCGCAAACCCGATCAGAACCCTGATCTTGTCGGGGCTTCCGGAAATCACGCCCGGGTCGACGAGCCTGTCATCGTGCGACTTCCTTCGGGCACTTCACTCGAAACGACATAGCCGGCGCGCGGCGCGTGACGTCTGAATCCGCACTCGAAGAGCAGAGCGGCGGCGCCGTTCAAGCGGGACACTCGCTGCCGGAACCCCTACGTTGCTGGGATTTGTTCGAACCGCGGCTGCCGGAAGCCGCCAGAAATCCGGCAAATTCCTCCGCCGGCATCGGTTTCGCGAACAGATACCCCTGTACTTCGCGACAGTGAAGCCGACGCAAGGCCGCGACGGCGCCTTCGGTTTCGACGCCCTCGGCGACCGTGCGCAGGCCGAGACTGCGAGCCATCTGCACGATGGCCCCGACGATCGCCTGGTTTTCCGGGTCGTTGGACAGGTTGCGGATGAATGATTGATCGATTTTCAACTTGTCCACGTTGAAGCGCTTCAAGTAGGCGAGACTCGAGTAGCCGGTACCGAAATCGTCGATCGCAAGGCTGAGCCCCAACGTTTTCAGGCTGCGAACCGTCGCCAGCACCATCTCGTTGTCCTGAATCAGGATCGACTCGGTGAATTCGAGTTCGAGACACTCCGCCGAAAGCCCCGAATGTTCAAGCGCCCGCGCGACGGTCTGCTCGAGATTGCCGCGCCGAAACTGGATGGCGGACAGATTGGCCGCCACGACGATGGCCGGCAGCCCTCGGCGTTGCCATTCTGCCGCATCCCGGCATGCCTGTTCGATGACCCATTCGCCGATCGGCACGATCAGGCCGCTGGCTTCGGCGACCGGGATGAATTGTAACGGGGGGATCGGTTCTGCACCTTTGGGAATCCATCGCAGCAAGGCCTCGGCACCCACCACCGCCCCGCTGTCCAGATCCACTTGCGGCTGGTAGTAGAGTTCGAACTCCTGTTCGGCCAACGCTCGCCGAAGGCTGCTGCGCAGTGCGAGATACTCGACGGCTCCGGCATTCATGCTGTCCCTGAAGAAGCGGTAGGTGTTGCGCCCCGCTTCCTTGGCTTGATACATGGCAATGTCGGCGTTTCGCATCAGTGAAGTGAAGTCCGTTCCGTCCTCCGGAAAAAGCGCAATGCCGAGCGACGCCGAGAGATAGATTTCATCGCCTTCGATGGTGTAAGGCGTACCGATCCGGTCGAGCAGTTTGGTAGCCACCCCGTCGATCGTGGTACGGTCCCGGAGATCGGGAATCAGGATCAGAAACTCGTCGCCACCGTGCCGCGCCACCGTATCCGATTTCCTCAGGCACTCGATCAGCCGCCGGGCAACGCTCTGCAGCACGATGTCACCGCCGCGGTGACCGAGGGAATCATTGACCTGCTTGAATCCGTCCAGATCCAGAAACAACACCGCCAGCCTGGATCGCTCGCGCACCGCCCGCGCGAGCGCGCAATCGAAGCGATCCCGAAACAGCAACCGGTTGGGCAGTTCCGTCAGCGTGTCGTGATGCGCGAGGAACTGGAGGCGTTCTTCGGCCTGCTTGCGCTGGGTGATGTCGGAAAAGATGCCGACATAGTGGGTCACCGCTCCGCTACCGCTGCTGACCGACGAAATGCTGAGCCATTCCGGGTAGAACTCGCCGTTTCGGCGGCGATTCCAGATTTCGCCCTGCCACTGGCCGGAACTTTCGATCATCGACCACATGTGCTGGTAATACGTCTTGTCGTGTTGGCCGGAACGCAGCACACGGGGCGTCTTGCCCACGACTTCCTCGAGTGTGTAACCGGTGATTTCAACGAAGCTGCGGTTCACTGTCAGAATGCGCTGCTCTGCGTCGGTGATGATGATCCCTTCGGCACTGCAGTCGAAGACCTTCGCTGACAACATCAGTTTCTCCTGATCCTCCAGTATGCGTCGAGTACGTTCGTCGACCCGTCGTTCCAGGTCGCCGACCAACGTGTTCAATTGCCGGTTGGCGTCGGCAAGCCGTTCCGAATTCTCGCGATTCTCCAGAACCGTCGCCAGCATATGGCCCAGATTGAGCAGGAACGAACGGTAATGCGCGTACGCATGCGGATCATCGACGTTCAGTTGCAGACACCCGAAGTTGCCTCGCGGCGTTCCCATCGGTATCCAATCAATGGCGGATTCGCCGCCGTCTTCTCCGAACGATGCCGTATCCCGCCAGCAGTCGTCCGGCGCCAGCATGCGCACCGAAGCCACGCCCGGCACCTCGACCAGCGCCCGATCGAGGAAAGCGGCCATGCTCTCGCGGCCCGGCAGGATGTCGAGGGTTTGCAGCGCAACGAGCAGGCGGCCGAGAACATCGGCTCTCGGATGGGCAACGGCCATGGCCTAACGGGATCGCCGCTGCGCGCGCGCCAGAAAGACCTCGGGTTCCAGGTAGTAGGGATTTCGCACCACCCGGCCGTGCACGATCATCATCGGATGAACGCTGAGAATACCGTAAAGCGTGGCACCGTCGAACAGACGCGCGTCATACTGACAGACCGCCGTGGTCGGTACGTCACGTACCAGAAGATTGATGCGCGCTTCGTACTCCAGCAGGTCCCTGCTTCCGGGGTAGTCTTTCAATGACCAGCTCATCTCGCCGGTCACCCGGACACCGGCAAAGCCCTCCCGGACGCTTCGATGGTGGGCGTCGGCGAGCCGGTCCAACATGCGCCCGACGCTGAATCGCCCATCCGGACAGTAGACCTTTTCAGCCTCCACGAACACGCACTGGCCGCCGTCCTGCTCGTCCGGGAGCGACACCCCGAGCTTCCGCATCTGTTCGTTCAGTTCCGCGGGCGAAACCGAATCCACGTAGTAGTGGACCTGCTCGCGATCATCGAGACCGCCCTCGACATAGCGCGCCATCACGCTGCGCTGCTCCTCGTCGTCGTTGAACAGGAAGCAGATATGCGTACCGGCGGGATAAGGCGTCGAGTCGAAGCCCAGATGGATCATCCGCCTGCTGGTCGTCATCGGTTCGCCTCGCTACTGTTCCGCCTGCCGGTCGCGCCATTATAGACAAGCTGGTCACGGCGCGGACATCGTCCGATCGGTCCAGGCATCGGGAGGAGAACCGCCACGCGCCCTGCCGGTTCAAGGCGGCGGGAAAGAGAAGAGACCGGGCGAAGCGCGCCGCCGCCATCGCTGGCGGTGGACGAGCCAGAACGCCCCAGGCGAGACCGAAACATCGGGACATGCCGACACCGTCGGCATCTCCGGTCATCCGCGAGACCCGCGGTTCAGCGTGCGGCAACAGGACGGTGTGAACCCGAAGTGCCGTCGGCAAGACGATCAATCCGAGCGTCGGGCGGCAGCGAACTCCGGCGGCCTCCCGGTCCGCCGGCCGGCACTACAGATTGCTCGCGCCGCGGCGGCGGCCGGTGACGCCGATGCCGGCCAGCGCGCTGCCGAGCAGCCAGACGGCGGCGGGAACGGGCACCGCGGTAACGGAGATGGTATTTCCGGACAACTCGAAATGCAGGGTGTCGGAACTGAACGTCACCTGATAATCGGCGTGATCGGTGATCGGGTTCGCGAAGCCGCTCGGCGGGGAAAAGCTGTCATTGGCATTGATGCCTCCCGCCGCTTCAACGGGACTCAACAGGTAATCGGCCACCAGGAACAGGTAACTGCCGGCCGCCGCGTTGACGTCGAACCACGGATCGCGCCGAAAGTGAATGGAGCCGTCGACCGGCGCTTCCGATTGCAAATGAGACCTCACGACGACCGGACTGGTAGCGGCGGTCAGGCCGTTCTGGTAGACCGGGCAATTGTTGCCGGTATCGTCGCAGCGAACCAGGGCGTCCGCGGCCTGCAGAGACAGGCCGGTGTCCTGGTAAAAATAGGTATCCGGATCCAGCCAGGTCAGCTCCCCGTCTCCATTCAGATCAGCAGCATGGTAGCCGGTGGCCGTCGTGCTGCTTTGAGACGCCTCGTAAGCCCTCACGTCCACCGTGAACGTGCCGGCGGACGACATGTTCATTTTCCAGGTATCGAACGTGGTACCGCCGGCTTGCTTGAAAACGGTCCCGGAGACTACCAGGGTGTTGGCTACCGCCGTGGTGCTCAGGGCCGAACCCAGAAGCCCAGCGACGACCAGCCGGCTGCTCAGTTTATCCATCGTGTCATCCTCGTCACATTGATATTCCATCCATCAAGCCTCACCCGCCAAAGGGCGGGCAACCGATCCGCAGCGCGGATTAGACTGCAGGTTTGTCCCGCCGGCGGCCGATGATACCCACGCAAGCCGGGGCCAGCAGGACGGCCGATAAGGCGAGAGGTGTTCTGGTCTTCATGTCGGTCTGGTTGCCACTGGGTTATGTCGCTTGAGTCATTTCCTTCGCCCCGCCGATCGATGGAGGGAGGGCGCGGCAGGCCACGCCCGCTCCGAAGAGCGCCATCGTTCGGCCCTCCGGGTGAATGAGCAAGTCTTTTGCCAACCGCGGTGGAACCGCGATGTCGAGGGGACTCCGGAGTTCGCTACCCGTCGGATCAACCGGCGCGGCGGCATGACACCGCCGCGTGCGACGGCCCGGCCGGCCCATTCTCGCTGCAACGCAAGGTCCGGGTCGGTCCAAGACCTTGGAAATGCCGCAGCCGGTGCGGGATTTCCCGCGGCGCGCCGCAGCCGGACTGTCTCCCGACGATGGACGAACGCGGCCGGATGAGCGACCATCGCTTTGAATCACCGCTGGCGGACGTTCCGTAGACCCGCATCCGCCCTTTGAATCGTCTTTCCGCACCCACCATGAACGCAGCCCCGACGCCCACCGAAACCGACTCCCTCGCGGCCTCAGCACCCGGCCACGACGAGCGCCGAGAACTCAAACGGGATCTCGCCGGCCGTCACATCCAGTTGATCGCCATCGGCGGCTGCATCGGCACCGGGCTGTTCATGGGCTCCGGCAGGACCATTTCACTGTCCGGGCCGGCCGTGCTGTTGATCTACGCGCTGATCGGCTTCATGCTGTACTTCGTGATGCGAGCGATGGGGGAGTTGCTGCTGTTCGACCTGTCCTACAAGTCGTTTGCGGATTTCGCGGAGGATCTCCTCGGTCCCTGGGCCGGCTTCACGACCGGCTGGTCCTACTGGTTCGCGTGGATCGTCACCGCCATCGCGGAAGTCATCGCGGTCGCCGGTTACGTTTCGTTCTGGTGGCCCGACTTGCCGCTGTGGATCCCTGCGGTGCTCTCCGTCGTATTGTTGTTGACGCTCAATCTGCTGACCGTCAA
This sequence comes from uncultured Methylococcaceae bacterium, assembly GCA_964644665.1. Classification (GTDB taxonomy): domain Bacteria; phylum Pseudomonadota; class Gammaproteobacteria; order Methylococcales; family Methylococcaceae; genus Methylotetracoccus. The sequence continues at coordinate 27,533 of CAZXXC010000011.1, forward strand.
GGCTTTCGGGGAAATCGAGTTCTGGTTCGCGTTGATCAAGATCTTCGCCATCCTGACCCTGATCGCTGCCGGCCTGTTCCTGGTCGCCACCGGCTTCACTTCACCGGACGGGCACCGGGCATCGGTCGCCAATCTCTGGAAACATGGCGGCATCTTCCCGACCGGCGTCAGCGGGGTGCTGGCAGGCTTCCAGACCGCGGTGTTCGCCTTCGTCGGCATGGAAATCGTCGGCACCACGGCCGCCGAAGTCAAAAACCCGGCGCAAGTGATGCCTCGGGCGATCACGACGATTCCGATCCGCATCCTGCTGTTCTACCTGGGCACGCTGGCGGTACTGATGATGGTGACGCCGTGGCCGCACATCGCATCGGACAACAGCCCGTTCGTCGGCATGTTCTCGCTGGCGGGTTTTGCCGGAGCGGCTTCCGTGGTCAATTTCGTAGTGGTCAGCTCCGCGCTGTCATCCACCAACAGCGGGATCTACTCGACCTCGCGCATGCTCTACGGTCTTTCCTGGCGCCGCGACGCGCCCCACTTTTTCCGGAGCTTGTCGGCTCGCGGTGTTCCGGCCAACGCCCTGTTGCTGGCCGCCATTCTGCTGCTGGCCGCCGCGGTGCTGCTCGCTGTCGGCGGCTCCGTGATGGACGCCTTCCAGATGGTCGGTGCGGTCGCCTCGTTGCTGTTCATCTACGTCTGGACCATCATCCTGCTCTGCTACATCGCGTTCCGAACGCGGCGCCCCGATGGCCATGCGTCCTCCACTTTCAAGATGCCCGGCGGGACCTTCATGCCGCAGGTCGTGCTGGCGTTCTTTGTGTTCGTGATCGTCGCGCTCGCGCTTCAGCCGACCACCCGGGTGTCGTTGTACATCCTGCCGGTGTGGTTCCTGCTGCTGTGGATCGCTTACCGCCGCAACACGCGCTGTCTGCAACCCGCGGCCGACCGGAAGAAATCGGCCTCGCGCCGTCCCGCAATCGGATCTTGAGCGCTGCTGCATGAAGCCGACACACTCGATCGCAGTGCGCGGAGACGAAAGCTCATCGCGGAACGAAATGTCACGGGATTGATGTAAGCCGCTTACCGGACCTCATGCCGGCGAGTAACATAGAATCTTGGCCGTTCCAGGAAAGCGAGCGATGAGGCGGCGCCACGCGAGATTCACGGCCGGCCCGCCCGATCAGCGTCCATTCATCCGGAGAGGAGCGAATCATGACCGTGCGGTACAACGGGGGAAACGGATACCTTCGACCCGGCCGCGCACCGCGCCCGCCGAGGAGCGCCGGGGCGATCCGTCGGCATCCACGTCAAACCGATCGCGACGGAGACCGCTCTGCCGGCCGCGGGCTGATGCGCTTCCTGCCGATCCACACGCTGCGCAGCCGGCTGATTCTGCTGATCGGCCTGCCGCTGCTGCTGTTGCAGCTGTCGGTGATCGCACTGGAATACGCCATCGGACGGGCGGACGAACTCCATGAATCGGAGCAGCGGATCGTACAACAGACCCATCTCACGGCGACCGATGTCGACATGCAGTTGGCGCTGGTTACCGAATTGGCCAAGAGCAACGCCGGTCTGTTCGCCGAGCACCCCAAGCTGAGCGACTATGAGCGCCATCGGGTCTTGCGTCGAAGCGTGGAGGGTCATTCCTGGGTTTACGGTGCAGCACTGGCTTTTGAGCCCTGGGTCACCCGGCTGCTGCCGCAGGTCTACCGCCCCCCGGGCGCTCCGCGTATCGAGGCGATCGATCTGAACCGCCCGAACTACGACATCCGGCGCGAGCCGTGGTACCGCCGCGCCCGCACCGAAACGGAAGCATTCTGGATCGGTCCGCATCTCGATCCGGCCACCGACACTGCGGTGGTCAGTTGCGTCGTGCCGATACTCCGTCAAGGCGGCTTTGCCGGAACGGTAACGGTCAGCATGACGGTGGACTCGCTGACCTCACTCCTCGCCCGCAGCCGCCAGCAACCCGGGTTGCTGGCACTGATCGATCCCCGCGGCGCATTCCTGGTCAGCGCGGACGGGCGGGCTCCGGCCCGGTCGCTCGCCGAACTGGCCGAGCAGCAACGACAGCCCATGTTTGCCGAGATCGCCCGGCGGATACCCGCGGTCTCGGACGGCACCGTGCGAGTTCCGGGTGAAGGCCGCAACCAACCCGACCGACTGCTGAGCCATCGGCGCATCAGCACCACCGACTGGAGCGTGCTCGCCCTGGTCAGCGACACGGAAGCGCTGGAAGATGTCCATGCACGATTGCTGCGGCAAGGCCTGCTCCAAGGATTCGGCACCGCCGCGATCCTATCCCTGCTGTGGTGGGCGACCGCCGTGATGACGCGGCCGCTACAGGCATTGGCCGAAACCGCGCAGAAGGTCGCCGAGGGGAAGCTCGATACCCGCGTCGAGGGCCCTTTGGGCGACGACGAAATCGGGCGTTTCTCTCGCGATTTCAACCTGATGATCGCTTCCTTGGAGGAAAACGTCGCCGCGCGGTTGAGCGATGCGGCTGCCCGGCAGGCCGTCGAGAGCGAATTGGCCATCGGGCTACAAATCCAGCGGAGCCTGCTGCCGAAACCCTACGACGGAAGCCCGGCCGTCGAGATCGCAGGGGATTTCATGCCGGCCCGTTTTGTGGCTGGCGACTTCTACGATTGGTTCCAGATCGATCGCGACACGATCGGCATCGTGATCGCCGACGTCTCCGGCAAAGGGGTTCCCGCCGCGCTGTTCATGGCCGTCACCCGGACCATGCTGCGCAGCTACAGCGCGAGTACGCGGAGCCCCGCGGAGACGCTGATGTCGCTGAACGGCTCGCTGTTTGAGGACAACGCGCCGATGATGTTCGTCACCGCGTTCTACGGACGCTACCATATCCCGACCGGGAGGTTGACTTATGCCAATGCCGGTCATAACCCGCCCTATATCATTCGGGCCAATGGCGCGGTGGAGTCTTTGGGGGATTCCACCGGCCCCCTGCTCGCCGTGTTTGCCGATGCCAGGATTGCCGACCGCGAGGCCCAGCTACAGCAAGGCGACGGGTTGGTGCTCTACACCGACGGCGTCACCGATGCCACCGATCCGGACGGCCGAATGTACGACGAAAAGCGTTTGGAACTGGTTCTGAAGAGCGTGACGGGGGACAGCGCCGCGGTGATCTGTGAACGCATCCGTTATGCCGTCGGCGACCACTGCAAAGGACCGCCGCAGGATGACGTCACCCTGCTGGTGTTGCGGCGCAACGTATAACCCCGGCAGCAGCACCGGCGCGGACGATCACCGACGAGGAACACGGGTCGCGGTCCGCCCGACCGGCAAATGCCAGCGGGCGGCGCGAACGAGCGTCGGCACACAGAGGCATCGCACGGGCGCACAGGGATCGGCTTCAGCCGAGCCGTGCTCGCAGGATCCGTTCGACTTCGCCGTCGGTCAGCATCACCGGATTGGTCTTCATGCTCGAACCGCGGCAGTCGGCGATGATGCGACCGAAATCCGTCTCACCGACGCCGAGCGTCGAAAGACCGGGCAGGTCCATCTCTCGGGTCCATTGCTCCAGAGTGGCGAGCAACGCCGCGCAAGCGCCAGCGTCGTCGAGATCGTCGGAGCCGCTCAGCAGCCGACCCACTTCGGCGTATTTTGCAAGCGCCGGATGATTCGGTTCCCGCGCCTGAATCACTTCGACATTCACTCGGGTCGCCGCCGCAACCAACGTACCGCACACGACGCCGTGCGGGATCGGAAACAGCGAGCCCAGCGGTTGCGCCAGACCATGGACCGAGCCGAGACCGGCCTGGGCCAGGCAGATCCCCGACGACAGTGACGCAAACGCCATCCGTTCCCGACCCGCGGCGGCCCCGTCACCGCCCCGATACCACGCCAGCAGCCCGTCACGAACCGCCCGCATGCCGCCGATCGCCAAGGTATCGGTCAGCGGATTCGACCGGAGCGAGACGTAGCTTTCCAGCAACTGGGTGAATGCATCCATGCCGTTCGCCGCAATCAATGCCGGGGGGCAGCCCGACAGCAGATCGGGATCGACGATCGCGAAATCCGCCACCAGCCGATCGTCCCGAAACGACTTCTTGAAACCATCCGCGCCATGCCGCGACAGCACCGCATTCTTGGTGGCTTCGGAACCGGTCCCGGCCGTGGTGGGCACCGCGACGAACGGCGTCGCCGGACCTCGGTAAGGCTTCTCCGGTCCCACGCCCTCCAGGTGATCCATCACCGAATTGCCGGGCCGAAGCAAGCCCGCGATCGCTTTGGCCGCATCGAGCACGCTGCCGCCGCCGATGCCGATCACTGCATCGATGGCGCTTCCGCGCCGGACGCGAACCGCCTCATCGACGAAATCCGGGGACGGCTCGCCGGCCACGGACACCAAATCCCAGCGACAGCCCCGCACCCGCAGGCCGTCGAACAACGGTGCCGCATGGGGCGATGCCTGAAACGAGCGGGCACCCACGACGACCAGCATCTGCTGACCGTAGCGTGCCACGATATCCGGCAGTTTCGTGATTGTTCCGGCGCCGAACTCGATGCGCGGCAACCGACCGATGCTGAATGGCGTGATCACATCAGTCCTTCGGCAACAGCCCGACCATCGGCACGCCGACACGGGGTTCGGCCATCATGTCCGCCACCGCGTCGCGCCACCCGGCATAGTGCGCCGTCTGTTTGTGCCGGACGGCATCGTCGGCCGACGCATAAGCCTCGTAGAGGATGAATCGGGTGGGATCGTCGGGATTCTGCAACACATCGAAGCGGCGGTTGCCCGCCTCCTGCACCGAGGCTTCGTGGTTGGCGCGCGTCGCGGCAATGAAGGCTTCGACCGATTCGGGCTTGACATGGACATGGACCAAGGTGACGTGCATGGGCGATTCCAGCGTTTGACGAGTTCCGAAATTCTAAGCACTCCGGTGCTTCCCGGCCACCCCTCCATTCGGCTACGCGCCCGCCGCCGTCGCCGCTTCCGAATCAACCTCGTCAGACCAGCACGACCGGACACTCGGCCGCTTCGGCGACCTGTTCCAGCAGTTCACCGTCGGCGCGCTTGACCACCAAAAGCCGGCAGCCGCTCAGCCGGATGTGCCGCAGCAAGGTATTGGCATCGAACGGCTCGACCGCGAGGATCCGGGTCGCCGACGAAGCCGTCCGACCCACCGCCGCCAGTCGCTGAAGGACTTTTCCGGGCAGGTCCGGGCGGTTGCCGGGTACCGCGACGACCAGCAGGACGGGGTCTGCAGCGGCAAACTCGGCGGCGGCCTGCAGCGCGTGAAAGGACGCCTCGGTGCCGTCGACGATGGCCCAGATCGGCTGCGCACCCGCCGGACGGGCGGTCCGCAGCCATCCCGCGGCCTGTAGTTTTCCGGCACCGGACTCGCCGCGCCGGCTCAGTACCAGCACGTCGACATCGCCCTCGACCGCCAGTGCGGTCCGCACGAAATGGCCCCGGACCACGCGCAGACTCGCCCGTACTCGCAGATCTTCGTGGAGCCGGTCGATCGCCTGCTGGATCTGCGACAGGCTGGCACGCTGGGCGCGTTCGACGCGTGGCGGGTCGAACTCGCGCTCGGTGCCGGAACTGCGCGCGACTTCCTTGGTGAACGGCAGATCCGCGACGTTGATCAGATTGACTTCCTCGACGAACAGCGCCTCCAGCTCGCAGCCCTTGCGGGCCGCCAGACTCGCGGCCAGTTGCAAGCCGTCGAGGTCACGCCGGCAGGCGTTCAGCGCGACGATAATGCGCACGCGGCGGACCGATTCGCTAGCGCTTTTCGTCGGCATCGTCCTTGTCCGTTTGCATCAGCTTGCGCTGCAGCGTGGCCCATTCCCGCAGCCGGGATTCGATCCGGCCGTTGATGCTGTCGGCCGGAAAGGCACCGTCATCGCCCCGCGTGCCGGGTTCGACGCCGAGCAGCAGTTCCAGCGCCTGATCGAGGGTCTCCAGCGCATAGACGTGGAATCGGCCTTCCCGCGCAGCCTGCACCACATCGTCGCGCAACATCAGATGCTTCACGTTCGCCTGCGGGATCAGCACCGCCTGGTCGCCGGTCAGTCCGCGGGCGCGACAGACGTCGAAGAAACCCTCGATCTTCTGGTTCACCCCACCAATCGGCTGGATCCGGCCATGTTGATCGATCGACCCGGTGACCGCGATCGATTGCCGGATCGGCAGGTCCGCGAGCGAAGAAAGGATCGCGCACGACTCGGCCAGCGACGCGCTGTCACCGTCGACCAGCCCGTAGGACTGTTCGAAGACCAGACTGACCGACACCGAAAACGGCTGGGCATGCGCGTAGCGTGACGCCAGCAGATTCGACAGAATCAACACGCCCTTGCTGTGGATGGCACCGCCTAGTTCGGTTTCGCGCTCGATGTCGATGACCTTGCCGGTGCCGAGTCGGGTGGTCGCAGTGATCCGGGACGGCTGTCCGAAGCCGAAGTCGCCGAGACCGATCACCGAAAGTCCGTTGATCTGGCCGACGACCGCCCCTTCGGTATCGATGTACACCATACCGCGCCGGATGGCTTCGTAGATCCGTTCGCGAACCCGGTCCGCCCGGTGAATCTGGTGATCGATCGCCGCCTGGATGTCGTCGCGCGAAATCACCTCGCGGTTCGCTCTGGAAGCCCAGTAATCGGCTTCCTTCAGCAGATCCACCAGCGTACGCAGGTGGGTGCTGAGCTTCTCGGCGTCCTCCGCCACCCGCGCGTTGTGGTCGATCGCCCGAATCACGGCGTCGCGGTCGAGCGGGCGCAGATGGTCACGGCGCGCCAGACTCGCGATCAGACGCGCATACATCGCGCTGCTCTCGGCGTCGCGGTCCATGGTTTCGTCGAAGTCGGCGGCCACCTTGAACAGGCTGCGGAACTCCGGATCATACAAATTCAGCAGGTAGTACAGCAGGCGCTCGCCGATCAGCACGATCTTGATGCGAAGCGGGATCGGTTCCGGTTCCAGTGTCGCGGTGCTGAGGAAACCCAGGGCCCGTTCCAGCGACTCGATGCGGATCTCGCCGGACTGCAGCACCCGCTTCAGGCTGTCCCAGGCGAACGGCTGCATCAACAGCTTGCGGGCATCCAGGATCAGGTAGCCGCCATTCGCCCAATGCAGCGCGCCGGCCTTGATCATCGTGAAGTCGGTCAGCAGCGCGCCCATCATCGCCTGGTATTCGATTCGCCCGATCAGATTGGCGTGGCTGGGCAGATCTTCGAAAACCACCGGAGCCGACGCCGCCTCACCGTGATCGACGATCAGGTTGACCCGGTAGCGCTGACCGGGGTGGGACCGCGGAACCTGCGCCAGGAAGCTGATGCCGCCCTCCTGCTTCGGCAGGAAATCTTCGGCGTGCGCGACGACGTCGAGTTCCGTCTCCTGCAGAAAGCGGCTGACGTCCTGGTATTCCGCATAGCGTTCCTGCAACTCGCTGAGCAGATGGTTGGCCGCGTATGTGGCGATCTCGCTGTTGAGCTGTTTCAGCTTTTCCTTGGCTTCCTTGCGCCAGGCGGGAAACTGGCGCAGGACTTTCTGCAATTGCTGGTGCAGATGCCCGATCGCGTCTCGGATCTGCTTTTGCTGCTCTTCCGGCAGCGCATGATACTGATCCGGGCTCAGGACTTCCTTTTCATCGTTCACCGGCGCAAAGGCGAACCCCGTCGGCGTTTCAATCAGCGCGATGTGCTGGTTGCTGGCCTCTCGCCGCAGTTCGTTGATCGCGTTGGCCTCACGTTCCTTCTCCTCCTCCTCGAGCTCTTCCGATCGGGTTCGGTACTCTTCCGCCTCGAACGCCGCTGGAATCGATGTGCTGAGCTCCTCGACCAGGCGCTCCATGTCATTCGCGAAGCGCCGACCGATGCCCGCCGGCAGGCTGAGCGCCTTCGGCTTTGACGGGTCGGAGTAGTTGTTGACATAGCACCAGTCCCGGGGCGGCGACTGGTCGGTCGCTTCCCGGCCGACGATTTCGCGCACCGCGGTGAGCTTGCCCGCCCCCGCCGGACCCAATGCGAAGATGTTGTAGCCTTGCTGGTCGATCGCGATGCCGAACCGGATCGCGTTCAGCGCGCGCTCCTGGCCGATGATGACGCCGATGTCGGCCAGCTGCTCGGTCGTCGTGAAATCCAGACAGGAAGGATCACAGGACCGATGCAAGAGGTCTGGACTCAGCGGCAGCAATTCGGTCGCGGTGATTTCCAAATCGAGTCTCCCCTCCGGATTGGTGCAGAGCGGTCAATTTACGCTCAACCATTCGGAGCGGCAAGCAGCCGCGGGCGACCGGTGTCTGCCGGACACTTGGCCACTGCGGGCAGCGGCGCCTCGTGATCTCCGGCGGCAACTCGGCCCATTGCGACCACTCCGTCGGGCTCGGGCACGCCATTCATTCCCGGCCTCCAGTTCGTCACGCCGGCACCGATGGGCTCGACCATGGATCGCTCCGCCTCACCCCATGGTTGCGTCGGAATGGCATTCGGCGTACGTTGCGCCGGTAATCCGTCATGCGACGGCTGATGGCCTCGACCAGAGGCTTCGACAACAGGAGAGAATCATGCATGTCACCTTCGAAGAGGCCCAGGCAGCGGTTGCCGCGGCGATCGCCAGGGCCGAGGAACTGGACACCCGAATGTGCATCGCCGTCGTCGATTCCGGCGCCAGTCTGAAGGCATTCGCCCGAATGAACGATGCCTGGGTCGGCAGCATCGACATCGCGATCAAGAAGGCGAAAACGGCCTGTTTCTTCGGGATGCCGACCGGACAGATCGGCAGCCTGTCCCAGCCCGGCGGCCCGCTGTTCGGCATCGAGCATTCGAACGAGGGGTTGATCACCTTTCCCGGGGGACTCCCGATCGTCAACCGGGAGGGCATCCTGATCGGTGCCATCGGTGTCAGCGGGAGTTCGGTGGAGAACGATCACGCGGTGGCCGAAGCCGGTGTCGGCGTGATCGGCCTCAGCGACCTCCCGGACCATCCATGGCGCACCTGACACTGCGAGTTGCCGGCGCTTGCCGGACTTTACGCTCCTCGGTACCATGAATCCGGCCGAACCAGGCTCCGATCGGCCGTTCGGCATTCGCGCTCAAACCAGCCGAGGGACAAACCTATGGATCGACGAAACTTTGTGCGCTTCGTGCTCGCCGGCGCCGGCGTCGGCATCATCGCCCCTCGATGGGTCGCGGCGGCGATACCGCCATCCCAGGGCATGGCCGGCAGCGTCTACTACACGGCGGACGCTCCCGGACGCTGGAGCGGCAAGGTCAAGACACACCTGCCGTTGATCGAGTTCAAGAAAGCGGAGGGAACCGCCACCGTTCAGATCATCACTCCGCACGAGATGAAGGGATACGAGCACTACATCGTCAAGCACGTCCTGCTGGACAAGGATTTCAGGTTCCTGAACGAGAAGATATTCGACCCGACCAAGGATTCCTCGCCGCTATCCAGCTTTCCGCTCGGCGACTACCGCGGGCAGCTGTACGCGCTGAGCGTGTGCAATCTTCACGACACCTGGCTGAACGCCGCCGAAATCTAGTCGGCAGCGTTTGCCGAGGATCGGCCGGAAGGGGTGGCGGGCTTTTCGGATGCGCGACTGAATCGCACCAGCGCACACGCATTCGGGCCGTCCCGCCGCCCGGGGCGCGACCGCCCGGCGCACGGACATCGACCGGACCATTCCGGCCTGCGGATCATCGATGCGAGACGGCTCCGCGCCGGCAAGCCGCGGCGAAATCGGCGAACGTTTCATCCCAACTGCGAGCCGGTTTCGATCGACGACACTGCGGCACGAGTTGCGACCGCACTTGCCCGATCATGGCCGCGAGAGCCGCGGCGAAATCGTCCCAGGCACCGACCGGAATCAACTGGGCAGGCGAACCGTTCCCGACGATTCTGCGCGCTTCGCCGACCTGGGTCGCCACGACCGGAAGCCCCGCCGCTACCGCTTCGGCCAACGCCATTCCGTACGACTCGAAATGGCTCGCGGAAACGAACACGTCCATCTGGAACATCAATCGGGCCAATGCGGCGGATGCCAGGCTACCGTGCATGACGATTCGTCCCGACGCGATCAGGCCGGCCACGGATCGCCTGAATTCACCGGTGAACTCAGGCGCCACATCGAGACGGCCGGCCAGATGCCAGACCCAGTCGCGGTCGGTCATGTCGAGCAGGATTCGGGCTAGATCGCGATATCCTTTGGCCGGAACGAGGTTGGCGACCGTCAGCAGCCTCGGGACCCCGTCGGTCCGGTCCGCGATCCGCCGCGATGGACGGGAAAAGACGCTGTCCACGCCCGGTTCGCAGATGAAGGATTCGACACCGGGGTAGCGTTCTCGCAGCAGCGCCGCCAAGCCGCGGCCGGTCGCGATGAAAAACGACGCCCGCTCCGCGATGCGATCCTCCAATGCCCGCGCCTGGTCGCGGGCATTGGCGTTCAACCCGGGATCGAGCGATGGCAGATAATGCATAAGAAAAGCATCTGATCTCGGTGCGATATCACGGTTCAGCACCGAATACCGCGCCATCAGCAGGCTGTCCCAGATGCACAGCCGGCCATCGGCGCCTCCACCGCCTTCCAGCGGGACCCACGCGCGGGCACGCGAACCGGCGCCTTCCGGCGCCACCGTGACGGCACGGAGCGGAAAACGGCACTCCCTTGCCCGCTCGATGATCCGCCGATTGAACTTGTTTCCGCCGGATGGATCGCGTTCACCGGACGGGCGAAAAAAGTCGATGGTGCTCACCCCGGCATTGTAGCGGGCGGAATGCGTCTGCACCGGCGTGGGCTGTTAACATTGCGGCAATGGAACAGCCAGACGGACCGATCATCGCGACCTGGACGCATCGCCACAGTGCACTGATGCTCGCCGGATTGGCCGCGGTGCTGGCCGGAGTGCCGGTGATGGCATCGGCCGGGCTGGCCGCTTGGTCGTTCGGCGCTCTGACCTGGCGACTCCGGCGTCGATGGACACCGGCCGGAACCTTTGGCGCGGCGAATCGGATCACCACGCTGCGGTTCTGTCTCGTCGGCCTGCTGCTCTGGTTCGCGGATCGGATGCCGCTATTGGCATTCGGCCTCGCAGCGGCCGTGCTGCTGTTCGATGGTGTCGACGGCTGGGTGGCTCGCCGGTCGGGCACCAGTTCCGATTACGGAGGGACACTGGACAAGGAAGTCGATGCGTTCTTTACGCTGGCGTTATGCCTGGCGCTCTACGGCAGCGAGCGGTTCGGCCTGTGGATCCTGATCCCGGGGGCCCTGCGCTATCTGTTCGTGCTGTTCATTCATTACATCTCTCCGCCTTCCCGACAAGAGGCTGCGACGCGCTGCAGCCGAGCGCTGGGCGCCGCGGCGCTGACCGGCCTGATTGCGTCCTTGCTGCCGCTCGGCGGCTTCAGCGTGGGAGCCGGCGCACTGGCGACCGCCTTGGTGATCGGATCGTTTGCGCGTTCGTTGAAACAACTGTACTGAACGGACGCGACGGGTGGACCAGGTCCGCCCGTCGCCGAATCTGGAATCGGTGCACACTCCGCAGTCCCCGCGATGGGGCCGGCCGGATCGGCTCCGGCAGGCACGGGGGGGTGCGAGCGGGCACGTTCGCCTAGAACATGCCCCCGAAATGCCGGCAGATGACCTGCCGGCGGCGTTGCTCGCCTGCTCGCAGCGGTTGGTGAGGACGGTTACTGCCAGGGCGTTCCGTAGACCTCCGCTTCCCAGAGCGAATAGCCCCAGCCGGTCCCTCTTCCGTCACCGTAGATCCGCACGTAACGGGCCACCCCGGACACCGAGGTCAAATCCACGGTGCCGCCGGTTCCATTGGACGTGCCGTAGATGTCGGTCCAGTTGGTCCCGTTCGTCGACACCTGGATCCGGTACGATCGACCGTACGCGGTCTCCCACAACAGCTTCACGCGACTGATGTTGTAAGTCGCGCCCAGATCGATCGTGATCCACTGCGGATCCCAGAATTGGCTCGACCAGCGCGTACCGGTATTGCCGTCCACCAGATAGTTCGCCGGATAGGCGGAATTCTCGATCGACGAGGCGGTGACCGGCTTGTTCAGCGCCAGATTGCCACTCCCGGTGCCCGCAGCCGAGCCGTAGACCTCCATCTCCCAGAGCGAGTAACCGTAGCCCGTTCCTCTGGCGGTACCCTGCATCTTGACATAGCGACCCGTCCCCTTCAGACCGGTCAGGTCCTGCGTACCGCCGGCTGCGTTCGTGGTGCTATAGATCGTCGTCCAGTTGACCTGATCGGAAGAGACCTGGATCTGGTAGGAGCGGCCATAGGCGGCCTCCCAGACCAGCTTGACGCGGTTGATGTTGTAGCTGGCGCCGAGATCGACAGAGATCGATTGCGGATCCCAGAACTGGCTGGACCACCGGGTCCCACCGTTACCGTCGAACGCATTCGACGCGGAGTAGCTGCCGCTCTCGGTGCTGGATGCGACCGCCGGCTTGTTCAAGGCCAGGTTGCTTCCGCTGTTCGTCGGCGGAGTCGGTGCGGGACTGGGTGCCGCCGTGCTGGAACCGTATTCGACTGCGCCGATGTCCGGCGTCGAATCGCGGTTGTTACCGAAGAAATCTTGCGTGATGGAGCTGATGACATTGGCCTTGTTGATCGCCGGGGACGAGGACTGCAGCTTGAACCAGTCTCCGCTCAGTTGACCGGCCACGGTACCGCCGATTCGCGCCAGCAGCGAGTCAGCCACGATGTCGTCCCAGGAGGACACGTTTCCCGGCCGACTCTTCGACCAGAGATTGCGGGAATAGGTCAGACCACCGTTCCTGCTGTCGACCCAGGCGATCTGCGCCGAATCATCCTGCTGAATGACGTTGTTCGCAAAACGGGTATTCTGGTGGCTGCCGTAACCGATGGCAATATTGGTCCCCGTCGCATTCACGAAGGTATTATGCGCAACCAGCACATTATTCATACCGGAATTGGAGATACCTGACCACCACGTGAAATTGGTTGCGGTCTGGCTCACCACATTATTGACGATCGTGATGTTCCTGGACGGATTCTTGGTCGTTTCATCGGCCAGGCCCATACCGGTCGACCTGCGCCCGGTTGGATTATTCGGCGTCGTGTAGACCAGGTTTCCCTGTATTAGTCCATTGGTCAGATCGGACAGATAGAGATTCACCGTCCAGTTGTCATAGACCACATTGTCTTCCATCACGGTGCCGTTCGCCTCGAACGTCGACGCTCCTTCGCCCCAGTTGTTGTACACGACGTTCCGGCGCAACACGGCTCCGTCGGTGATCCCATTCACCGGATCACGGGCCGCGGTCAGACCGGCTCCCCACATGCCGTTGCCCGAACCCTGGTAATTGTCCAGAGAGTTCTGCCACACCCGGCAGTTCTCCACCAGGCTGTAGTCACCGCGAGCCGTCACACCGTTCAGATAGCTGTGGTGCACATTCATGTTGCGGACGCTATTGTGGTGTCCGTACAGCATCGTTCCGTATTGAGCGGAATTTTTCAGCTCGAACCCCGATACGTCGATGTAGTTTCCGCTCAACAGGATCAATGAGCCCCAGGTCCCGGGCGTCCAGCTCTGTCCATCCATCACCGGCGTTTCGCCGGGGTAGGCGTGAAGACGGATCGGAGCCGAAGAATTGCCGGATTTCGTGATGTTCACCGATTCGACGTAGGTACCGCCCCGGACGTACACGGTATCGCCGGCGTTGGCCGCCGAGGCACCTCTCCCGATGGTACGGAACGGGGCCGACTCGCTGCCCGGATTGCCGTCGGAACCCCAGGTCGCGACATAGTAGGTCGCGGCCTCCACCGGCTTCAGGCCGACCGCGAACAACCCGAGCAGTGCTACCGCCGACAGCCCCAACCCCCAGAGCGAGCGCGGTCTGACCGACGCGTGACCGCGCGCCGCCAATGAAACCCGTGACCGCTGCATCGATGACGTCAACAGCCCACCGTGATTGAAAATTTCGTTTCTCACCAGAATCATCCCCTCTAAATCTTGTCTCGCCATCAAATCGTCGCGTGAGGCCGTCAACTCCGAAGAAAACAGGCCACCGCGCCCGATCGTTTATCGTATGTGTATTTCATTATCGTGAAGTTACATGCCTTAGGGCTACCGGTTACTCGGTGATCCGATCGATACCATTATCAATCTGAAGCACGTCGGGCTCAGAAACCTTTGACGGACTCCAACCTCAATAACGATATCAAGGGACCATGAATCGGATAGCCACTATTGGTACGGAACAAAAAGCGCATCGTCAGCACCGCGCTATCGCGGCAATGGCAAGGGGCTTTTTGCATTTACCCTGGACGCTTTCGATTCGGTCCTGAAACGCCATCCGCCCGGCTGTCCGGCGACACAGGATGGCAGCGCTCCGACGATACAAGCATGATCAATGCCATGCACCCGAAAGGGGTCAGGCACCACCGTTCGTCGGCGCTCGGAGAACCCCTTCGCGGCGCGACAGGGGCAACTGAAACCCGCGTGGGGATTGAATTTACGGGCGTGTCGGCGGGCGGAAGCGAAGGCAAGTCGGCGGCTCCGTGTTCCGGCCGCGGCCGTTCGGCCGGCGGCCACGGAAGGCTCCGTCCTGTCGGGGTGCGGCGACACCGCCGCGCCTGGCCGACGCGACCGGCCGCGGTGGACCGGGAGTCTGGGATCAGTCCAGGATCAACCCATACTGATAGGCGAGACGGGCCATTTCCGCGGTCGTGCTGACATTCAGCTTGCTCTTGATCAGCGTCGCATAATTGGCCACGGTCTTGTAGCCAAGACGCAGTTCCTCGGCGACCTCCCGGGTCGTGAAGCCGCGGGCCAGCAGGCAGAACACGTCGAACTCGCGCGCCGACAGGGCATTCAGCGTCGCGTTGCGCTCCGCTTTGGTGACGTTCTGCACCGCCATTTTCTGCGCGAGTTCCTGCTCCAGATAGGTGTCTCCGCCGGCGATGCGGCGCACCGCATCAACCAGGACTTCCGGCGCGCAACTCTTGGTGATGTAGCCTTTGGCCCCGGCCTCCAGTGCCCGCACGACATACACCGGCTCGTCGTGGATGCTGAACATCAGGATGCGGGCCGCGGAATCACGGCTGGTCAAGCGGCGCACCGCCGCGAGACCGCCGATTCCCGGCAGGCTCAGGTCCATCACGACGACTTGGGGCCTGTGTTCCAGATACATCTGACAAGCCTCCTCGCCGCGCTCCGCCTCACAGACGACACGGATATCCTCGGTCTGCGACAACAGTAGCCGATAGCCGGCGCGCACCACGGCATGATCATCCACCAGCATTACGGTGATCTTGGCTCTCATCAGTCGGTTCTCCGCATGGCACCATCACTTCGATCTCGACACCGCGACCCGGAGCGGTATTCAATTCGAATCGGCCGCCCAGGCTGATCACCCGCTCGCGGACCCCCGGCAGACCGAGCCCCCGCCGCGGCTGCGCCGCATCGAATCCCCTGCCGTCGTCGGCGATCACCAGACGGATCCAAACGGCCGGCGCGGGGTGCCTTCGGATCAGGCTCAATTCCACGCTTGCCCGTCTGGCATCGGCATGTCGGACGATATTGGTCAGGCATTCCTGCACGATACGGTACAAGTGGATGCGCACCGGACCGGCGCATTCGTCCACACCTTCTTCGCACGACAGTGTCAGATCGAGCGCCGGATGCCGTGCGCGCCAGTGCTCGATCAAATCCTCGATCGACGCACTCAAGCCCAGTTCATCGAGCATGGTAGGCCGCAGCCGGCGCATCATTCCGCGCACGACGCCGAACAGGCGGTCACAGATGGCCATGATCTGCTCGACCGGTTCTTGCGCCTTGCCCCCCATTTGCCTCAATGAGGCGGCCATGACCTTGATCGCGGTCAGCGACTGACCGAGTTCGTCGTGCAGTTCCTGCGCGAGATAACGCCGCTCCTCCTCCTGAATGGCCAGCGACTGCTGCGCCAACGCGCGATTCTCGTTCCGGGTATTCTCCAGACTCGCCGCCATGTGATTGAAGGCTTGAGAAATACGGGCGAATTCCGGCAGAGGGAAATGCGGCAGGCGCGTGCCGTAGTCACCCTTGTCGATTTCTTCGAGGCCCTCCAGAATGACCCCGATGGTGCGAAAGGCACGCCCTACGGTGGTGTGAACGACTCCGTAAATGGCTACGGCCAGCACCAGGATCAGCGACAGGAAGCCTTGGGTTTCGTGCCAGGCTTCGTCGATCTCGTCGCCTGCATCCGCTTCGATCCGGATCGCGATGTCGGGCTGACCATCGCTGATCACCCGCTTTTCAGCCACCACCGGTTCCGGCGCGACGGCCCAGGCGAACCAGTCCGGCGCCTCCTCCCTTCCTGCCCGCTGATCCGCCGGCCGGCCGGCCAGCGTCGCAGGTGACTGGTCGATGCGGATCCGGAGGTGGCGCGTACGATCCAGATGGCCCAACTGCGACAACCAACCGGCGATCGGCCGGTCCGTATCCCGATGCTCGGCGAGGCCCGCCTCGATCAGTTGCATGGCCAGATTTACCGTGGAACTCACTTCTTCGGCCACCGACTGCCGGGCGCTGTAGATCGCGAACACGAAACCCAGGCCGACGATCAGCAGCATCGTCGATCCGATCATCAAGTTCAGCCGGGCACGGAGGCTCAGTCCCGAGCGAACACGCCAACCCTGACCGACCGCGACCGGACGGCTCGCGGTACTTCCAGGCTCCCCGGGCGGCTCACTCCTGTCCAATCTGATACCACTCCTGCTCGTCATCCTCGACGATCCTGCCGCTGGCCGCATCGACTTCCAGCTTGACTTCCGACCCGTCTGCCTGACGGATGTCGAATTCATACGAGGCATCGCCATTGGCCTCGATCTCGTACTCGGTTTCCATCACCGTCCCGGGATGCGCCTTCAGCGCGACACCGCGCGCGTCCTGCTCGCTGACCCGGGCCTTGGCCCGGAACGCGGCGTCGTCCGCGGACACGACCTCGCGTTCCTCTTCGACGATCTTCCCCTCGAACACGTCACATTCGAGTTCCCAGGTCTTCCCGTCCACTCCCGACACCTCGAATTCGTAGATCGGGATACCCCGCTCGGTCTTGAACTCGAGCTTGACGATTTTTCCGGGTCGTCTCCCCAGCACAGTGCTGCGACAGGATTCCACTCCGACCCGGGACTTGATCGTCTTGAACCCTTCCGCCGACACACCGCACGACATCAACGGCAGCAAGCCGACGATGAACCTGCCCGCCAGGCGCCGAAATCTCATATCTGCCGCGAACCTCCCGATAACGGATGACCGGTATTGCATTCCGCTCGGCGAATGCCGGCCGTGCGGGCAACCGCCAGAGGGTAGTGGGGCGGCTCCCCGCACACAATAGGCGGCACCCGACCGACTCCGATTCGGGAAATTTTCCCGTCCGCTGCGCCGTACTCCGGCAAGGGATTCCTTTCCGGCCATGGCACGGCGCCCATCCCCCGGCCGTCCGAGCGCATTCAGGGACTTCTTCCCGTCTGTGTCGGATTTTTTCCCGTCCTTGGTCGGGCTGAATTCCGTACGCCCGCAGACGCCTACCCGGCAGAATTGCCGGCCGTGAGCATCGCGGATGATCACCCTGCCTCAAGGCAGCCCGAACGAGAACACGAGCTTAGGAGCACCACAATGCGACATCGCAAACTGGCGGCGGCGATCAGCGCTGCCCTACTGACGGGAGGAGCCCCATTCCTGGCCGGCACGGCCGAGGCCAACACCGACCTGGCCAGGATGGCCGAAGACGATCGCAACTGGGTCATGCAGACCAAGGACTATGCCGCCACGCATTTCTCCAAGATGACCCAGATCAACGCGGAGAACGTCAAGTATCTGAAGCCGGCCTGGACCTTTTCCACCGGCACTCTGCACGGCCACGAAGGCGCACCGCTGGTCGTGGACGGCATCATGTACGTGCACACCCCGTTCCCGAACAATGTCTTCGCGTTGGACTTGAACGACCCGGGCCGCATCCTGTGGCAGTACAAGCCGAAACAGAACCCGGCAGCCCGCGCCGTCGCCTGCTGCGACGTCGTCAACCGAGGGCTGGCCTACGTACCGGCCGGCGACCACGGTCCGGCCAAGATCTTCTTGAACCAATTGGACGGCCATATCGTCGCGTTGAATGCGAAGACCGGCGAAGAGCTGTGGAAGATGGAGAATTCCGACATTGCGATGGGGTCGACGCTGACCGGAGCGCCCTTCGTCGCCAAAGACAAGGTATTGGTCGGCTCGGCCGGCGCGGAACTCGGCGTCCGCGGCTACGTGACCGCTTACAACATCAAGGACGGACGCCAGGAATGGCGCGCCTACGCCACCGGCCCGGACGAGGACGTGCTGCTCGATCCGAAATTCAACGAGCACAACCCGCATTACGGCCAATTCGGGCTGGGCTTGCAGACGTGGGAAGGTGATGCCTGGAAGATCGGCGGCGGTACCAACTGGGGCTGGTACGCCTATGACCCGAAGCTCGACATGATCTACTACGGATCCGGGAACCCGGCTCCGTGGAACGAAACCATGCGGCCCGGCGACAACAAATGGACCATGACGATCTGGGGACGTGACCTGAACACCGGCCGCGCCAAATTCGGCTACCAGAAGACACCTCACGACGAATGGGATTACGCCGGCGTCAACTATATGGGCCTGTCCGAACAGGAAGTGGACGGCAAAGTTCAGCCGCTACTGACCCACCCGGACCGTAACGGCATCGTCTACACGCTGAACCGGGAAACCGGCGCCCTCGTCAACGCGTTCAAGATCGACGATACCGTGAATTGGGTCAAGAAAGTGGATCTGAAGACCGGTCTGCCGATCCGGGACCCCGAATATGCCACCTACATGGATCACGAGGCGAAAGGGATCTGCCCGTCAGCCATGGGTTATCACAACCAGGGCATCGAATCCTACGACCCGGACAAGAAGCTGTTTTTCATGGGCGTAAACCATATCTGCATGGACTGGGAACCGTTCATGCTGCCGTATCGGGCCGGTCAGTTCTTCGTCGGTGCGACGCTGAACATGTACCCGGGACCGAAAGGCACGCTGGGCCAGGTCAAGGCCATGAACTCGGTCTCGGGCAAGATGCTGTGGGACGTGCCGGAAAAGTTTGCGGTCTGGGGCGGCACGCTGGCCACCGCCGGAAACCTGGTCTTCTATGGCACGCTGGACGGCTGGATCAAGGCCCGCGACTCGCGCAACGGCGATCTGTTGTGGAAGTTCAAGCTGCCCTCGGGCGTGATCGGCCATCCGATGACTTACCAGCATAACGGCAAGCAGTACGTCGCGATCTACTCCGGCGTCGGCGGCTGGCCGGGTGTCGGCCTGGTATTCGACCTGAAGGACCCGACCGCCGGCCTCGGCGCAGTGGGCGCATTCAAGGAACTGGCGCATCACACGCAAATGGGCGGGTCGGTGTTCGTCTTTGCTCTGAACTGACCCACAGCAGGGGAGCGTGGTGCGAGCCCGCTCCCCTCCCCCCAGCAACGATCAAGTACCCATCGATCATGCATTTCATGCGCATCGCTTTGATTGCCGGCTCGCTCCAACTTGCGTGGGCAGTAACCGGTACCGCCGCAGAACCACTCAAGGTCTGCGCGGCCGAAAACGAACTTCCCTACTCGGACAAGGAAGGCCGAGGCTTCGAGAACAAGCTGGCAGAACTGATTGCCAGGGATCTCGGACGATCCGTCGAGAACGTCTGGTGGCAGGATCCGCGTTATTTCATCCGGGACCAACTGGATCGCGGCCTTTGCGACGTGGTCATCGGCGTCGATACCGGCGACCCCCGAATGTTGACAAGCAGGCCTTACTACCGGTCCGGATACGTCTTCGTCTACCCGAAGGGCGTCCAGGTCGAGGACTGGGACAGCGACTATCTCGCCAAGGCGAAGCAGATCGCGTTCATGCCGGACACCCCCGCGGAAACGATGCTGCGCAAGATCGGGCGCTACAACGATCAGTTCAATTACCTGCAGTCGCTGGTGGGTTACAAGGCCCGCCGGAACCAGTATGTGCGCTGGGACCCGGAAAAGCTGGTCCAGGAAGTCGCTTCCGGCCATGCCGATCTGGCCGTGATCTGGGGACCGCAGGCCGGCCGCTACGTGAGGGCCGCGAATGACAAGCTGGGAATACGCGTCATTCCGGACCACCAGGTCCGGGCCGACGGCCAGGCCGTTCCGTTCCATTTCTCGACATCGGTCGGTGTCCGAAAGGAAAACGGCAAACCGCTGTTGAACGACATCGACCGGGTGTTGAAGAAACGCAGCAAGGAGATCGAGGAACTCCTCCGAGCGGAAGGGATTCCGCTGCTGCCCCTGAACGAAGCCAATGCGGCGCGTGCCGGAACGCCCGCCAAGAAGCACTGATTCCATGCTGAATCCCGCATCATTTTCCACAACGAGAACGATTCCCATGAAACGAGCATGCATTGCCGCCATCGCCGGCATCGGCGCGGCCCTCGGCCTATCCACGGCTGCGGCCGAAATTACCTTCCGCCATGCCGTGACCGGCGAAACCCTGACCTTCGAATACGGCAAGGCCGGCGGCGACACCGAGGCGTTCAAGAAATTCAAGGAAACCGGCAAGAATCCCTACAACACCGATCAGACGATGATCGAAAAGGGTCACAGCCTGTACCTCTCGGCCTGTTCCGGCTGCCACGGACATGAAGCCGAAGGCAAACTGGGGCCGGGACTCGCCGACGACTACTGGACCTACCCGCGAGGCGCCACCGATGTCGGTTTATTCGAGATTCTCTGGGGCGGCGCCCAAGGCATGATGGGACCGCAAAGCACCAATCTGAACTCGGACGAAATGCTGCAGATCATGGCCTGGCTGCGCAGCATCTACAAAGGCGATCCGAGCAAGGCCGAATGGCTCAAATGATTTCCTCCCCAACGTTAAGGAGATTCGACCGATGAACCGCAACTCCCTCGTCCTGACCACCGTTCTGAGCCTTGCCGCCGCGAGTAGTGCACAGGCCTACGACGGCACCCGCTGTAAAGCGCCAGGTAACTGCTGGGAACCCAAACCCGGCTACCCCGCCCAGGTCGCCGGCAGCAAATACGATCCCAAGCACGACCCGGCCGAACTGAACAAGCAGTCGCAATCGATCAAGGCGATGGAGGAACGCAACAAGAAGCGTGCCGAGCATTACGCCAAGACCGGCAAGTTCGTCTACAAGGTGGAAGAAATCCAGTAACGAAGGTTGCGCCGGTCGCGCGCGCCGACAGCCGCGCCGGAACGACGTCCTCCCACGCCGCCAGTTTCGGCACTGGCGGCGCCCAGGCGGCTGACGAAATCACCAACGCATCGCGGCAGCGACTGGAATCGCTGATTCGCGCAGACTGCTCCCGTCGTACCAGAGCCCATGAATCAGAACGAACATCTCCTCGCCGACCGGTGGGACCAGGCGATGGCTTTCGAGCAGGAACTCACGAAGGCCGTGATCGGTCAGGCCGAGGCGGTGCGTCTGCTGACGATCGCCGTGTTCGCCCGCGGGCACGCGCTGCTGGAAGGCGCCGTCGGCGTCGGCAAAACGACGCTGCTCCGAGCCGTGGCACGCGCGATCGGCGGTCACTACGCGCGCATCGAGGGCACGGTCGACTTGATGCCCGCCGACCTGATCTATTACACGTATCTGGACGAACACGGCAAGCCGGCCGTCGCACCAGGCCCGTTGCTGAGCCGCGGAACCGACCTGTCCACCTTCTTTTTCAATGAGATCAACCGCGCCCGGCCTCAGGTCCATTCGCTGCTGCTGCGCGTCATGGCGGAACGCAGCGTCACGGCGTTCAACCGCGAACATACCTTCCCTCATCTGCAAGTCTTCGCCGACCGCAACCGTGTCGAGAAGGAAGAGACCTTCGAACTACCGGCGGCGACCCGGGACCGGTTCATGTTGGAGATCGCCGTCCCGACCCCCAGCGACCCTGCCGTGCAGGACCAACTGACATTCGAGTCGCGGTTCCACGATCCCGATCACCTGGTCGCATCGGTTCGCGCCGGCGTCCTGGACTACCAGCAACTGAACGACATCGCTGCAACCATCCAGGAAGGCGTCACCGCCACCGCGGCCTTGCGCAGCTATGTGCGCGATCTGTGGCGGGCCGGCTCCGAGCCCGAGTCCTTCGGCGTGCGCCTGCCCGAGGCCGAAATGGGCGATCTGATCGAAGCGGGGCCCAGCCCTCGCGGGATGAGCCACCTGATCCGGGCCGCCCGTGTCAGGGCCTGGCTGCATCGGCGCGACCACATTCACCCGGAGGACGTCCAGGCCGTATTCCGCCCGGTGATGATGCACCGAATCTTCCTGAAGCCGGTCTACGAATACCGGCGCACCGAACTGGTCCCAGAACTGCTGGACCGCATCCTGCGTTCGGTCTCCGCCCCGTGAAGACGGCCGAATTCGTCTACCACCTGCCTGGCCGCGCAGCGGGATCCAGGCCCGGTGCCCACCGCAGCCGGCGCAGCGGCGAGGGACACTCGTTCCGCCACCTCGCGCCGCTGTTGAGCCACCCCGATCCGCGTCGACTCGACCTCAGAGCCAGCGTGACCGATCCGTTCGAGAACTGGCATGTCCGCCTGTACGAGCAACGCTCGGCGATCCGGGTCTATGCACTGCTCGACCTGTCCGGCTCGATGAGTTATCGCGGACGACAGTCCCGCGCCGCGGTAATGGCCGATTTCATCCATGCACTGGCCGCCTCGGTCTACCGCCACGGCGATCGGCTGGGAATCATCGGCGCTGCGGATCGCGTCCGCGGGGATTTCTCGCTGCCGCTGTCGCGCCAGCCGGGCCCTGCTTTCCGATTGAGTCATCGGCTTCGCGGGATGCGTTCGCAAGGCTCCGGCTGTCGCGGCCTCGGCGATGCAGCCAGACTGCTGCCCGGGCAGCGCTGCCTGGTGTTCCTGGTGTCCGATTTCCATTTCCCTCTGGTGCTGCTACGCGCCGTGATGACCGCGCTGGCCCACCACGAAGTCGTTCCGCTGGTACTCTGGGACGACGGCGAGGCGATGCCCGGCGCGTCCGGTATCGCCCAACTGACGGATCTCGAGACCGGCAACCGGCGCCTGCTGCTGTTGCGCCCGGCGCTGCGCCAACGGCTGACCGACAACCTGCGCCAGCGCCGCGAGCGCCTGACGGCGCTGTTCAGGCAATGCGGACGCGAGCCGCTCTATCTGTCCGACGGTTTCGACGCCGACCGGCTGACGCGTTACTTTCTCGGGGTGGCCTGATGCGGGGCGTGCGTGTCGCCGCGATGGTATGCGGTCTGCTGGCGGCCGGCCCGGTCCGACCGGCAGCCGCTCCGGCGATCCAGCGCGACACACCACGGCCGTACGGCTATGCCATCGGCGATCTGATTCACCACGAACTGATCATCCAGCCTGGCCGGAACCGCACCCTCGATCGGCGTTCGATTCCGACGATCGGGCCGCTGAATCGGTGGGCCGAGCTTCGGAATGTACGCGTCGAGGACGCTCCCGGCGGCCGCATCCGGCTGCTGCTGGATTACCAGGTGTTTTACGCGCCGTTGACCGTGAAGAATCTGGCCTTGCCCGGCTTTACGCTGCGATTCGACGGTCCGGAGGGGGCCACCAGTCAGGACATACCCGCCTGGCCGTTCACGATGACGCCGATTCACGGGCTCGCGGTGCTCGACAGCGCCGAGACGGACCCGGTGCGGCCGGATGCATGGCCCGCGCCGCCAGACACGTCGACACCGCTCAGGCGCATGGCCTTCGCCGCGTTTGCCGCGACCGGCGCCCTGGTCTATCTGGCTCACCTTCGCGGCCTACTCGGCGTCGATGCCCGCGGCCGACCCTTTCGCGACGCCCACCGCACATTGCGCCGGCTGCGTCGTCAGGGCGCGAAGGCGGATCTCCGAAGGCAGGCGTTCAGCACGGTGCACCGGGCTTTCGACCGCAGCCTGGGTGAGCCGTTGTTCGCCGAACGCCTGCCGGAGTTCTTCGACCGGCACCCGCACTACGAAGGACTGCGCCAAGAGATCGAAAGTTTTTTCGCCGCGTCTTATGGTCTGTTCTTCGGCTCGACCGATGATACGGAAAAGGCCGGGGTTTCGGCGTCTCCATCGGCCGCCGGCGAATCGTTCCGGCCGGAACGGCTGGAAGCGCTCTGTCTCGCCTGCCTTCAAGCGGAGAGGCGGCACCGATGAACCTCGCATTCAGTCAATCCGGCTGGCTCTGGCTGGTACCGATCTGCCTGATTCCCCTTTGGCGATCGCCACTGGCTCGGATGGATTATTCCTGGAATGCGCTGCTGCCGGCCGACCGCTGGTCCCTCGCCGTCGACCTCGCGTTGAGGCTAGTCGGCGTTGCGGCGTTCGGCGCGCTGATCATCGGGCTCGCCGGTCCCTACCTCCGTGAAACGACGGTCGAACGGGTCGGCAAGGGCACGCACATCGTGTTGCTGCTCGACCGCAGCCGCAGCATGGATGACAGCTTCGCCGGGCGCGCGCCCTCGGGCGACGAGGAATCCAAGTCGGCCGCAGCAGTGCGTCTGCTCGAGCAGTTCATTGCCGGACGTCCGCACGATCGCATCGGCGTCGCCGCGTTCAGCACCAGCCCGCTTTTCGTACTGCCGCTGACCGACAATCGCGAGGCGGTCGCGGCCGCGATCCGCGCCGCCGCCCTGCCGGGTCTGGCACAGACCCATGTGGCGAAAGGTCTGGCGCTGGCCCTGTCCTACTTCGTCGACAGCGCTGCGGCGGGTTCGCGCAGCGTATTGCTGGTCTCCGATGGGGCCGCGATCATCGATCCGGCCAGCGAATCCCTGCTGCGCCGGACCTTCGTCGAGCAAGATATTCGGCTGTACTGGATTTTCCTGCGTACCGAGGGGACCCCCGGGCTGTTCGACACCCCGTCGCCTGAGGACGACAGCCCGCAAGCCCGGCCGGAGCGCTATCTCCACCTATTCTTCCAGAGCCTCGGCATCCCGTACCGCGCCTACGAGGCGGAATCACCGGGCGGCATCCAGCGCGCCACGGCCGACATCGGCCAACTGGAAAGCCTGCCGATGCGTTACCACGAGATCGAACCGCGCAGGGACCTCCGCGGCGCATCGCTCGCCGTGGCAGCGTTCGCGCTGGCGGCCCTGGTCGGGGTCAAGCTGCTGGAGTACCGGGCGTGAACCGCACGGCCAGACATTACATCGCCGGCACCGTGGCTCTTCTGGCATTGGCCGGCGCGGGCCGGGAAGCTCTGCAGTGGTCGGAGGCGCGGGCCGTATCGCGGGCGATCACGGAACTCGGCCGCGGCAAGGACATCGGTCCGGAGCGACGGTTCGGGGCAGCGCCGGCGGTACGGCTGGCCTACGCGCTGCTGCTCGCACGCCGCGAGCAAGTCGCGGACGCGCAGTCGATCCTATCCGACCTGTCCGGCCTCGGAGAGGCCCGCTTTCAGGCCGCGGTCCACTACGATCTCGGTAACCTGTATCTCCGACAGGCACTCGCCGAAACGACGCGCGGCGAAGCGGACCGCGCTGCACCGCTGGCGGAACTGGCGAAGGAATCCTATCGACGCGCACTGCGCGCCGACCCGGCGTTCTGGGACGCAAAATACAACCTCGAGGTGGCCACCCGGCTGATGCCGGATTTCGATCCGGCCGCCAACGGAGCGGGCGAGGAGGCCGACGACGACCAGGCCCGCAAGCTCTGGACGCAGGTGCCGGGCTTTCCACGCGGGCTGCCCTGATGCGCCGCCTGCCGCGTGCCGACACTGCCACGATCGGCCTGGCGTTGGCGTGGCTGCTCGCGGTGCTCGCCTGCTTTCCTTGGCAGCAGCTCCAGCCGCAGCCGATGTTCAGCTACATCGCAGTGGTCGACATCACGCGCAGCATGAACGTCGAGGACTATCGTATCGGCGGGCGCGCGGTCAGCCGGCTCGAGTTCGTGCGGCAGACCTTGCACCGCGCAGTCGCCGATCTTCCGTGCGGCTCCCGGTTCGGACTCGGAGTGTTCACCGAGCGCCACGCCGCGCTGCTGTTCGAGCCGATCGAGACCTGCAGGGGCTTCGCGGCCATCGCCGACGCGCTGCAGCACCTGGACTGGCGCATGGCCTGGGCCGCCGACAGCCGCATTGCGGTCGGCTTGCTGGACACGTTGCGCAACTTGCAGCGCTACGATGCGCAGTTGCTGTTCATTACCGACGGCCAGGAGGCGCCGCCGGTGAATCCCCGCTACCGGACAACGTTCGACGAGGTACGCGGCCGGATGCAGGGTCTCGTGATCGGTACCGGTGCGCTGACGCCGTCGCCGATTCCGAAATTCGATTCGACCGGACGCCGGCTCGGCTACGTCGAAGCCGACGAAGTGCCGCACCGTTCCACGTTCGGGCTTTCGGAACTGCCCCCGCAAGAGATCGAAGGCTATCACGCGCGCAATGCACCGTTCGGCAACCGCCAGGTGACCGCCACCGAGCACCTGTCGGCTTTGCGCGAAGACTATCTGCAGCAACTGGCGGCCGACAGCGGGCTCGGATATCTCCGGCTGGAATCCGCCGAACAGTTGAGCCTTGCGCTGACCCGCCCGCAGCTGGCCAAACCGGCCCCGTCGTACGTCGACCTGCGGCCCTGGCCAGCGGCGTTCGCGCTGCTCTCGCTCGCCGCGGCGTACCTCCTGGGCGGGCTCATGACGCTGCTCTCTCGCCTGTCCGGCATGGTGTCGCAATCGCGCGTCAGGTTCCGGTCACGGCCGACTCGTCGCCAGCCTTGACTTTCACACACCGCGGTCGACGGGCAGCATCGCCCGAACTGCGATTCCGACCTCGGCCTTCCTCCGACCCGGCGCCGATTCAGACGCGGAACGCTGCCCGGTACTTGCTACCCCGGTGCCGTACCGCCGTGCCACCCGACGCGGCAAATGCCGAACCACGTGTGGCATATCGCACAGCCTGGCCGGCTCCGATTCGAGGGCGCACCGACGGCTCATTGCGGCGCATCCCGTCCGCATGGCGCATCCGCTCCGGCGGCACCATCGGCCCAGCGTAATGGCATATAGCATGCTAAAGAACCGTTGCGCAGCGGAGCGTTCGGTGTCCGTGGCCGCCCCAACCCGCGTGGCTGCGAAGCCCGGCGTGCGTCGGCGGCCGTATCGGAACGGAGTTTCTCCGCCAGTGTTTGCCACACCCGTCGCGAGGCGGGGCCGGAAAGCCGACGGGTCTCGGAGGATGCCGAGACGGCCGGGCTGCCTCTCAACGCGATGGAGCCTGTGTCCAGCGTGCCCGGATACACGGAACACGGGATCACCGCACAACAACCCAACGTACAAGGACATTACCATGGCCCACAACAGGCTACGGCGGACCATGCTGGCCGCCCTGGGCAGCACTGTGCTTGCCGGATTTTCTACCGAAGCCGGTGCCTTCACCTCGACCAGCCTCGGCAGCTTCACCGGCGCGACGATCACGCGGAACGACGCGGCACCCTTCAAATCGTGGTCCGACTATGGCACGAATGAGAACTACGGCTGGGTGCACACCGCCGATTGGTTCAGGATCCAGGTCGGATCGGCAAGCGACATTGCCAGCGGCGCCACGTTCGACGTGAAGTTCGATCTGTCGCCGCGCGGCAGCACACAGCCGATGACGGCCGGCGGGTTCTCGATCTGGACCAGCGGCACGGCTCCGCTGATCGACGGCACGGGTTTTCACGCCTACAACCAGGTGCGCGGACCCAACGACGGCGGCATCACCACCAACAACAAGCTCGGCTCTCCCGGCAACATCGTCCAGGGCCACGACGGCTGGGTCGGCTACGCCCAGAACGGTCTGAGCTTCACCAACGGCGACGGCGACGTGGTCGCGAACGGCGGGGCCTGGAACACCGGATCACCGTATTTGACCGGTGGATCGGCCAGCGCAGGCAGCAGCGCCACGTTGAATCTGTTCGGCCTCAAAGCGGGCTATTACCTGATCGGTCTCGGCGGTGTCTGCCCCGATGATAGCCCTTCCTGCATCGGCACCTTGCCGGGATCGCGGGAGTACACCTTCACCGTATCGGCGGTTCCGCTTCCAGCCGCGGTCTGGCTTTTTGGCAGCGCATTGGCGGCCATGGGCGTGATCGGACGGCGCCGGGAGACGACCGCGGCTCTCACGAGCTAGGCGCTGTTCGGTGCCGGCGGTTCATCCATCGGCCGCGGAAGCGCGAAGTGCCGTCGGGATGAACCGCCGGACCCGCCCCGGTACGGCAGACGGGACAAGCCTGTCCCGCCACTGCGAGCCAATCGGCGCCTCTATCGATTCGACGATCGAACGCGCTCATCCCAGCACCCAATCACTCAACGATCTTCTGACGAGGTCATTCATGAACATCGGATCTGTGACATGTCGACATACCTTCGGCGCGGCACTAGCCGTCGCGGCGCTGATGCTGCCCGGCGGCGCCGGCGCCGCGACCATCAGCGGCGGCGCCTTTACCATGAACCTGGACGCCGCGGCACTGGCTTCCTTTGCCGGGGGCAACAACACGCTCGGCAGCCGCGGTCGTTACCTCGAGGAGTTCCTCGATTACAGCTACAACGAGCAGGCGGTCACCGGGACCAGTCCCGACCCCCATCCCGGCACTGGCGGTGCGGCCGATTCCTACGTCGGGTCGATTCCATCGACGACCGGTCTGCAGTTCGTCGTCAACGGCTACGATCCGGTGAACTCGGTTTCCGGCCGCTATCTGCAGTCCTCCAGCTTGGATTTCACGGGCAGTCCCAGCAGCGGGACCGGTCAGATCGGTCTCAGCGGCCTGTTGAGATTTCGAACCGACCAGGCGACCTGGTACCTGACTTCGGGCGACTTTTCGCTGAAACACAACGGAAGCGACTGGACCCTTCACGGGCACAGTGCCTTCGGCGAGAGCAACTTTGCCAACCTGGTCAATGTCACCTCTTCCGTCACGGGCAACCTCTGGACCATGAGCGGAGACCTGACCGTAGGGAACAGTTGGGCGTCGTTCTTCGGGACCACGACCGGGGCGCCGTTGGGCACGTTCAGCTTTCAGACGACGGTAGTACCCGTACCCGCAGCCGTGTGGCTGTTCGGTAGTGCACTGCTCGGCCTGACCGGTATCGCACGCCGAAAACTTCCCGCGACCGTCTAGATCGACCCGGCGCCCGGCCTCTCTCGTCATCCTTGGCTGGCGCCGGCGTTCGACAGACGACCCGAACCACGACAGGAAAAAATATGAAAGAAACCATGAAAGATTGGCGGCCCGCAAGGGTCGCCGGTGCCTTGCTGCTGACCGCAGTGACGACCGCCATCGCGTCACCCGCCGCCACTGCCGCGACCGTCTCGGTGAACGGCGGCAGCATGACCATGAATCTCGACCGACAGGTATGGGGTTCGTTGAATTTCGGCACGACAGGCCCCGAGTTGTTCGACCCCAGTCAATACCCCACCTACGATCCCGGCATGTACCTGGAGGAGTTCTTCGATCAGGCCACGGCCATGGTGGTGCCGGGTAGCGAGCGCAATACCTATCACGTCGTTCCCGGCTACGGCGAGATTCCCTCCACCGGTTTGCAGTACGGTGTGAACGGGGCGAGCGTCACGAACCTGGCGGGCAACCACACCCAGCCGACCCAATTCACCTTCGACACCGCCGATCCGGCCGGTACCGCGAGCGGCGCAGTCGGTTTCGGCGGCCTGATGCGCTTCCGCGGCACCTGGGCGGCACCCAACTACGCATCCTCTTATTTCTCGTTCGGCGAGTTCACGCTCGAACACCATCCCGCTCTCGCGGTCAATGGCGCTTCCGGCTGGAGCCTCTGGAACCACGTCAGTTTCCGCACCCATAGCTTCGACCTGCTGAACGTGACGACCGCGGTGGGACCGGACGACAGCCTGACCCTGTCGGGTGATCTGCGCTTCAGTCCGGGAACCAGCAGCGCGTTCTTCGCATCCGAAGACGCCGACAAGCTGCTCGGCAACGTGACGATCCAGTTGACCGCGGTACCGCTGCCCGCGGCCGTCTGGCTGTTCGGCAGCGCATTGGCCGGGATCGGCGTACTGGGCCGGCGACGCGCGGCGGCTTAGCGGAGGACTGGGGTCATGCAGCATCATCGCATCCTCATGCCGTTGCTCGGCGGGCTCGCACTCAGCCCCTTGGGCGTGTCGGCAGCCACGATCACCGTCGACACCGTGTTCGTCGGCAACGCCGGAAACGCCGCGGATTCCCTGACCGGCAGCGGCGCCGTCGGCTACGGCTATTACATCGGGACCACCGAAGTCACGAACGCTCAGTATGTCGCGTTCCTGAATGCGGTGGATCCGGACGGGGTCAATCCGAACCAGGTCTACAACGTCAGCATGTCGAGCACGAACCCGGTGGCCAAGGGTGGAATCGACTTCGATACCGAAGCGCCGACCGGAAGCAAATACCGCCCGAAGCCGAACTTCGCGGACAAACCGGTCAACTATGTCAGCTTCTACGATGCGGCCCGGTTCGCCAACTGGGTCGCTACCGGAAGTACCGAGACCGGCTTCTACAATCTGAACGGCGTGAATGCCATCTCCAGCCAGGGCACGCACGGTGTCGGCTCGTACGTGGCGATCGCGAACGTGGACGAGTGGTACAAGGCCGCCTATCACAAGAACGACGGTGTGACCGGCAACTATTACCTGTACCCGACCGCCAGCGACACGCTACCGACCTCGGCAACTGCGACCCCGACCGGCGATATCGCCAACCCCGGTCCCAATGTCGCCAACTACAACTTCACGGCGAACTGGAACGGCACCGAAGACGGCGGGGTCGGCGAGGAGTTGGGCAACGTCACGACGGTCGGCAGCGCCGGCCCGCTGAGCGCCAGTCCGTACGGCACCTTCGACCAGGGTGGCAACGTGCTGGAATGGAACGACGACCGCGACGGGACGACCAACAAGCACGTGATGCGAGGAGGTTCCATGTGGCTGGACGGCAGCCACCTGGAGTCGACCACGCGCCGATCGTACCTTTCGCACCTCGGCGGCAGCAGTCTGGGAATTCGACTGACCAGCCTCGCGCCGATTACGGCGGTCCCGCTGCCTCCGGCGGCTCTCCTGATGTTTTCAGGACTCGCCGGACTCATCGCGACGGGGCTTCGACGCCGCCCGACCGGCGACCAAGCCGGCGGATCGCGGACAGTTCTTCCGCGCTGCTCTCCCGGCTGATGGTCATTCAGACTCGCGCAATTCGGGGCTTCCGGATTTGCGCGAGTCAACTTCCCAAACGAAGCGCCGACCTGGAACGATGCCGTGGTCCATGTGCAAGGTGTTCCGAGGCTGGTCGAGGACCCGCGCCAATGCGCCGAAATCCTGCCCCGGATGACGGCGGCCTACGAATCCCGCTTCCCGGTTCCCTGGCAATTCGACGGGGCGGAGGA
>CAZXXC010000012.1:0-1136 GCA_964644665.1 uncultured Methylococcaceae bacterium
TTTTGTTTCCTTACGATCCGCACGGGAAATCCGCGTCCCGGTTTGCGGCCGACGTCGGCATCGTTTCGTCGCTGGTAAGTCTCCGCGTCCGGGTTGCGGCATATCGCTCAGCAAAGTGCGGCATTTGCCGCAAAACGATCCCCCGATTTTCTATAAGTGTTTGAGTATATTAGACTACAGTGATGGCATGAATCTGGCTGCTGTTATCGCGCAAAGTCCTGGCGCCAGCGAGTCCCGTGGGGAGGTTCAATGGTGCGCCGCTTTGATGAAGGATTAACAACGAAGGCGCTGGCCGGAGCAAGGCGCGGTCCAGCGAACTGACAAGAGTGCATTCCACGTTCCATTCCGGCTGGCCGGGCTGGCATCGTCGTATGCGCACGCCAGTGGCCTCGCCCGATACCACTCTTCCCAATCGAACCATCGAAGGAGAATCGATCCGATGAAATTCAACGCCACCAGGCTGTACTTCGCTACCGGGTTCGCGGCCGTCACCGCGCTCGCCGGCTCATTGTCCCATGCGGCCGAGGTGACGCCGATCAAAGGGGACAATTTTCTGTTTGACAAGGCGAACGCGTCGCAAACGCTGAGCGCCCGGGGTGACTCCTGGTACAACCTGACCATGGGCTACAAGGGGTGGACCCATCACTCCGCGTGGATGTACATGAACCTGAAGAAGGGCAGGCTTTACAAGATCACCGCAGAAACCGACGTCGAGGGCTTTCATCCGGCGCTCAGTTGCTGGCGCCGACCCCAGGGTGAAGGTCTCACCGGTACCGATTACGCCTACAACCATTTCTACAATCAGTGGCAGGATATCGTCGACGTGAATGCGGTCGACGAAACCTCGAAGGCGCCGCTGGGCAAGATGAAAATGTTCTTCGTCCTCAATGGATACGACCGCGACGGGTTGCCGGCGCAATTGGGTGAGCAATACCAGCAGGGCAACCTGGTCGGAATTCTCGACGGGCAGCCGGGCAAGGTCGAGGTTTCGTTCGTCGCCAACAGCAACAGCATGTATCAGTGCGTGGTCGGGGGGTTCCATCCGCAGCCGCCGGTCGACACCTCGACCGACAAGCACCCGATACAGGTGTCCATCTCGGGACTGTAAGCGGCGGTTTCCGCCGAGCCAAACAGGG
>CAZXXC010000012.1:1236-18319 GCA_964644665.1 uncultured Methylococcaceae bacterium
GGCTCGGACCGCTGTGACCCTCTGAAGGACGACATCTTTCACGCCGGAGCCAGGAATACCCGGCAGGCCACGGTGCGCAATGCGCCTTCGGTGATCAACGCCGCTTTCAATTTCCGCCAATTCTGGGACGGAAGAGCCAACAATCTGTTCAACGGGGAGTCCGCGTTCGGCAAGCGCGATCCTGCGGCGGGAGTCTGGGTCGTCCGCAATGGCAAGACGGTCAAACGCCGGATGTTCCTGAAGAATGCGTCGCTGGCCTCGCAGGCCGTCGCGCCACCGCTCGATTCCCGCGAGATGTCCTGCGTTTCCCGAACGTTCCATGCGGTGGGCAGGAAGTTGCTGCCGCGCAGGCCGCTGGAAACGCAGGCCGTTCATGCCGAAGACAGCGTCTTGGCAGACCTGCGCGATGGGTCGGGCAAAGGGCTGAACGCTACCTACGGGCAGTTGATCCAGCGAGCCTTCGCGGACCGCTTCTGGTCCGGCTCCGGCGAGTTTGGATCGCCTGCCGACGGCGCGTCGCCTTACACCCAGATGGAGGCGAACTTCGCTTTCTTCTTCGGCCTGGCGATCCAGCTTTACGAAGCCACGCTGATATCCGACCGGACGCCGTTCGACGGTGAGCGGGATCAGGACAATTTTCCGGTCGCCTTCAACGCGGCGCAACGTCGCGGTCTGCAGTTATTCCTGGACCAGCATTGTTTCATTTGCCACACCGGTCCGACCCTGTCGACCGCGGCGCACCCGAAGGTGTATGCCGCGCCCACCGCGAAATTCCTGAATCTGGTCAACCGTTCCGGCATCGGCGAGGACGGTGACGGTGTCGGCGTCGCGATGACGCTGATGGATGTCGGCTTCAACATCACGAGCGTCGCGCCGTACGAAAACGACCCGGGCCTCGGCGGTACCGATCCGTTCGGCCATCCGTTGTCGTTCGCTCGCCAGTATCTGGCCGTACTGGCCGACCCGTCGGCCAAGATGCTCGACCCGATCAAGGTGGTGGCCTGCGAGCTGGATATGCCCTTCGCGATGGACATCCCGTTCCGCGATCTGATCAGCGACCCGAGCGGCAAGGGGCATTGCGCGGGATACAAGTCTATGTCCAAGGTGCCGTCCCCGGAAGCCGCTCGGCGCGAACTCGCCAAACCCGATGGCGGCATGCTGCCCACCGGCGTCAACGCGGCGTTCAAGGTCCCATCGTTACGCAATGCCGAGCTGACCGGGCCCTACATGCACAACGGCAGCATGAAGTCCCTGAAGGAGGTCCTGGATTTCTATGACCGCGGCGGAAACGTCGACAACCCGCACCACGTCGGGACTCTGGTGTTTCCGCTCGGATTGAGCGGGCAGGACAAATCCGATCTCGAGACGTTCCTGAAGTCTCTGACCGACGAGCGTGTGCGTTGGGAAAAGGCGCCATTCGATCATCCCGAGTTGGTAGTCCCGCACGGCCACAACCCCGGCGATTCTCCGCTCGGGCAAGCCTATGCGGCCGACGATCACCTGTACCTGCCGGCGATCGGCAGAAGAGGGCGCACCGCCGAGATGGGTCCGATCAAACCCTTCGAGGACCACTTGAAAGATTGACATCCAGAGCCGCCAACACCGATTCGGTCCCGAACGACGGGTTGAACCAGTTCTGCAAGGCGTTACCGCCGCAGATCGTCCGGCTCCAGAGGTTCGCGGTCAGGCTGTGGCGGTTGGTGTTGCCGCCATCGGTCGGGTTCATCGTGCCATACAGGTCGAGCAATCCTCCACCAGCTCTCGCGGGATCTGGTTGGCCGCGCACCAGTCATGATGCAAAGTGCCGGAGCACGGCAAGTACCCGATCGGCTTCCGCGATCGCAAGTGCGGCCTGCCCAGCGTCGTAACACTGGCCCGAAATCAGGTCGATCTCTCCATAGAACGCCTGTTCCCGCTCCTTGCGCAAACGGCGCGAGATGCGCGCCAGGTCGGGAAGCTCCGACCGTACGCTCGCAGGCATCAGGGATGATTGCGCGACCAGGATTTCGCCGACATCGTGCCATTTGGGCGGATCCACACCGACCGAGCGCAGCATGCCCTTCAAGGAGAGTTCGACCAATTCTTGGGCTTCGCGGACAACATCCGCGTAGGCGGCTGCTTCATTCAATACGTCCAGCACGGCACGGCACGGCGGATTGCCGCACGGCGAAAATAGTCCCGCGCCAGTTCGTCGATGCTCATAGCTCGATATGATCTCCGGGCCGGAAGTCTGGCTTGAGCAGCCAGTAGTAACTACCGTCCTTGTAGATCCGCCGCGCACCCATCGCCCGCAAACGACGGGTTAAATCGTCGAGATAGGTCCGCAGCAGTCCCGCCTGGTCATGCAGGATGACGGCCTGATCGGTCAGGTCCAGAAACAGTAGGCTACCCTGAAGCAATTCGTCGGGTGTCTTGAAGATGGGGCACACGTCGGTGTGGACGCCAGCCCGGCGCGCTTCGGCCAGCAGCGGATCCAGTGCGTTTTCGACTCCTTCGAATTCGAGCAAACGATTCCGCGGCCCGTTGGGCAGGCCATCGACGACCAGCAGCACGTCGATGTCGGAGTCGGGCCGCATCGTTCCCCGCCCGACCGAGCCGAACAGCGCGACACTCTTCAGGCGATCGCCGTAAACCGTGAGGCATGCCGGCAATAGCGCTGCGGTGATCTTCTGGAATTGCTGACGGTACATCGGTCGAGTGGAATGGCAAGGCTCTGTTGCGGCCATTGTCACACAGGAAACCGCGAACTGGCCGTTCAGTCAGGAAAATAGTGGGGTCACCCACTCGCCAGCCGGTGTGCCCCATTGGCCGTTTCATTTGAAAGATTGGCATCTAACTGCCGACGCCGACGAACCCGCAGTGATGAACAATGAGCGTCTCGGTCGAGGGGCTCGGGCGGGCAGTTGCCAGTCGGCCGATCAAAAGGACACCGACAGGGTGTCCCGAATCATGCGAAGTTCCACCGAGGTGATCAGTTTCCCTGACACGCTGTCGGATGGGTGGTCCGGCAATCGGTACCTGTAGTAGGACGCGATGTCGTTGGGGCACTGGAAAGTGCGGTGGCGCCCCAATATAAGGGTGCGATGATCGGAGCGCCGTGGCCACGCCGGGCACAGGTTTGTGGAGGTGCGGCAGATGCCGCACCGATAGCAGAAGATCGACACCGGAACAGACTTGGGTACGGTCTGCCGAGGAAGCTGGGGGCGGCCCGAGCGCACGTGTTCGCCCCCAATGGATGCAGTGGGCAGACGTTCCGACTGGCGATGCGGCAGCCGGCGATCAGGGCGCCGCTGAGCGGGTGAGCTTCAACGTCGCCTCGACCGGTGCAGTACCGCAGTTCTTGGCCGTTCCATCGGTATAACAACTGCCGCCAATGGCAAGCAGGTATTGGCCGGGCAGCAGGTCGACGGCCAGGAGCCGTGCATACCCATCGGCGACCCAGGCCCCGTAGCTGCCCCCGTGTGCGATTGGCCCGCCGCCGCCTTCGAACGCCGGGCCGGAATTGGCATAGCCGACGAATTCGGTCACTTTGTCCTCGTCGGTCGGGCCGGTCGACAGGAAGGCGCTGGCGCCGTCGATGCCGATCTGGTTGTAAATGTGGCTAGTGTGATTGGTGCCGTCGAACGCGCCACCAGTTTTCCAGACCGAAAAGGCCGGGTTCAGTTCACCGCTCGCGTTCAGTCGAATCGTCACGTGAGACCTTCTTTTCAGCGTGAAGCTGAACCACTTGCTGGTGTGAGCCCAGCCCTCGTTGTTTGGCGGCTGCCCCAGGCCGGCGGTACCGTCCCACGCGTACAGCGGCAGGTTCTCGGTAGCGGTCAACACCGTCTTGCCGCGCAGCACACCCAGATTAGCGACGTTGATCGCACTGGCTTGCTGTGCGACTGCAGCCAATGCGGTGCCCGCTAACGCGGTGGCAACTGCTCTTCTTACTGCTTTCATGTTCGATTTCCTGTAGTCCAAAGTTTTGTCATTTCCTGCATGTGGTCGGTGTCACCGACCTCTTTGAGCTTCCTAACTGCGACTCGCTCGGCTGGTGTCCCGAGGGTGCGGCGCCGATGGACTTGGCACCGCACCGAACGAAAACAGCTACGGCGCCAACCGATCGGCAAATGCCTTCAAGGGTCCCTGCTTTTTGGTTCGTCCCTTTCTTCCGACCGCCGGCAGTTCCAGGTAGTGGTCCTGCGCCAGGCCGTTGGCGTCTACCTGGCTCAGATCATGCCCGTTGGGCAGTCGGATGCTCGGGTGATCAAAAGGCGCCTTTTCCCACCGCACTCGCTCGTCGGTCAGTGCTTTCAGGAAAGCAACCAGATCGGCGGCGTCGGTGTCGTTGGTGACGAACTCGGCCTGATTGAAGATCGAGTCCCGCGGGACTTCCGGGTTCACGAAATTGCCACCGCGGCGGTAGAACTCGACGACCTGTTCCAGGGTCGCCATGCTGCCGTTGTGCATGTACGGTCCGGTCAGTTCGACATTACGGAGGGTGGGAACCAGGAAGGCTCCGTCATTGCCAGAACGCAGTCGTCCGTGATCCGCCTTCTCGAATTCCTCCCGTGCGACCACAGACGAAGGTTGATCAGCGAAGCCAAGGCGGTTGGGATTGCAGCCTGAACTGTCGGCGGCCACCATCTCGCCCGGCTGGAAGTCGTTGAAAAACAGCGCATTCGGATTGCCGAAGTTACATGCATAGACGGCGAACGGATCCTTGACTTTGTCCGTATTGCCTCTCAGGAACTCAATATACTGGTCGGTGAACGAGATCGGATTGCCGAAGCGGTCCGTCGTGTTCACACCGGGGTCCTCGACCGTCGGCGTCACTCCGGTATTGGCGGCAGCTCGGTCCAGCAGACCGAGTCCCTTGTTGAGGATTCTCCGGTCCACCACCGAAAAGTAGGTCTGGTTGGCGTAGTGCTTGTCCGAAGGCGACTTTGGATCCGCCGGCAGCATCACGTCCGGATGGGCGGCGTCCGACAGGATCGGTCCGGTATGGCAATTGATGCAATGCGCGTCCAGGAAGATCTTCAAGCCGTGACGCTGTTGCTCATTGAACCGTTTCGGGTAATAGTAGCCGTGCTCGTCGGCGACCTTGGTACGCGGTCCGTCGAACGGCGTCCTGTCGGACACCAGCGTGTCCAGATAATGCTTCACGGCGATGCTGAAGAACAGGGAGAAGTTCGCTTCGGTCATCGTGTAGGCTGCGCCGACAGCCGGCTTGCCAAACAGATCCTGCCGCTCACTCTCGGAAGGATTGGCGGACCAATAGCGCGAAGCGAACGCCTGCTGAATCAATTCCTGATAGGTTTGGTTCAAGCCTTTCCCAGAGTTGTGACGGTACTCGCCGAGCACGCTGTCCTTGCGGTGCACCTTCTGAAATTCCAGCGGCCGGCGTCCCAGCAGTCGGCGTCCGACGTCCGAGAAGGTGCGCCCGGCACAGGAAATCTCCCGGCTATCGAGTGGCGGTCCTGCCGCGACCGAGGCCATCACGGCGTTCTTGAGGGCCATGCGTTCCTTGCCCACGTTGGTGGGCGACTCGGCCACCCATACCGTTGCATCCGGGTCGCGCTCGCCGTAGGGGTTGCGACCGTTGAATACATGATTAGCGGTGAGATTCCGCTCGCTGCGGTGCAGGAACGCCGCATTGATCACGGAATGCGCGTTGCGAGCGGTTGTCTGTCGGGTCCCGGCGCCGCCAGCCACGAATGGCGCCTGGGGGTCGCGGTCGCAGTCATCTGGCGTCTGCCCCGAGCTACTGACGCTGTTGAATGTGGCCCTGAAGGTACCAGCCGAACTGGCGCCGTCATCGGTTGTGAAGGTCACCGTAGAGTCCCTGTTCAGCGGGTCGCTGACCTGGTGGAAAGGGAAGTCGCTTAGACGGAAGGTGTAATTCGGTCCGCCGTCGGCTCCGGATGCCGTTTTCTGAAAGGTGGTGCCCGACGGATTGCCGTCCCGTCGCAAGACACCCGGTCCCATCTGGTTGGTGATTCTCGAATCCGCGCCGGCGTGGTGATGGCAGGTCGCGCACGTGACTCCGTCGCTGCCCAGGTTCGTGTCCCAGAAGAAGGCCTTGCCGAGGACGGTGGCCAACTCCTTGTCAACCACGATGGGCGAATCGCCATCGGTCAATCCGGGGGTTTGCGGAATGGGGATCCTCTTCAGCGAGGGCGGCGTGGGGCCGTGTGCCGCTGCCTCCTGGACCTGAGCGAAAATAATCAAGCCTGCCGCCAGGACGGCGCCCATGCATTTAAAGAACATGACCAGCTTCGTTGCTGAGCCGCGATCGGTATATCTGCTTCCTTGAGTTGTTTTGGCATTCATGACTGAAAGTACCGCGCTTTGACGTTGCAGTGCAGCCTTGGCAGAGAATCTGCGCCGCCGACAGCTTCGGTTTCGCGGGGCGACGTTGCTCCACAAACCGATCGACTAACGAGCGCGGTTTCAATCCACCCAGGGTATCGTGCTACCCTCGGCTACATAAGCACACAGTGAGCCAGGAAACTTTTGTCGTAACCAATGGGTGTCCGCGCCCTCGGTCAGGCGAATGCGAGGCACCTGCCGTAGTGGGGATGTGGCAAATACCACACTCTCGATGCGCGCTTCCCGTTATTGATCACCGGCGCATCAGGGTGGCGGGCCTGCAGGGCCGCACAAAGCCGAGGCACCCTTGACCGAACGCTCGCCGGACCGGTCAGCGATTTCCAGCTGCAAATCAGAAACCGATCGACAGCGTGGCGCGCACCATGCGCGGTTCGACCGGATGGATCAGCTTCCCCTCCACGCCCTCCGGCGGTTGATCGGGCAGCCGGTAGTTGTAGTAGTACGCGATGTCGTTGGCCCTGGAATCGAACAGGTTGAACAGCTCGACCGCGGCTTTGACGTTCTGCTGCTGCCAGCCGAACGCGAAATTGACCAGCGTGGTACTGCCCATGAACACGGTTCCGGCCTCGTTCAGCGGAACGTTGCTGAAGTGCCGGAGGCGAAGTGTCGACCAGCAGCCGTACGGGAGCTGCACCGTCGCGCCGCTGGTGATCACGTTGCCGACCGAGTTCGGAATGCGGTTTTCATCGCCCGGCAGCTCGGTGAAATACGACTTGGTAAAGGCCAGATCGGCGTCCAGCGTCAGCCAGTCGGTCGGCTGGTAGTAATTGGTCCACTCCACCCCATAGCGGTTGCCGGGGCCCATCGGTTCGGTCGTCCCCTCATCGCCGACGAACACCAGTTCCGAATCCGAATGCAGGAACCAGAACGCCAGCGTGGTGTTCAGTCCGTCGATGTATTCGGAACGGGCACCGATCTCGGCGCCCCTGGCCCGCGCCAGCGGCGTCACCGGGTTCACCGGATCGCCGCTGACCGGATTGAACTTCTGCACCGCGCCGCGCGCATCGTTGGAGTGAAAGCCGTAGCCCATGTTCACGAAGAACTCGGTCTCCGCCCAGGGTCCGAAGATGAAGCTGAGCTTGGGGCTGGCGATGCTGGCGGTCCGTATGCCGGAGTTTTCAGTCAGCAGTTCGCTGCGGACGTTGAATTTGTAGATGTCCTCGCGGATGCCGGCGATGGTCCGGAACCAGTCGGTCCAGCGGTTTTCGCTCTTGGCGTACAGCCCGATGCTGGTTTCCACGACATTGTTCAGCGTCGACACGTTGAACACCTGCCGGAACTCGGTGTTGGCCAGTTCCAGGCCGCCGATCACGTCGCTCCTGATCTGAATCCCCACGCTGTTGTCCATCTCGGTGCCGAACAACTGGTTGAACCAGGTCTGCGACGCATTGCCGCCGTAGATCATCCGGCCCTGCTCCTTCTGCAGGATCTGATCGCCTCGCTCCGGATAGACCAGGAAGAACGTGAAATCGGAGTAGAGTGCCAGGTCGTAATAGCTGACGTAGAAGTTGGCCTCGTTCTTGTAGCCGTCGCCGCGGCTCCAGAGGTTTGCCGACAGGCTGTAGCGGTTGGTATTGCCGCCGTCGGTCGGGTTCATCGTGCCGTAAAGGTCCAGCAGTCCTTGTTTAACCAGTTCCTGGGGAACCTGGTTGGTCGCGAACCAGTGCGAGTTGTAGCCTTTGCCGATCAGCGAAAAGCCCCAGTCCTCCCGATCGATCGTGTAGCGCAGCATGCCGTTGAACGCCCAGAGATCCATCGGGCGGACCCAGGGACCGTTGTAGAAATTCAGCGCTCCGGCATACAGGAATTCGCCGGGGCCGACGGGCGTCGAGTCGGCCACGACGCCGCGGTAGAAATCGAACTCGCCGCCGGTGAACTTGATGATGGACTGCGGGAGTTTCCACATCGTGTGCATCTGCGCGAACCCGGCGGTCGCGAAATCGCCCATCTCGGCGTAGTAGGGCCCCTTGCCGTACTCGACCCGGTCGATCAGCTCCGGGATGATCATATTGAGGTCGAGATAACCCTGGCCGTGCGCGTTGGTCGGCAGGTTCATCGGCATGCCGTCCAGCCAGACCGCGAAGTCGGTGCCATGATCCAGATTGAAGCCGCGCAGGAAATACTGGTTGGCCTTGCCGGAGCCGCTGTGCTGAGTCGCGATCATGCCCGGGACGACTTCAACCAGTTCACCGACCCGGAGCAGCGGCCGGAACTTGAACTGGTTCTGCCCGACGACACCTTGCGAGGCCGACTCGCTTCGCCCGAGCAGGTCGGTCTCGCGGCCCAGCACCTCGACCGTTTCCAGGCTGACCGGTTCCTCGATCGGCTGCGGCGGTTCACGTTTCGGCGTCTGCGGGTCCGCTCCGTGTTCGTCCGTGGCCGCGGATGAGTGCGCCCGGACGGCGCCGGAATCCTGAGGGCCGGTGTCCCATTCCGGCGCCTTCGGCTTGTTCGCGGACGATCGGGAGTCCGCTCGTTCGGATGCGGGTGTCGCGAGACCCGCCGAGCGGTCGGTCGTTGCGCGCGGACCGCCGGTCGTCACCGCGTCCAGATCAACGGCGCCGACCGCTCCGCAAACGGTGCTCAGGGCCATCAGCCGGGCGAATTCATAGCAGTTGGGCAGCCGGAGATTCAGCGTGACGGTAATGGTCTTCATGCGGTGCGTTTCGAATCGGGATCATCATGCTGATCGGGGGGGCGCCTGGCGCAAGCTCCGTTTCGCTCCGGAAAACCTCGGCCGGCCAAGAAAGCCTCGGCAGGCGGCCCGGAACGATGCTCCGCGCCGCAGCGGATCCATCGGCCCAAGAGACGAAGCTGCGCGACTGCCGGATTCATCCTATCATCACCGTCTGTCTGCCACGAGTCGAACCAGGTGATACGCAGCGTCAACACGAAGTGGTTTAGCGATTCCCGTCGGGGAGAGTGCGGGTTCGTCTGGCCAGCGCTGTTCGCGGTGCTGTGGGCAGCACTCGGCAGTGCCGCGGAGCCGCCGGCTGTGGCCGCGAACGATGCGCCGCACTCCTTTGTCCGACTTCGATTGCCGAAACTCGGGCTGGAGCCGGACGAACTCGCGGTCATCGTCAACGACGCTGATCCGGACAGCGCGCGGATCGCCGAGTACTATCGGAAACGACGCGGCATTCCGGAAAGGAATCTGATTCACGTGGCTTTTCGGAGTGGTGCCGAGCTGGCGCCGGAAGTGTTCGCCCGAGTGAAGAAAGAGGTGGATCGCCGGACACCCGCTGCCGTCCAGGCGTATGCCGTGGCCTGGACATCGCCCTACCGCGTCGATTGCATGTCGATCACATCAGCCCTGGCGTTCGGTTTCGACCGGGCCTACTGCTCCGCTCAGTGCGGTGCGACCCGGCCCAGCGGCTATTTCGACTCGAAGAGCACCGCACCGTTCACCGACCACGGGTTCCGGCCGGCGATGATGTTGGCCGGAGACCGTTTCGATTCGGTCAAGGCATTGATCGATCGCGGGGTCGAATCGGATGCCACCCATCCGACCGGCACCGGGTATCTGGTGAAGACCGCCGACCGGGCGCGTTCGGTCCGTTCCGTGACGTTCGACGACACGGTCGCTCGGCTTGGCAAGGCGTTTCGCCTGGAATTGGTCGAAGCGGATTTCATCCGCGACAGGCAAGACGTATTGTTCTATTTCACCGGTCTGGTCGAAGTTCCCTACCTTGACACGCTGCGGTTCATTGCCGGTGCGATCGCCGATCATCTGACTTCCACCGGCGGACAACTGACCGGCGGCAGCCAGATGAGCAGTGTGAAATGGCTGGAAGCCGGCGCGACCGGCAGTTACGGCACCGTGGTCGAGCCCTGCAACCGGTTGCAGAAATTCCCTTTCCCGGCAGTGGCGATCGGACACTATGCGGGCGGTGCTACCTTGCTGGAAGCCTATTGGAAAAGCGTCGCCTGGCCGGGGGAGGGTGTCTTCATCGGTGAGCCGCTAGCGCGGCCGTTTCGACCGACCCTGACTCCGCTCGATTCCGGCCGGTACCGCCTACGGATCTTCGCCCCGGTGCCGCGCACATTGGGCCTGGAGCAATCGGCCTCGCCGGTGGGGCCTTACCGTCCTACGGAGACCCGTTACCGGCTGAACCCGGGGATCAACGAATTGGATATCGAGCTCCCCGACGATGAGTCCTTCTTTCGGATCGGCGACGACATCCGGCCGGCGCCGCCGCGGGTTCCGGGTTTCGCACCGAAACGTTGAGGGACCGCGCGGCGCCGCGG
The DNA here is from genome assembly GCA_964644665.1 of uncultured Methylococcaceae bacterium. Lineage (GTDB taxonomy): Bacteria > Pseudomonadota > Gammaproteobacteria > Methylococcales > Methylococcaceae > Methylotetracoccus. The sequence continues at coordinate 11,860 of CAZXXC010000012.1, forward strand.
TTCCGCCATGCCCGGCGCCGGCGGACCTAGGCCTCCATGGCCGCCGATCGACGGCGCAGAGCACCGACCATCAGGCCCGAGATCGCGGTACCGAACAGCCAGACGGCAGCGGGCAGCGGGACCGGTGCGAAGGATGTCAGCTTCAGCAGATCCCCCGTTCCCTCGCTGGTCGCCAGGTAATACCACTGCAGCGAGTTCGGTGCGTTCGAACCGGGGGCGGCGCCCAGCCCGAAGCCGCCGGCCCCCTGGTCGGAAGCCCAAAGCCGTCCGTCGGTCGTGATCTGTCCGATCAGGTTCTGTGTCAGATCCAACTCGACATCCTTGGTGTTCCAACTGAAATACTCGAAATCCGACAGGCCGAAGGCGCCGTTGCCGCTAGCGGCACCCGACACGGTCAGCGAGAAGTCGGTAACGATATTGTCCGGCGCGTAATCCGTCAAAAAGTGCGGGAACAGGAAGGTTTCATCGCTGGGGTTCGGCGGAACCGTCGCGAACGTGATCGAACCGAATGCCTGTGCCGTGTTGCCAAGGGATACCCCATCGTATTCCAGCAGGAAGGTCGTGCTGGCCAGGGTCAGCGTCGGAAATCCGGCCATGACCGCCAGTGCGGCGGACGAAATGATGCGTGAGATCAGGTTCATGGTGTTGTCATCAATCGATTGATCGGTTGGCAGGAGGCCTTCGTCTTCTGCAGACGCGTCAGCGAAGGAACGCATGGAACGTCGGACCGGCCGCCACTACTCGGCCATCGCTCCGCGTCCCGGATCGGGGCGCGGAGGAAGGCCGTCGACGGAAGCCCGGCCCAGCCGGTCAGGCCGCGAGCGACACCGTTACAGCGCGTCGAGTTCGGCGCAGGTATAGGTGAATCCCGACGGCGAGAGCGTCACCGTGGCAGGCTTGGCGGCGCCCTCGTGGCAGGTGGCGATCAGTGCCTTGGCTTCCTGCTTCTTGGCGATGGCCTGCTGCAGCAGGGAGTTGCGCAGCGGTTGGGCCGGCGCTTTTTGTGCCAGAGACTGATAATAGTTGGCGGACTCCAGCTTGCCGATCGCCTCGGCATAGCCGCCGAGCAACTTGCCATCCTTCAGCACCTGGATCGCATCCAGATTCTCCTCCAGCGCCAGTCTGGCCAGTTCCCGGGCCGTGCCGTTGTTCGCGACCTGACGGGCCTGGAGATCCAGCCGGTTGGAGATGCGGATGTTCTCCAGCGCGTTGATCGCGCGCAGGAACGAGGCGACGGCCGTCACCTGGGTGGCATCCAGCTTCACCTTGCGGTCGTGGGCCTTGGAAGTCACCGACGCGGGTGAGAAGTTGAACGCGTCGCTGTTGTACGCGGCGATCGCCTCCTCCAGAGTGCTCACGCTGTTGTTGTGAAAATACGGCGCGGTGTCGGCGGCTTCCACCAACGGCGTGGTGTTGAATCGGCCGTCGCCGTAGCAGGTCTGATCGTTGTCGGGCCCGCAAGTGGCAGGATCCGTGCCCATGCCGCCGTCATAGGCCAGAGTCGGTTCAACCAGACGGGCCGGATTGATCTTGAAGTTCTCCACACCGGTATTGCGGGTCGGGTTGGCGAACGTGGTCGAGCTGCGAGCACCGGCGTGGGTGTGGCAACCGTTGCAGTTAGCGGTTTCGCCTTGCACCGGAGATTCGCCAGGCGGGCAGCTCGGCGGCGGATTGCTCGGCCCGCCGGTCTGGGCGCCGCCGTTGGTGCACGGGTTCTCCTTGGTATCGAACAGCAGTTTGCCGGCTTCCGCCAGCGGATCCAGGAACGTCAGCTTGTAAACCGGATAGTCCTTGCTGCGCCCGAGAGACAGGGAGTAGGCCTCGATTGCATCGAGTTCCTGTCCGGTGGGTAAGCGGAAATCGGTGCCGGGGATCCGGTTCAGCGTCTTGGGAAAGTGTTGCGCGATGGCTCCGATCGCAAACTCGCGCAGGCTGCCGGTACCCGGCGCCCCGTCACCGCTCCAGCCGGTGGCTCCCTGAAATGCATTGTCCGCTTCGAATTCGCCGTTGGTGAACGGCGGCTGTGCCTGGGTGTTTTCGCTGACGATGCTGGTCGCCAGCGACAGCGTATGCGGCACGCTGCGGAACACGTCGACACCGGGTCCGTCGATGTTGGTCAGGATCAGGCCGAACTTCCGCATCAGCGTCGGATTCTCCAGGCCGGCGAGGTTCGGGTCGGTCTCCGCGACGAACAGCTTGTCGTCGGCCGGCAGCTTGGCAATGTAGTTGGGATCGATCGTGAAATTGTTGTCGGCGCGATGGCAGGTGCCGCAGGTTCGCCCGTTACCGTTGAACGTTTCGTTATGGAACAGGTGGCGGCCCAACGCGACGTTGGCTCCCAGTACCGGCGTCAGGTCGGACACCGCATCGGCCCGAGCGACCTTGGGCAGCAGGAAGTCGAAGGGGGCGGCCAACTGCCCGCTCGCCTTGCTGGTATCACCCAATGCCGCGATCGGCCAGTACTGACCGGAATAATACAGTTTGATCATCAGATCCGGACTGCCGGTGATCACTACGCTTTCGACCGGGGTCTTGTCGGCTTGGGTCAGTACCACCGAATCCAGCGTGAATCCGGCCAGTTGTTCCCGCGACAGTCGGGTATGGAATTCCCCCTTGCCGTGTTCGACGGCGATCGAGCCGAGCTGCAGCAATCGGTCGTTCGGATCGGGTTTGACGGTGTTGCCCGGGTTGTCCCCGTCATCGACGAACCACAACGCGTAACGGCCGTCACCCAGCCCCCTGGCCCTGAACGACAATGTGCCGTCCAGCAAGTTGAATTCCATGCGTGCGTGCGCAGCGGTGTACCGGTCGGAAAGCGCCCTGGAGTAGCCCAGAGCGAGACGAAGCACTTCCGGACTACCGCCGTTCTTTTCATAGGTTTCACGCCAGGCGTCATAGGCCGACTGCAGCGTGGCGACATCGCCGTGTCCGACGGCCGGTCCGGGCTGGTCGGGCGATGGCGACCACCACCAGGGGGAGGCGAGTGCCGCGCCTGCGGCAAGGGTCCACGTTATCGTTTTTCGCATCATCGGTTTCATCGCAAAACTCTCGTCAGGAAACGGTCTTGGCATTCTTCCGGCCCGTCATTTCGCGGATGTTCGCGGTCGGCGGTCGGGCCCCCCGGCGGACCGCTGGCGAACATCGAATACGGAATCGGGGCGGCGCCCGCAGCGAACCGCCGCTCGCGGGTGGCTTGGGCGGGTAAACCGTCGGCCGGCCGGGAGCGCTCTCCGTCGCTGAATCAAAGAGGCAACCCGGCGGTCTTGCTTCTGGCAGGAAGTTGAAGATCCGTGGCTTTCCGACTCCGCCTCGCGACGGATGTGGCCTGGCCGGCGGTAGCCGGCGCAAAGTCCCCGCAAATGTTGTGCCTATTCGTGAAAATGCGCCCGGGCGAGGATCGGAGGGCGGCGGCTTCGGCCTGTCGGAAGTCCGGAATGCGGCAAATGACTTGCCGGTTGTGTCAGATCGCTCAGCGGTGCGGCGCCGCTCACGGTCCCGGTACGGCAGGATCTCCGCGGAGCGGCCCGGTGCGATCGGGCGACGCGCCGAAAGGAGACGATCTGGATGATAATGTGCTTGTCCGTTAGCGGAATCCGATCGTTCCGCGACGCGGCAGCCTTGCTCCCAACCACGAACGAGTCAACCATGAACCTTGCGAAGTCGGCACCGATCGGTCGGAACGATCCTTGCCCCTGTGGCAGCGGCCGAAAATTCAAAGCCTGTTGTTGGGATACCGAGAGGAAGTTCATGTCCGGCGCGCAGCCGGATATCCCGTTGCTGCTGGCGCGGGCGAGGCAGGCCGTGTCGCGGGGCGAGTTCGCAGACGCGGAATTCTGGTATCGCCAGATCCTGGCGGTCCGGCCGCAGCACGCCGAAGCCCTGGCCGGCCTGGGACAGAAGCTCTGCTGGGATCGCAAGCGCCGGGAAGGGTTGAAGCTGCTGCGTCAGGCCGCCAGGCAGTTGGAGAAGGACGCAATCAAGAGCCGCGACTCCGGCGCATTGACCGATCTCTCGGAGCAGCTGCAGCGCTGGGGTGACATCGAACCGGCGCTGACATTGGCGCGGCTCGCGGTGCGGCTGAATCCGAAGTCGGCCAAGACGCAGAACAATCTGGCGCTCTGTCTGAGCCGCGTGAACCGGGACCAGGAGGCTCTGCCGGTCGCGCAGAGGGCCTGCGAGCTGCGGCCCGATGAGCCTGCCTGCAACATTCTGCTGGCGCTGCTGGAGGCGCGACAACGCGATTTCGCTCGTGCGCGCGAGCGTCTCGAACGCGTGATTGCGGCGAATCGCGACGCGGCGCAAACGGCACGTGCCTGGCTTGAACTCGGGGCCGTGCTGGACAAGGTGGGCGAATTCGATCGGGCGTTCGAGGCGTTCGGCCGGGCCGCCGCTGGACACCGCGCGCTGCCGGAGACCGCCGGCGTGGATCCCCGCCGCATCTTCGAAACCATCGCTCGCAACAAGGCGGGATTCGATCGTGCGCTGCTCCGTCGCTGGACCGCGGCGGATCTCGACGACGGCTTGCCTGCGCCGGCGTTCCTATGCGGTTTTCTCCGATCCGGAACGACGCTGACCGAACAGGTGCTGGCCGCCCATCCCGACGTGCTGACGTCCGACGAAAGCGATTTCATCCTGGAACTGACTCAGGAGCTGGCTCGGATCAGCGGGGTCGGCGATGACGTTCCGGCCGCGCTGCGAAAGATCGGGCCGGCCGAAGCGCGACGGCTGCGCCGGCTGTATTGGCAACGGGTCGAGGAGGAATACGGTCCGGAGCGCCGCTGGCGGTGTTTCGTCGACAAGGTGGCGTTGAACAGCGTCGATGCCGGCTTCATCGCTGCGTTGTTTCCGGAAGCCAGAATCCTGTTTGCGCTGCGCGATCCGCGCGACATCGCCCTGAGCTGTTACACGCAGGCCTTCTCGTTGTCGCCAGGGACGGTCAATCTGCTGAGCTGGGAAGGCATTGCGCGTCAGTACGCCGCGGTGATGGATCTGTGGCTGCATCTGCGTCAGCAGATCGGCGCAGCGTATCTCGAACTGCGCTACGAGGACGCGGTCGAGCAGTTCGAACCCACCTATCGGCGGGTTTTCGAATGGCTGGGCATCGATTGGCGCCCGGAAGTTGCGGCGTTTCACCAAAAGGCCCGCGGCCGCTTCATTTCCACACCCAGCTTTTCGGCGGTCACGCAGCCGCTGTACCGTTCGGCGATCGGGCGGTGGCGAGCGTACCGGAACCATTTCGATCCGGTCATCGGTCTGCTGGACCCTTACATCGACGCCTTCGGTTACCGCAATTGACCATCTGCCGCTAGGCGCCGGCATCCGGCCGCCACAGCCGGATCGGGTAGTGCTTTTCGGCCACTGCGTGGCTGTTGCCGTCGATGCCGTCGTAGATTAGCAGCAGCCGAAGTTCCTGGCGGGCATGATGGACGATCCGGGCGGAGTACCGGGCGGCATCGGTGCCGAACCCCTGGGTCCGGAGACGCCCGCCGAACACCGTCGCGCGCGCCAGATACAACAGCGTGTCGTTTTGGGAGACCCGGTTCACCGTGGTGCTGGCGGTCAGATGCCCGACTCCGCGTTCATCCAGTTCCCGGCTCAGCGCCTCGGCGGTGTTCAGCATGCCCTGGATCGCGATGATTGCCGCGGCGACTGCCGCCGTGACATCGTGTCCTTCGTCGGACACCACCGGATGCCGGGTCAGGTATGCGAAATTGCGTTCGCCGAGATCGCGCCGAAGACGCACGTGTACCGGGTTGTCCGGATTGAACGCGCGCAGCGTACCGATCACGGCGCCGCATGCGGCCCGCGGTTCCCGCCAGCGCGACTCGCGCGCCATACCGAATTCGAAAGCGCCGCCGCTGTTCCGCATCTTGCCGACATGCGTCCGCAGGTCGAAGGCGGTGAGCACGTAAGACTGAGGATGGCCGCGGTAAATGGCCTGCCGCAAGGGATCATCCAGTTGGTGCGCGACCGTGACGTGCGCCAGCGTCGCGCCGTCGTCGGTGCCGCCGCCGGGCGGCGAGAACGATTCCAGCTTCAACTCGCCGATCTCGGACAGTGTCGCGAACCGGTTGGCAACCACTTTCCTGTACGAGGATTCGGTGTCGCCCTGGTGGATCCGGTCGCCGCAATGGGTGCAGGCCAGGGTCGTGCAAACGCTGGGGACCGACAGATCGACCGCGCAGGCCGCCATGTCCCCTTCGTGTTCGTGCTTGCCGGCGAACTGCAGTTCGTCACGCAGCAGTTGCAGGCCGTTGGTCAGCGTGTAGCGGTCGCTGATGATCTCATCCAGATAGATGTGGTAGGGGTCGCGTTCCAGGCCGAATTCGGACTTCAGATTCCAGAAGCGTTCCAGTCGTTCGGCGGCGGCGGAGGGATCGAATTTCATCGGGTTTCGCTGTTCGGTTCCAAGACGGTGCCGCGGATCGGTGCGGTGGTCGCGGCAGGCTTCGGCGGCGCG
>CAZXXC010000012.1:18419-32264 GCA_964644665.1 uncultured Methylococcaceae bacterium
GCCGACGCCGGGGACGGAGATCACGTCGCGCGGCCCCGGCACCGGGAACGCCGCCACCGGGACGCCGCAGGCCAGTGCTTCCAGCAGCACCAGGCCGAATGTGTCGGTCCGGCTAGGAAACACCAGGGCGTCTGCCGCTGCGATCAATTCGGCGAGGCGCTCGCCGCGCTGGTAGCCGAGGAAGCGGGCGTTCGGGTATCGCATCTCGAGTTCGGCACGTTGCGGCCCGTCGCCGATCACGTAGCGGCTTCCCGGCAGATTCAGCCGGAGGAAAGCTTCCACGTTCTTCTCGATCGCGACCCGGCCGACGTAGAGGAACACCGGACGTCGGTCCTGGATCGCGGTCTTGTCCCGCGGGCGGAACAGGTCGGTATCCACCCCCAGTGGCCAGTGCACCAGCCGCGCAAAGCCCTTCCGGCCAAGATCCGCGACCAGCGTGTCGGTGCCGACCATGACGCGCGCACTGCCGCGGTGAAACCAGCGCAGATACCCGTAACCGATGGCCGGCGGCAGCCCGATCCGCAGCTTCAGGTACTCGGGAAAGTAACTGTGGAACGACGAGGTGTACCCGAGGCGATGGTGCCGGCAGTAGCGCCGTGCGGCAAAGCCGACCGGTCCTTCGGTCATCAGATGGATCGCGTCGGGACGGAAGCTTCGCACCAGCGGGCGCAGCCGCGGGCCACAAAGGAAAGCCAGCCCGACATCGGGGTAACCGGGACAGGGCCAGGTCCGGAAGCGGTCGGGCCCCACGATCTGCACCTCGTGACCGAATCCGGCCAGAGCATTTCGCAGTTGGGTCACCGTCGTGACGATACCGTTGATCTGTGGATGCCAGGCATCGGTGATCAGGGTGATGCGCATGTGGCGTGCTCGGTTTGCAGAAACGGGGTGGCGAGCGGATCATTGTCGCGGAACGGCCCGACTGCCGCAGCGATTCCGCGCTTCTGCGCCCGCACCGTACGAACCGGGCGCCGCGGTCACGTTGGCGCGATGATACCGCCGCACTACCGCGGTGATCGATCGGGTGTCGACCGCGAGCGAATCTCCGTATGGACAACAAGCCGCTGCCGCGCAATGCATTGATCTTCTACTCGCTGCCGGAACTCACGCAGGCGGTGGTGACGCTGCCGATGGCGCTGTTCGTACCGGCGTTCTATGCCGATGATCTGAGGCTGCCGTTGGCCGGCGTCGGTACCGCGATCGCCGCCTCGCGCCTGCTGGACGTGATCAGCGATCCGCTGATCGGACTCTGCAGCGACCGCTGGCTGACGCGCTGGGGTCGTCGCAAGCCCTGGGTCGCGCTGGGCACGCCGTTGCTGATGCTGGCGACCTGGCGCGTGTTCGCGCCGCCGGATCAGGCCTCGACGGGCTATCTGCTGCTGTGGACAGCCATCCTGTTCCTGGCCTTCACGATGGTCGATCTGCCGCACAAGGTCTGGGGGGCGGAACTGTCCACCGATTATCTGGAACGCAATCGGGTCGCCGCCTGGCGGGAGGGGTTCGGGGCGGTGGGTTTGATCCTGTTCCTTCTGATGCTGTGGATCATGGGACTGTTCGGACACAGCGGCGGGCGGGTGCAGTTGCAGGCGATCGCGCTCAGCATCGTCTTGAGCCTGCCGCTGCTGGTCGGTCTCGCTTTGCTCAAGGTGCCGGAAGCGGCGCCGGAGCGGCTCGGCGGCGGACACGTGATCGGCTGGCAGGGGTTATCGCTGGTGTTCCGCAACCGCGCGTTCCTGCGCACGATGGCGACGATCCTGCTGTTCGGTTCCGCGGTGATGATCCAAGCCACATTGCACAAGCTGGTGCTGACTCATGTGGTGGGGCGTCCCGAGATCTTCGCGCCGCTGATCCTGATCGAGAACCTGGGATCCATCGGCGCGATTCCGTTCTGGCTGCGCATCGCCGCGCGGTTCGGCAAGCATCGGGCAGTGACTTCCGCCGCGTTGTGGATCGCCGTCTGCAGCCTGGCGCTGCCTCTGGTCGGCGCCGGCGACACGGCGTTTTACGCGGTGCTGATCGTGCTGCGCGGCACCAGTCTGACCTCGATCTTCCTGCTGTCCAATTCGATTGCCGCCGATGTCGTGGATCAGGACATCCTGGAATCCGGCCGTCAGCGGACCGGCCTGTTCTTCGCGGTCTGGGGTATGGCCGTCAAGGGCGCCGTGGCGATGGGTGTGCTGCTGGCGACCTCGCTGCCGGCGGCATTCGGCTTCGATCCCTCGGCCGCGCCGCCGTCGACCGAAGCGAAGGGCTGGCTGATGCTGATCTACGGCTGGCTGCCCGGTCTGATCATGGTCTGCGGCGCACCGCTGCTGTGGAATTTCCCGATCGACCGCCAGCGTCAGCGACAACTTCGTGAGCGGATCGCGGCCCGGCGCGAAGTCGGACATTGACGGACCGCGGCAGACTGGACTCCGGCCGGCGTTGCCCACAGGACCGGTTGGAGGGTGCCCCTTGTTGCCGGGTCGAACTCGATACCGACCGCCACGCTGAGCTCGCTTGGCTTCACCGGAAAGTCGGATGGCAGGAGAGGGAGAACGCGATTAGCTGGCCTCCAGGCCCGATCCGTCAAGCCGCTGGCCGGGTGGCGGCAAATGATTGACCTGCGCCATGTGCTCCTCTCCGTTCTGGATTCTGCGTTCGGTCCAAGCCGGAGAGCGCTGATACGGCTGATCGGCTAGGCTGATACGTTGCAACAGTTCCCGAGTTCTGTTGAATGGGCCGCGAACACCCTGAACTCGGAAATCTGCATGGCGGCGCTCCAAGTGCCCTCAGCCCGTGAAGGCGGCGTATGCAGCTTGGTAGCAGGTGGCTCTGTGAAAATCGATCGCCCGACCTTGCCCCGTTGAAGCCATGATCTGACTGGTGGCGACGATCTTGCGAAGCCGACCGCCTTGGCCTGCCGCGGCAGGCCAAGGTCCACCGAATGAGTCGGACAACTACTAATTGTCAACGCTTGGGATATTCTGGGCACTCGGGCGCCTTGGCGTAATAGCACTGCCCTTGCGTCGGCGCCCCGGCAGGACGGCACAGCGTAGTCTTGTCCCAGGTATCTGGGTCGGGCGCCTCGTGAAACGCTCTCGGGTACGACTGGGTCTTGCCCTGTCCGTCCACGTACGACCAGGATCGGTGGTCGGAATTGTCCGCGACAAATTTATCGGCCATCGTGAACTGGAATCCGATGCATCCCTTGGACGGGCAATCGAAATCGCGTACCGACCAAGCACAGATCGCATCCCGGTCTTGCTGGTTCCAGCCGTTGCCCTTGAAGCGCGGATCGTTCGCCGCCTCCGCCGTGGACTTGCAGGCCTTGGCCTGGTCATCCCAACCGCACAGACTCGCCGGTTGGCACAGCTCCTTGCCCAAGCCGCTGGTTTTCTTGCTGAATTCATCCTTCAGCTCGGGCGTGCTCATGTCGACCGTGACTTCCAGCATGCCGCTATCAGGATGGTAGGTGCGTACCCATTTCTGCGGCCAGTTGGGCGTGAGAGGGTCGAACTGATAATTTGCCGGAACTTGGACGCGGACCCCTTGAACCTTGTCTTCCGCCTTGTAGCCGGCATCCTTGCCGACGTAGATCTGGTAGCTCTGACGGATGGCTGCTTTGGCATAAAGGAAAAACACATAGTAGGTGTCATTCGCCTTGAACACGTTCTTGGACGGGACGCCTTGCGCGGCGGCATTCTTAGTCGTATCGATGTAGTAGATTCCATCATCGACGGTCAGGGTGCTGCGTTGCGAGGTGTCTTGGCCCATCATGCGCACCTGCTGTGTATCGTCGGCCGGTTCGCCCGTCTTCAGCAGTTGTCGGTAGAGCGGCACGCCGTAGCACTGGGGACTGCTGCATGACCGCTCCCAGCTGTCGCCACAAGAATTGGTGACCGCACAGCGCGGGTAAACGACGGACGAGACGTACCGGTACGGACTGGTATTCGCCGTTGCAGGCAGTCCCCTGGAATTTTCGGTGTTTCCATCGAGCGGTCGGTCGGAAGCGCATTCCGCGGTACTCTCCGGCGCATCGAAAAATGGATCCAAATTGATCGAAAGCGTGGGCTTGATTGCGGACTGAAGGGCCGCATCCGCGCGCAAACCGGTCAACGAGCCATCGTCGTCGTTCAGCACGGTCATGCGATCGATCGCGGTGAAGTTCGGAGAGAAAGTCTGCGGCGGGCCTGTGTTTGGACCGGAGGGCCCCGGATTCCAGTTGCAGTACTGATCGAGGACCTGTTTGCGGTCGTCGATCAGCTTTCCGGGTTCATACAGCGGTTCGATCACGTAGTGCCGGATCGCGACCTCGTACTGCTTTCTTTGCTCGGCGTTGGCGTTGGCGTCGTCGCCGAAAGACAGGTTTCGGGAATGGAACGCGGGTGGATAATAAAACCCGCTGGGCTGCTTCCACCCGATTCCCGCATTCGGGAGGTAACACGCCGGACCTTTCCCGCTGTCCGGCGGGAACGTCTTGCGAGGCCCCAAGACGTTTTCGGCCGTAGCCCAGCCGGTATTCAAACATGGCCGGGTGTTGGATCCGTCCACGGTGGGCTTACAATCCGAGAGCATGGTTGGATGGATGCTGAGGTAGGCGTTCGAATCCTGATAGGACGGCCCGTCGTAAACGTTGAACAAGCGCTGAAATCCCAGAAAGTTGGTCAGTTGCAACAAGACGCCTTCGTCCTTGGACGCGCAGTACAGGGATTGATTGGCCCCGTTGGAGCATTTCAACCCGGCGATGTCTCTGCCGATCTTCGCCGACAGCGGATTGAACGGGCCGGCATTCGAAGCCAGTGGGTTCCCGTGTAACGGGTTGTCGACCTGACTGAACTGGGTGTCGCCGATGAAAGCGTTCTTGCGAGCCAAGCCCCAGTAGCCGGGAATCACGTCGGATCTGGAATAGCCGCCACCGGTGACCATCGTCAGGCCGGCGCCCTGGACGTCGGTGATGGCGCTGTTGCTTACCAGCGCCCACTGCGGACGCAGCCAGATTGCCGAGGCGTCGGGCCGCGCCCAATTGAACGATGTCGTGAAATGATCAATGACCGTGACATCGCAGTTGGCCTGGTTGCCGCTGCTGCAGCGCGCGATGGCGCTGCAGTCCTGGCCGGGCGGACAGCGGGTCGCCCAGCGTCCGCCGCCCTGCGACAACACCGGATAATAGGGATCGGGCTTGTTTGGATCGGACGGTGGATTCGGAGCCTTCGGGTTGGGCACCACAGGGAGATCGCCGCTTCCCAGTCCCTGGCACGCGCCGACCCGGCCCACGGCCTGAAACGAATGCATCGCCGAGGTACAGGAATTCCCGACGAAGTCTTTCAGAGGCGTCATCGCTGCCCGCGAGGGGGTGTTGATCGCGTCTCCGGGCACAAATTTCTGCTCGGCGGCGTAGCCCTCCCACTTCATATAGGCCGATGGACCGCCGTTGGCACCCGGCACCAGCCAATAACAGGCGCCGCAGGTCCCGGCGCCGGCCGCCACGTTGTATTTGAACTCGTTCCATCCGTTCATGATCCAAAACACGGATGGACTCTGGTAATCCGACTGGTAGCCGAATTCATCGACGTTCACTCCTCCCGATGAATGCGCGGCCAGGATGCCCGGCACCTCCCTCGGATTCTGGGCATTCTTGATGGCTGCTCGGGCGAAGATGCCGAGATTCGCGTTCAACTGATTGTCAATCTCGGTGGCATCCTCCAGGTAAAACCCATGGCCGATCGATCGGTAGCCGACGTTGCGCTCCAGCGTGACGCCATGGGTGCCGTGAATCGTGAACCAGCGGGTCATCGATTCGTTCACCGAAGAGTCTCTGACGTAGGTGTTGTCCGGTGTTTTCCGCGCGAGGTGGAAATGAACGGCGTAGCGGCCCAAGATGCCTCCCTGTCCCAACTGGCGGAACTCGACGCCCTTCAACTGGAACTTCTCGAATCCCTGGCGCGTGATCAGATGGCCGCCGAAATAGTTGCCTGCGGATTCGGTGAATTCGGACCCGGGCGTGGCTCCGTCCGAGACGATCCGGATGCTGCGTGACAGCAAGCCGACCGCAGCTCGGGTTTCCACAGAACTGAATTCCAGTTTGGTCTCTGCCTGAGCGCTCGCAGGGACCGGATAAGTCATGCCATTGTGTGGCCAGTACACGCCCTTCTGCCCCGCCTCCTGAGGGTGGGCCGGGCTGAAATGCAAGGTCGTCAGTCTGTTTGCGGTATCGTATTGCGGGTTTCCGACGATGATCAGTTCCTCGGAATGTCCCGGCAAGTAGTCGGTCGTGGTCACGACGATGTGGTCGTTCGCCTGCCAGTCGACCCGGCCTTCAACCTGCATCACTTCATCGCGCGGCTTCAGTGATCCTTGCAGGCGCACCCAACTCCTGCCGCTACAGGCGGGGTTCGCTTCGCACTGCGAATCTTCGGCCGGCGTGTCGCCGCCCTGGCGATTCAGCGCCCCGCGTTTGCCATACAGCGCCAGGGTCCCGCCGTAGGACACCGCAAGCACCTTGTGACCGAAGTACGAGTCTTCCTGCGGAAGCACGTCATACTGGTAGAAACAATCGTCGACCTGGCCCGGCAACAGACCAGCCTTTGCGCAGGTGGCCGGATTGAGCGTCCTGTCGGCCACCTTGTTGCTCGTCCATACTGGATTCGGGATTCCACAGTCCTCCGTGTGGCACTTCAGCCCCGCATCACCCGCAGCGCCATAAAGGTGAATGGTCAGTTGGCCCCCTGCCGTGCCAATCGGAGACCCCGGGCTCCCTGCCGTGACGCCGCCCCCGTTTTCGATCAGGATCGATTCCGCATAGAAGTCGATCTCGGCGTCCTGAAAATCGAGCTGCCCGCCGCTCACGACATGCACATCATGGTAGTAGTACTTACCTGCCCCAACGGCGCATGTCTCGCTGACGATGAGGTCCTGCCCCGCGTTCTGCGGGCTTCCCACTTGGGGGCAGTTGGCCTCTGCCAGCCCCGACAGGCCGATCAACAAGATGACCGATAGCAGACGACGAAGCGCGTAGCCCCCTGATCGCAATGTACCGAACATGATTCCCCCCTCCGTTTGACTGGTCTCTTATTTTCCCGTGAGTGAAAAGCGCTCACTCGGCAGGTTTCCAATGACCTTTTTTTCTGAAAGGAATATTGCGCCCAAAACCGAATGGAATGCAATGGAGGATCACGATGCTTCGCGAAACTCGACAGGCCGACCAAATTCGCTCGACGGCACTGAATGCGTTCGCGCAGCGACGCCTTCTCGCCTCCACTCCCGCGCGTGGGAGTGGAGGCGTCTATATTCCTTGGCGGGCTACTTGAGTATTCCCGTTTCCCATGCGGGCGGGGTGAGAAAGGCCACGCGGGCGGCTCCGCTTTGCCGGCACCGGGTTTGCAGAGTGCCGATCTGACACTCGATGTCAGGTGCCACTTCAATGCACCTCGGGGCTGGGTCGGATGTGCAGCGGCGGCTGGATTGCACTAGTATGGGCGGACCCGGCGTGACCGATGTTGACGATGCCGGGCCGAGAAGGCGAAATGCAGCACAGCGACAAGTACAAGATTCCGGTAAAAGCACAGGGCGGTGAGCGGTCAAGCAACCGGTGCCACCCGAGGCCCGAACTCCGGCTCGGATCATCATGGTGAGCAGCAGACTTCCGATCTTCGTCTCGTTTTCCGGCGACGGCGGTGTCGAACGTGTGATCGCCAATCTGTGTCGGGGATTCCTCGATCGCGGGTACGCCGTCGATCTGTTGCTGGTCAAGGCGCGCGGCGCACACATGGCGGCGATCCCGCCAGGGGTCAACGTCATCAAGCTGGGGTCCTCGCATACGCTGTTGTGCCTGTTACCGTTGATCGGCTATCTTCGGCGCGAACGTCCGCTGGCCCTGCTGGCGGCCAAGAACCGAGGCAACCGCATCGCGGTGCTGGCGCGGATGCTGGCGCGGGTCGACACGCGGATCGTGATCCGGATGGACACGCATTTGTCGAAGGCGCTGGAAGGAAGCGGCCGACTGCGCAGGTTGTCGTATTATCTGCCGATGCGCTGGCTGTATCCGAAGGCCGAGGCGATCGTGGCCGTGTCGCAGGGCGTGGCTGACGACACCGCGGCGATCATCGGTGTCCCGCCGTCGCGTGTCACGGTGATCCACAATCCGGTCATCACCGCCGATCTGGCGGAATTGGCGGCGGCTCCGGTCGAACATCCGTTTCTGGCGTCCAAGACGCTGCCGGTGCTGGTCGGATCGGGACGGTTCACGCGACAGAAGGATTTTCCGACTCTGCTGCGTGCTTTCGCCAGGGTTCGGGCCGCCCGACCCAGCCGCTTGCTGATTCTCGGTGATGGTGACTCGGCACAGCGGCGGCAGATGGAAGCGTTGACCGAAGAACTCGGCCTGAGCGATGCGGTGTCGATGCCTGGATTCGTGCCCAATCCGTATGCGTATATCGCAAGGTGCGATCTGTTCGTGCTGTCTTCGATCTGGGAGGGTTCTCCGACCGTGTTGACCGAGGCATTGGCTTTGGGCACACCGGTGGTTGCGACCGATTGTCCGAGCGGTCCGAAGGAGATCACGCAGAACGGGCGATATGGGCGGCTGGTGCCGATGCGGGACCCGGACGCGCTGGCCGAGGCCGCCATCGCGGCGTTGGACCAGACGCACGACCCGGACGCGCTGCGCGCGGCGGTGGCCGATTACACGGTCGCGGCGAGCGCGGCAGCGCATCTCCGGGCGATGAATTTACCGCCGGAAGTCGACCGGTGAGCGACAAGATCGCGTTTTTCTTGGCGACCTCCGGTCACAGCGGTGTGGACCGGGCGATGCAGAACCTGATCCCGGCGGTCGCCCGGCGCGGCTACCGGGTCGACCTGCTGCACGTCCGAAAGCACGGGCCGCATTTCGATCAGGCGCCGGCGGGTGTTCGAATCATCGATCTCGGCGCGGCGCACGTGTACAACAGCCTGCCGGCGGTGGTGCGTTATCTGCGTCAGGAAAGTCCCTCAGTGATGCTGTCCGACAAGGATCGCGTGAACCGTACCGCCTATTTCGCCCGGCTGTTGGCGCGCGTGCCGACCCGTCTGGTGTTCAGCAGCGGCACGACCCTGTCGATCGAGCTGGCGAACCGCGGCATCATCGATCGGACTTTGCAACGGTGGTCGTTCGGTCACCTGTATCGCCGGGTGTCCAACGTCATCGTCACGTCGGAAGGGGTCAAGACCGACATGGCCAGGTACACCGGGCTGCCGCTCAGGCATATCGAAGTGGTCCCCAGTCCGGTGATTCCGGCGAACCTGTTTACCGCTGTGCAGCCTCGGCCGGATCATCCGTGGTTCGCAGAAGGGCAGCCGCCGGTGATCCTGGGTGTCGGGGAACTCGCCCGGCGCAAGGATTTCCCGACGCTGGTCCGGGCGTTCGCGGAGGTTCGCAAGAAGCGAGCGTGTCGGCTGGTGATCCTCGGTCGCGGGCGCGACCGCGATGCCTTGCTGGGGCTGGCAACGGAACTCGGCGTCGCCGAGGATTTCGCGCTGCCGGGTTTCGATCCGAATCCCTATCCGTACATGGCCCACGCGGCGGTGTTCGCGTTCACGTCGCTGTGGGAGGGGCTCGGATTCGTGATCATCGAGGCGCTGGCGGTCGGCACGCCGGTGGTCGCTACCGATTGTCCGAGCGGGCCGCGGGAGATCCTGCAGCACGGCAGGTACGGCGAACTGGTTCCGGTCGGCGATGTGGCAGCGGTCGCGGCCGGAATCGACACCGCCTTGTCCCGGCGCCCGGCCACGGTGTTTCTGCAGCAGGCGGCCCGACCTTATGAGATCGAGAACAGCACGGCCGCCTATCTACAGGCGATGGGTCTGACCGATTGACCCGGCGCAGGGATGCCACGGCGCGGCGACCGGAACGATCGGGACGTTTACTGGCCTGATGGATGGCGCGGCGGCACTCGCAGCAGGAAGGTTACCGGCCCGTCGTTGGTCAGCGAGACCTGCATGTCGGCGCCGAAGCGACCGGTCTCGATTCGCGATGGGAGACGACGCCGGCAGGCCGCGATCAGCTCATCGAACAGGCGCTCACCCGTTTCGGGCTGCGCCGCCGGCGTGAAGCTAGGCCTCATGCCACTGGACGTGTCGGCCGCCAGCGTGAATTGGGAGACCAGCAGCACTTCACCGCCGATGTCCGATACGCTCCGGTTCATCTTGCCGGCAGCGTCCGGGAACACCCGGTAGCCGAGCAAGCGCTCGGCCAGGCGCTGCACTTCCGCATCGCCGTCACCGCGTTCGACCGCGACCAGCGCCAGCAGTCCGCGGCCGATCCGGCCGACACATTCACCGGCGGTTTCCACCTCGGCAGCGGTGACACGCTGGATCAGCGCGATCACATCAGTAGCGGCGCACCGACGGATCGATTTCGGTCGACCAGGCGTCGATTCCGCCGAGCAGGTTGTAGACCTTCGAGTAGCCGTGCTGGTCCAGGAAATTTGCCACCTGCATGCTGCGCATGCCGTGGTGGCAGTAAACGACGACTTCCGTTTCGCGGGGTAGTTCCGCCAGCCGCGAAGGCACCTCCTGCATCGGAATGTGGAGGCTGCCGGCGATCTGGCAGTGCGCACGCTCCTGCGGTTCCCGCACATCCAGCAGCACTAGCGAATCGGTGTCGGCCTCCAGCCGGGCTTTCAGCTTGTTCGGAGTCATCTGCTGGACGGTCATGGCGAGTCTCGGTGGTAAAACGTGCGGGTAACGGCGCGGTCGGGCGCTCCGGCGCTCTTGGTTCAATACTTGATTCCGTTCTCCTGCAGTGCTCGCAGCACGGTCTGGCCGATGCGGGCCGGATTCCGAGCGACGTAATGGCCGAGCGCTTCCATCGCGTCCATCTTGGCATTCGCGGTGTCCGCCTCTCCGGCGATGATCGCGCCGGCATGGCCCATCCGGCGGCCGGGCGGCGCCGAGATGCCGGCGACGAATCCGATCAGCGGTTTCGTCATGTTGTCCTTGGCCCAGCGTGCAGCGGCCACCTCCTGCGGCCCGCCGATTTCGCCGATCATCACCACCGCGTCGGTCTCCGGGTCGGCCTCGAACGCCCGCAACACGGTCACGAAATCAGTCCCGTTGACCGGATCGCCACCGATGCCGACGGATGTGCTCTGACCGAGTCCCAGCGCTGCCATCTGCTCGGTGGCCTCGTAATTCAGTGTGCCCGATCGCGAGACGATCCCGATACGGCCCCTGCGGTAGATGTGGGAAGGCATGATGCCGACCTTGCATTCCTCGGGCGTGATGATGCCCGGCGTGTTCGGTCCGATCACGATGCAGTCCTTGCCCTGCCTGAAACGCTGCAGGCGCACCATGTCTTGCACCGGAACGCCGTCGGCGATCACGACGACCACTTTGACCCCGGCGTCGATCGCCTCCATGATGGCGTCGGCGGCGAACGGCGGCGGTGCGAAAATCCCGGAGACATCGGCACCGGTTTCGCGCACGGCCTGCGCCACGGTATCGAACACCGGCAGCCCGAGATGCACCATGCCGCCCTTGCCCGGGGTGACCCCGCCGACGACCCTGGTTCCGATTTTCATCGCGTCCTGTGCGTGAAACGTGGCATGTTCGCCGGTGAATCCCTGCAAGATGACTTTCGACTGTTTGTTGACGAATACACTCATGTTTCAGCCCTTCACGGCGGCCACGGCTTTGGCGGCCGCATCGTCCAGGTTTTGCGCGGAAATGAAGGAAAGGCCCGATGCATCGAGCAGAGTTCGGCCGGCCTCGACGTTGGTGCCGGCCAGGCGGACCACCATCGGCGCCTGGATGTGCAGGCTCTCCATCGCCTGGATCAGCCCTTTGGCAATCCAGTCGCAACGATTGATGCCGGCGAAGATGTTCACCAGAATGGCTTTGACATGGGGGTCCTGCAACACGATGCGGCAGGCGTTGGTGACCTTTTCCGGCGAAGCGCCGCCGCCGACGTCGAGGAAGTTCGCCGGCCGCCCGCCGTGCAGCGTGATCGCATCCATGGTCGCCATCGCAAGCCCGGCACCATTCACGATGCAGCCGATATTGCCATCCAGCGCAATGTAGTTGAGTCCGTGGCCGGAGGCTTCCACCTCTTTGGGATCTTCCTCGTCGAAGTCGCGCATGCCATTGATCTGGTGCTGGCGGTACAACGCGTTATCGTCAAAACTGATCTTCGCATCCAGCGCGATCAGCTGATCCTTGTCCATGACGGCCAGGGGGTTGATTTCGGCCAATAGCGCATCCTTGTCACGGATGCAGCGGTAGAGGGCCTTCATGATCTTGACCGCCTGTGGCATCAGCTTGCCGTTCAGTCCGATCGCCGAGGCGACTTTCCGGCATTGGAAGTCGCGTAGTCCGATCGCCGGATCGACGGCCTCCTTGACCACTCGCTCGGGATGGGTCTTGTTGACCTGTTCGATGTCCATCCCGCCTTCGGAAGAGGCGATCACGGTGATGCGCTGACTGCCGCGGTCGATCACGAAGCCCAGATAGTATTCCTGGCAGATGTCGCTCGCCTGCTCGACCAGCACCCGTTGCACCAGCGAGCCTTCCGGGCCGGTCTGGTGGGTCACCAAGCGGCTGCCGAGCATCTGATCCGCAAACTGCCGGACATCCGCGATGCTGCCGGCCAGTTTCACGCCGCCGGCCTTGCCGCGGCCGCCGGCATGGATCTGCGCCTTCACCACCCATCGATCCCCGCCCAGGTCTTCGGCGACATTGGCGGCCTGAGCGTATGAAAAGGCGACGGCGCCCGCGGGGACCGGAACGCCGTAGGCTTTCAGCAGTTCCTTCGCTTGATATTCATGAATGTTCACGGATCGTTTTTCCTCATGGACAACTCGGCAGCGAACAGGCCGCCTGGTCAGCAGACCTCACGCGACCGAATCTGGTTGACTTGGGTGACAACATTCTCCGCCATCCGGATCGATGCTGCATCGATCAGCCGACCGTCCAATGACACGGCGCCCTTGCCCTCCTTGGCCGCCTGTTCCATCGCCCCCAGAATGCGGTGGGCGCGGCTGACTTCCGCCTCGGTGGGGGTGTAGATCTCGTTGGCGAGTGCGATCTGGGACGGATGGATGGCCCACTTGCCTTCGCAGCCGAGCGCCGCGGCGCGGCGGGCGGCGGCGCGGTAACCCTCGGGGTCATTGAAGTCGCCGAACGGCCCGTCGATCGGCCGGAGTCCGTACGCACGGCACGCGGCCGCCATCCGCGAGAGCCCGAAATGCCATTGATCGCCCCAATGAAACTGGCGCTCGCCGTTGGGGGCGGCATCGGTCAACATGCCGTAATCCGGATTGGCGCCGCCGATCTGGGTGGTGCGTGCGCGCACCGAAGCGGCGTAATCGGCGACACCGAAAACCATCGCCTCCATGCGCTCCGGACATGCGCGGGCGATCGCCTCGACATTCGCCATGCCCAACGCCGTTTCGATCAGCACATGCAGGTTGATCGGCGCGAATCCCTTCGCCGCTTCGATCTGCGACAGCAGTGTGGCGACGAAAGACACATCCTCCGCGCCGCCGACCTTCGGAATCAGGATCGTGTCGAGCTTGTCGCCGCAGGCCTCCACTACCTCGACCAGATCGCGGTAACAGTAGTGGGTGTCCAGGCCGTTGATCCGGA
Source organism: uncultured Methylococcaceae bacterium (assembly GCA_964644665.1). Lineage (GTDB taxonomy): Bacteria > Pseudomonadota > Gammaproteobacteria > Methylococcales > Methylococcaceae > Methylotetracoccus. Next base: position 32,019 of record CAZXXC010000012.1, read on the forward strand.
CCGATACCGCGCACCGCGACCAGTCGTAGGTACCGAGCGCATGGATGATGTTCTTGCGGGCCTGTTCCTTGTCGTCCGGCGCCACCGCGTCCTCGAGATCGAGGAATACGACGTCCGCGCCTGCGGACGGCGCCTTTTCGAGCATCCGCGGATTGCTGCCCGGTACCGCGAGTTCGCTGCGGTGTAGCCGGTTCTTGATGGCCATGATCAGGATCCCCAGTCTTTGTGGTTGAAGCGCCCGGCCGC
>CAZXXC010000012.1:32364-40929 GCA_964644665.1 uncultured Methylococcaceae bacterium
CGATGTTTGAAACAATTTGTTGCGCGAGTGATTTTTTGGTAATCTTTCGGCGAGGAACAACTTTTTGTTGTTAAAATACTACCGCCGAGTAGAAACCTTGTGATCAGAGGGGAGAGAAAGAGATGACTAAGACCAACAAAAAGGCCGCCTTAACGGCGGTGGTTGCCGCTTCGGTGGCGGCTCTGGGTGTCATTCCGCAGCAGGCCGCCGCGCGTGGTCACAGCAGTGCTGCTTCGGTTCGCGAGTCCAGCCTGGAAGCGCGGCTGAATGCGATGGAAGCCGAAATGCAGTCGCTGCGCTCCGAATTGGCTGCCGCCAAGGCGGAAACCACTCAGCAGATTCAGGAAAGTGCAGCAAAGGCGGATGAGGCCCAGCAGGTTGCGCAGCAGACGCAACAACAGGTAGTGGATAACGAAAAGCATGAGAAGGAGCATCATGATTTGTTGTTTTTCCGCGGCGGTTATACCAGCATGGCGCATCCGCGCAACAATGAACTGCTGCTGCAGAACCAACTCCTGAATCCAGGCATCCAGAACGGCAATACCGGTGAAGGTTGGTACGTGGGGGCCGGCTTTGATCACGATCTGACCGACAACCTGTGGGGAATGACCGACATGGTCGAGGTTGACGGCGAAGTCATGTTCCAGTACATGAACTTCGGCACCAGCGCAAACGCTCTGGTCGCGAACTACACCGGGGGCGCCATCCAGGTCGAGAACCAGCTGACCCAGTTTACGCTGGCCGCCTCGCCGAAGATGAAATTCAAACTCCTGGATGGCGATCTGCGCCCATGGATCATCCCGTTCGGTCTGAGCATCAATGTGATCAGCCCGCCGTCCAGCGGTGTCACGGTGTTGAATCCAGGCTTGATGCTGGGTACCGGTATCGAGTATCGCATCTGGGAGAACCTGTGGGCCGGCGCCGACTTCCGTTACAACTTCACCGGCGACGACCTGAACTATCGGGGCCGCACCATCAACGGTGTGACCGTTCTGAACCGCACCAACACCGACGGTTTGACGGCCGGCGGCTACCTGGGCTTCGGTTTCTAAATCGCTGCCCGATCGGGTTCCCGACAGCCCGAGCCGAAGGGGGATCGCCAGATCCCCCTTTTGTCGTTATGGCTGATCCGATGCCGGCGTTCGACATCGGCGCGGCCCTTCGTTTGCGGGCGGCTACCGGTCGGCCCATCCGGACGGTATCACCGATGCGCACGCTTTACCCGCCGATCGAACCCCGTCGCGTTTTCTATCTCTCCGTCGGGCGGCACCGTCTGTATGTCGAGGAATGCGGCAACCCGACCGGGATTCCCGTCCTGTTTCTGCATGGCGGACCGGGCTCCGGCTGTCGGTCCGAGCATCGCCGGTTCTTCGATCCCGCGCGTTACCGGATGATCCTGGTCGATCAGCGGGGTGCCGGACGTTCGCAGCCGCAGGGCGAAGTGCGCGACAATACCACCCAGCATTTGCTGGATGACCTGGAACGGGTGCGCCGGGAATCGGCTGTCGAACGATGGCTGTTGTTCGGCGGCTCCTGGGGTGCCGCGTTGTCGCTGCTGTATGCCCAAGCGCACCCGGATCGCGTGTACGGGATGATTCTGCGCGGCAGTTTTCTCGCGCGGCGACGCGACTTGCAGTGGTTCATCGAGTCGGGCGCGCCGCGGGTCTATCCGGAACAGTGGGCGCAGCTGCTGGATCATCTGCCGGCAGCGGCGCGAGGGGATCCGGTGGCGGCGATCGATCGAATCTTGAACGGGGACGACGAGCTGGCGCGCCGCCGGATCGCGCGCGAATGGACGCTCTGGGGCCACCGCGTGGCACTGGGTGATGCATTCGATCCGGAAGCGCTGTCGGATCAAGTTCCGGCCGCCGCCGTACACCAGGCGCGGATCGAACTGCATTATGCACGGTACGGCTATTTCGTCGAGGAGGGACGGTTGCTCCGCGATTGCGACGCACGCTTGCAACAGGTGCCGGTAGTGCTGATCCACGGGCGCCACGATTTGGTCTGCCCGGTGGAGGCGGCCTTTTCGCTGTATCGAAAGCTCCCGCATGCCGACTTTCGGGTATTGCCCGGCGCGGGTCATCTGGCGGCCGGTGAGGCGATGATCGATGCGTTGGTTGCGGCGACCGATGAAATGGCGGCGCGATTCGAAACCCGCGGCTGACCGGGACGGCGACTTGCACTGGCCGGCAAGCAAGCCATCCTTGTCGGCGTGTGCCGGTAGCCAACAATCACTGGATTCGTTCGAAGATCTGCGATGAAGTTTCCCGATTTCCGCTGCGCTCGGCTGCTGGTCGCCGGCGATGTGATGCTCGACCGCTACTGGTTCGGCGCGACCGCTCGCATCTCCCCGGAAGCGCCGGTTCCGATTGTGCGGGTCGACGACCGGGAGGAGCGTACCGGTGGTGCCGGGAACGTGGCCGTCAATATCGCCCAACTCGGCGCGCACGCGACTCTGCTCGGCTACTGTGGCCAGGACGAGGCAGGCGATTCGCTGGTCGCGCTGCTCGGGCGCGCGGGGGTGCGCTGCAGGCTGGAGCGCCTGAAGCGGCAGCCGACGATCACCAAGCTACGGGTGATCAGCCGGCATCAGCAACTCTTGCGCCTGGATTTTGAGGAGCTGTTGAAGCCGGAGAGGCCGAACGCATTGCTGGAGAGTTTCGAATCCGAACTGATTCGAGCCGACGTGGTGGTCTTGTCGGATTACGGCAAGGGAACGCTGAGCCGCGTTCAGCAACTGATCGCGGCGGCCCGCAGCGCCGGCAAACCGGTGATGGTGGATCCGAAGGGCAGCGACTTCAGCCGCTACCGGCACGCGACCGCCATTACACCCAATTTCGGCGAGTTCGAAGCCGTCGCCGGACCTTGTCGAACGGAACAGGAGTTGCGTGACAAGGCCGAGGCCATGATCGACCAATTGGCACTGCAGTGCGTCCTGGTCACCCGCGGAGAGCATGGCATGACGCTGTTCGAGCGCGGCAAGGAACCGTTTCATCTGAACGCGCACGCCAAAGAGGTTTTTGATGTGACCGGTGCCGGCGATACCGTATTGTCGACACTGTCCAGCAGTGTGGCGGCCGGTCTCGATTTTGCCGATGCGACCGTGCTGGCCAACCTCGCGGCGGGACTGGTTGTCGGGAAACTCGGCACCGCGGCGGTCGGCGCCGAAGAGCTGAATGCGGCGCTCGGCGGGCAGCGGGCCGAGCACCATGGTGTCGTGACCTTGGAGCAGTTGCTGGCGCTGGTGGCTTCCGCCCGCCGTCGGCACGAGCGGATCGTGCTGACCAACGGCTGTTTTGACCTGCTCCATCCGGGGCATGTTCGCTATCTGCGCCAAGCCCGCGGGCTGGGCGACCGTTTGATCGTGTTGGTCAATAGCGACGATTCGGTTCGACGCCTGAAGGGCGAAGGTCGCCCGATCAATTCGCTGGCGTACCGGATGGACATGTTATCGGCCCTGGAATGCGTGGACTGGGTGGCGCCGTTCGAGCAGGACACGCCGCAGGAAGCCATCTGTCGGGTCCTGCCGGATGTGCTGGTAAAGGGCGGCGACTACGCCGACATCACCGCGATCGCCGGCCACGACTGTGTGCTCGAGCACGGCGGTGAAGTCAGGACTTTGAGTTTCGTCGAGGGATTTTCGACCAGCCGATTGATCGCGGACATACGCGGTGACCGGGAACCATGAAGGAATCAGCTCGAATCGGTGACAGCCGGATCGAATCGCTGAAGGTCCCGCCGCACTCGGTGCAGGCGGAACAGTCGGTGCTGGGCGGTCTGGTGCTCGACAACGACAGCTGGGACACAGTTGCAGACCGGGTCGGCGAGGAGGACTTCTATCGCAGGGACCACCGGCTGATTTTCCGGGCGATCGCGAAGCTGGTGGGCGAGCAGAAGCCGTTCGACGTGGTCACGCTTTCGGAGTGGCTGGAACAGACCGGCGAACTCGACGCGGCCGGCGGACTGGCCTACCTGGCGCTGCTGGCGAAGGAAACGCCGAGCGCGGCCAATATCGCGGCTTACGCCGACATCGTGCGGGAACGCTCGGTCTTGCGGCAACTGATCCACATCGGCACCGAAATCGCGGATTCGGCTTATCAGCCGGCCGGTCGTGAGATGAAACAGTTGCTCGAGGAAGCCGAGCAGAAGGTGTTTCGGATCGCCGACCAGCGTGCGCGCGGTGCAGGCGGCTTCAAGCCGATCAAGTCGCTGCTGTCGGCGGCGATCGACCGGATCGATACGCTGTTCCGCAGTGAAGGACATCTGACCGGGGTCAGCACCGGCTTCACCGATTTCGACGAGATGACATCGGGGATGCAGCCCTCGGACCTGATCATCATCGCCGGCCGCCCCTCCATGGGCAAGACGACGTTTGCGATGAACATCGCCGAGCACGTGGCGATTCGGGAGAAAGTGCCGGTCGCGGTGTTCAGCATGGAGATGCCGGGCGAACAGTTGGCGATGCGCATGATGTCCTCGCTAGGACGTATCGATCAGCATCGGGTCCGAACCGGCAAGCTGGAAGACGACGAATGGCCGAGGATGACCTCGGCGATCAATATCCTGGCCGATACCGCGTTGTTCATCGACGATACCGCGGCATTGACGCCGACCGAAGTCAGGGCGCGCTGCCGCCGGTTGTGCCGTGAACACGGGCAGTTGGGCCTGGTGGTGCTGGATTACCTGCAGTTGATGCAGTCACCCGGCAGCGGCGAGAATCGGGTGGCGGAAATTTCCGACATTTCGCGGTCGCTGAAAGCGCTCGCCAAGGAACTCAACGTTCCGGTGATCGCGCTGTCGCAGTTGAATCGCAATCTGGAGCAGCGGCCGAACAAGCGCCCGGTCATGTCGGACCTGCGCGAATCGGGCTCGATCGAGCAGGATGCCGACCTGATCGTCTTCATCTACCGCGACGAGGTCTACCACCCCGACACGGCCGACAAGGGTACCGCGGAGATCATCATCGCGAAGCAACGAAACGGCCCGATCGGTACCACCCGGTTGACCTTTCTCGGGCAGTACACGCGGTTCGAGAACTTCATCGCCGACCCGTACGCGAGCGAGGGCTTCTGAGCATGATGCCGGCCGCCTATGCCGAGCTGGATCTCGCGGCGCTCGAGCACAACCTGGCGAGATTGCGGCGCCATGCGCCCCGTGCGCGGATCATGGCGGTAGTGAAAGCGAACGCCTACGGGCATGGTCTGGTGCGTATCGCGCGCCATCTGCCGGAGGTCGACGCGTTCGCGGTCGCCAGGGTCGATGAAGGGGTGCGTCTCCGTGAAGCCGGAATCAGTCAACGCATTGCGGTGCTGGAGGGGTTCGTTTGCGCCGAAGAGTTGGAGTTGGAAGCCCGCTACCGGCTGGAGCCGCTGATCCACTCGTCCTGGCAGATCGATTTGCTCGAGAACGCGCGGCCGGAGTCGCCGCTCGGCGTCTGGGCCAAGGTGGACACCGGAATGCATCGGCTGGGCCTCGCCGTTGACGAGTTCGAGGCCTGCTACCGGCGGTTGCAGCAGTGCCCCGCGGTCACCCAGCCGGTTCCGCTAATCACTCACCTGGCCAATGCCGATGTGCTGAGCGATGCCGTCACGCCGAGACAGATAGACCAGTTTCGCCGGGTCGCCGCCGTCGCGAACGAGCGCAGCATCGCCAACTCTGCGGGCCTGCTCGGGTGGCAAGCCAGCCATAGCGAATGGATCCGTCCCGGGATCGCGCTATACGGTGTATCGCCGTTTCCGGAGCGGACCGGCCTCGACGAGGGATTGCGTCCCGTGATGACACTGAAGACCCGCCTGATCGCGATCAAATCGTTGCGGAAAGGGGACGCGGTCGGTTATGGCGGCGAGTGGATCTGTCCCCATCCGACCCGGATGGGGATCGCGGCGATCGGTTACGGGGACGGCTATCCGCGCCATGCGGGATCCGGCACGCCGGTGTCGGTGAACGGTCGCCGCGTTCCGCTGATCGGCCGCGTATCGATGGACATGATCAATCTGGATCTGACCGAATGCCCCGAAGCCGCGGTCGGCGATGCGGTGACGCTGTGGGGCGAAGGTTTGCCGGTCGAGGAGATTGCGCGTCACGCGGCGACCATTCCTTACGTGTTGCTGTGCAATGTCACACAGCGGGTTCGGATGGTCGAGCGCCAGTGAACCGGAAGCGGTGCGGCGGCTGACGTACAATGGCTCAAAACATTGAAGGAATGCGGGATAATGATGGTGTTTCGGGTTGCATCGTGCCGTTCTCGCCCGATCGGTCAGAGGGGGAATCGCGCCGGGGCGGGGGTGCGCAAGCCCGAACGATCATGCGATGGGAGATGCGGCGGGAATGAGCGAACGGGTACTGATGGTCTGCGTCGGCAACATTTGCCGTAGTCCGATCGGCGAGGCGCTCTGGAACCACCGGCTGAAGCAGCTCGGCCGGCCGGCCGCGGCCAGTTCGGCGGGAATTTCCGCACGGCATGGCGATGCGATCCACCCGATTTCGGCGCAGTTGCTCGAGGAAGAAGGCATCGAGGTGACCCAACACGAGTCCCGCCCATTGCGGGCGGCGATGCTGAAGAAAGCTGACTTGGTGCTGGTGATGGAACACTGGCAAAAGTCGGCGCTGGAGAGAAACGCCCCGTTCGCGCGCGGGAGAATTTTTACACTGGGGCATTGGCGGGATATCGAAATCCCGGATCCGATGGGAGCACCGGAATCGGCATTCCGGGCGGCATTCAAACTTATTGATCAAGGAGTTGGCGAGTGGCTAAGAAGACTGAATATCAATGGGCTGTAAGCACCGCACTGCTTGCGATCACGCTGGTGATGCAGGGGTGCGGGTTGACGCCGGGGTTGCAGGTGCATGCCGGGCCGGAAGGGATCATTCGAGTCTCGACACCGACGCAACCGGAAGAGATGGAGAATTACATGCTGATCCCGGCCGCCGAGAAGGTGGTGAACAAGATGGAAGCCGAGGCCATGCCCGAGAACCGGGTGATCCCGCCGGAGTGGCAGATCGATCCGACCCATTACACCTATCACGTCGGTCCCAACGATCTGCTGCAGGTGCTGGTCTGGGATCACCCCGAGTTGAGTCTGCAGGGCACCGCGGCGGACATCAACAATCCCGCCGCCGGCGCGATGGCGGCGGCCAATCCGGGCCTGGGCATCCGGGTCAATCATCAGGGCATGATGTTTTTCCCGTTCATCGGGTCGATTCATGTCGCGGGCAAGACGGCGGACGAGATTCGGGAGATGATCAAGGGTGCACTGTCGCGCTACGTCCAGGATCCCCAGGTCGATGTGCGGGTGATCGGTTTCCGCAGCAAGAAGGTGCACGTCGGCGGCGAGGTCCGGGAGCCGCGTGACATCCCGATTACCGATATACCGCTCAGGGTCATGGACGCGATCACCGCGGCGGGTGGATTTCAGCCCGGTGCCGTTGGCGCGGGAGCCGGCTTCTACGCGGCGGCTGGCGCCGGCACGACATTGAAGCCTGATCTGGACGATGTCCGCGTGATCCGCAACGGCAAGCAGATTTCGGTCAGCCTGCTCGATATCTATGACCGCGGCCGCCTGGATGAAAACATCCTGCTGCAGGACGGCGACGTGGTCCATGTTCCGAACCTGGATGCCAAGAAGATCTATGTGATGGGCGAAGTCAAGGCGGCTGGGTTGCAGGCCTACGAGCGTGGGCGCCTGAATCTCGCAGCGGCGCTGCAACGCGCCGGGGGTATCTCCCAGGAGTCGGCGGAAGGCACCCGCGTGCTGGTGATGCGGGCCGGCAAGACCAAGCCCCAGGTCTACCTCTTCGACTTGAACGAGCCGCAAAACCTGGTCCTCTCCACCCGATTCCCGCTCAAGCCGTCCGATATCGTGTACGTAGGCACCGCAGATATCATCCGCTTCGAACGTGTCATCCAAGCCTTCATGCCGCTCGTCAATTCGGCATTCCTCGCGGGGGCGATCGCTGCTCGCTAAGCAGGTCACGCCGACCGGGAGCAGGGATCAACCATCGTGCTGGAGCTAAAGGAAGAAGGGCGGCGCGTGCCGGCCGGCACATCCCCCGAACTGGCGGCACCGGGCGAAGACGAAGGCATCGACTTCGCCCATCTGCTGGCCGTTCTGATCGAGGACAAATGGCTGATCCTGTCGGTCGTGGCGCTGGCCATGCTGGCGGCATCGGTTTATCTGTTTAGCGCGACGCCGATTTACAAGGTGGACGCGCTGGTTCAGGTCGAGGATGAGACGAAGACGCTGAAGGGGCTCGAAGGACTGAGTTCTCTGTTCGAAGGCGAGGCGTCATCCACTGCCGAGTTGGAGATCATTCAGTCCAGGATGGTGCTGGGCAAGGTGATCGAAAACCTGAAGCTCGATCAGATCGCGACGCCGAGATACTTTCCGCTGGTGGGGCGCGGCATCGCCGCCCATTTCAAGGCGAACGAGAGGCCGCTGGCGGAGCCCTGGTTCAATTTGACCCAATATGCGTGGGGCGGCGAGGCGATCAGGCTGGAGACGCTGAACGTTCCGGACCACCTGCTGGGCAGGAATCTGACCTTGGTCGCCGGGGATCAGGGGC
>CAZXXC010000012.1:41029-57230 GCA_964644665.1 uncultured Methylococcaceae bacterium
CAGTTGCCGGAATTGAAGGAACAACTCGACATCGCCGAAAGCAGCTTCAACAACTATCGACAACAGCACGGTTCGGTCGACCTCGACATCGAAACCAAGTCGCTATTGGAGCAGATCGTCGGCCAGGAAGCGGGAATCCGGGAACTGGAACTCAAACGAGGGGAACTCGGGCAACGGGTGACGGTCTCCCATCCGTTGATGCGCGGACTGGAATCTCAGATCGCCAAGGCGCGGGCGGATCTCGAGGCGATGAACGACAAGACGAAGGTCCTGCCAGATACCCAGCAGGAAGTTCTCCGCTACGCCCGTGATGTGCAGGTCAATACCGAACTGTATACGGCTCTGTTGAACAATGCGCAGGAATTGCGCATCGCCAAGGCCGGCTCGATCGGCACGGTGCGGATCATCGACCATGCGATGACCCCCAGCGGGCCTGATTCACCGAAGTCGCTCCGGGTCAGATTGCTGTCGGTGATCGGCGGCGTGATACTGGGCATCGGGCTGGCTTTCCTGCGGCGCACGTTCCGCGCCGGAATCGAGGATCCGGAGCAGGTGGAGGAAGCGCTGGATTTGCCGGTTTACGCGACGCTGCCGCACAGCATCGAGCAGGAACGGTTCGGTAGGAAGCGCTGGGGCCAAGCGGGCAAGGGCAGAACGCCGCGCGAATCGATGGTGTTACTGGCGCTGCGTGACAAGGATGCGTTGGTGGTGGAAAGCCTGCGCAGCCTGCGTACCACGCTCCATTTCGCGATGCTGGAGGCGCGCAGCAATTCGATCCTGATCACCGGGCCGGCGCCGGGCGTCGGGAAATCATTCATCTCGGTCAATCTGGCCGTGGTGCTCGCACAATCCGGAAAGCGGACCGTGCTGATCGACGGCGATCTGCGCAAGGGACATCTGAACCGCCCGTTCGGTTTGTCGCGCGAGCACGGCGTGTCGGAGTTCATCAGCGAAGGAATGCCGTTCGAAGCGGTCACGCACACGACGGTGGTCGACAGCCTGGATTTCATTCCGACCGGACAGCTTCCGCCCAACCCTTCCGAACTGCTGATGCACGAGCGTTTCGCCGGCCTGTTGAACGAGGCGGAGCGCCGCTACGACCTGGTATTGATCGACTCGCCTCCGGTGCTGGCGGCGACCGACGCGGTCATCATCGGCCAGCGTGCCGGCGCGGTGTTGCTGGTGGTGCGTTCCGGCATGCATCCGATGCGCCAACTCCGCGATACGGTCAAGCGGATGGCGCATGGTGGCGCCAATCTACGCGGCGTGATCTTCAATGACATGCCGCTGGCGACGGGACGCTACGGTTACGGATATGGATACGGCTACGGTTACGGGAAGTACGCCTACCGCTACTCGTACAAGAGCAAGTGAACTGAAAATGACCAGCGGACGCTCGGTACGCACGGTGCCTGGTTGTGGCTACCGGCTCGGTTTCAGGAACAGCACGAAGAACGTTCTCGCCAGGATTTCGAGATCGAATCGCAGTGACAAGTGGCTCAGGTAATGGAGTTCATACTCGAACTTCTGCTGATAAGCCTCCAGTGTGGAAGTGTGACGGTAGGCCACCTGCGCCCAGCCGGTGATGCCGGGCTTCACATCGAGACGAAGGCGGTAGAACGGAATCTTGTTCTCGCAGGCCTGGATGAAGATCTCCATCTCCGGCCGCGGTCCGACCAGGCTCATGTCCCCTTTTACGACGTTGAAGAGCTGCGGCAACTCATCGATGTGGGTCCGACGCAATAGTCGTCCGAGTGGGGTGATCCGTGACTCCTGCTGGTCATGCCACCCCTCCGCTTCGACGGATTCGGTGCCCTCGGCCTGTCGCATCGTGCGGAGCTTGTAGATCGTGAACGGCTTTCCCAACTGCCCGATGCGCTGTTGAGTGAAGAGGGCGGGGCCCGGTGATTCCCGCTTGATCAGATAGCCGCAGACCAGCAGGATCGGGAGGCTCAACAGCAGCAGCAGCAAACCCAGAACGCGGTCCGTCAGGTTCTTGATGTTGACCTGGGCGAATCGGTTGCTCCTGAGGCATTCCTCGATCAGCCAGGTCGTATTGATGTGCCGGTGGGGCACGCGGCCGGTGATTGCTTCGTACAGGCCCACGGCCGAAATCAGCGGGACACCCTGCAGCCGTTCATGCACGATCAGTTCGTTGATCTCGGCGTTCGCGAAGGTATCGAGCGCATACACCATCAGTGACAGGTTGTGCGCCTTGCGGAGTTCGGGGAGTTGTTCCGGTCGACCGAGATGGGGCAGTTGGCACAGCGGTCCGTTCCGCCCATGCTCCGCGACGTATCCGAGAATCCGGAAGCTCAGGTGGCGACCGGCCTGCTGTTCTTCCTCGATGCAATCCATCAGCAGCCGCGCCGCTTCGGTATTCCCGATGATGATCGCGTTGCGGACGAACATCTGCTTCCGCAGGAACGACATCGCCGCGCGCCCGGAAAAGCAGAACAGCAGCAGCAATGAGAAGAAGGACAGCAACTGCCCGCCGTCGTGGTAGACCGGGTGCCCGATAAAGGAGCGCAGGGCATCGATCGCGAACATGATCGCAGCGAACAGGCAGACGGCGACCAGCAGCCGGACCATCGATCGATAGCTCCGGAAATCCCTGAGCGGGTAGTACAAGTCGAACACTACGACGATCGGAATGAAGATGAAGATCGTGTAGACGATTTCGAAGTGACTGCGGGTGTACCGATAGAACGAAGCCTCGTTGTCGGCCCATTCCGAGAGGAATCCGGCCAGAATCAACGAGGCGATATCGAGACTCGCGAGGATCAGTCCGTCGAATTTCTGGAATCTCTTCTTCATTGCGAACCAGGCACTCGCGTTCGCGAGTGGCAAGTGTCGGACGATGCGGTTTCGCCGAGGGATCTCCCTATGACGCCCTTCGGGGCGCTCTTATTGCAGCTCGTGGCCGGGATCCTCGGGACGCCGCCAATACCAGGTCGGCGCCCGCGGAAGCATGGTTGATATTAACCCGTTCGGCCGGTTGAAAAAAGCCGTTCCAGGGCGATTTGACGGTTGAAATCACACTCAAGTCTGGCGTTGCCGGGCCGTCTTGGTCGACGGATCGAGTTTCTCGTCAATCAGGCCCGTTAATACTCCTCCTGGTCGCTCCGGTCGGCGCCAAGGCAGGTACACGGCCGGTCCAGGCTCACGCGGGCTGGTCGCCGCGCCGAGGTATCTCTCCCCCCGGGCGAACACGTCCCTTCGATAGACGAGTCTATTGTACCGCACTCGCAGGCTTTCCTTGGGCTTGGGTCCCGAGGCCGGTACAATGCGGGTCAGTTCGATACCCGGCGGCCACAACTGCAAACTCGGATGGCACACGACTGCTACGGCAGGGAGGGCGGCGATGAGCCGTAGATTCCCGCACTCTCGACACCGGGGACACCGCCGCCGAAAGGCAGGCCGGCTTCGGCGTTATGGCGCGGCAGCGATCGGCGTCGTATTGATGGCGGCGGCCGTGGCTGCGTGGATTTGGTGGGACCACGGTTCGCAGCGGACGGCTGACGCATTCGCGGTTTCCGGCCAGGCCTCGCCGTCGACTCGTGTGCTGGTGCGCCTCCCGGAAGACGATGCCCCGCATCAGAACTACATCGAATGGTGGTACTACAACAGCCATCTGCGGGCCGCGGACGGCAGGGAATTCAGCTTCCACTACGTGTTTTTTCTGGTCAATTCGGTGTTTTCGTATACCGTGGCACAGACCTCATTGACCGATCACCAGACCGGTAAGCACTATACGGCGCAGAAGGAAACGGCAGGCAATCCGTCGGCCGGCACGGTTCGCGCATTCGACTTCGTACTGGGCGACTGGGTCATGGCCGGTTCCGACGGGAGGGATGCGCTGAAGGTCGCGACCGCCGACTTCGCGTTCGATCTTCGGCTGACGAATGTCGGGCCGACGGTGTTTCAGGGCGGTACCGGATTGCTGGATTTCGGCCAGGCCGGCAGCAGTTATTACTACTCGCGTCCCCGGATGAACGTGGAAGGCAAACTGAAATTCGGAACCCGGAGCGTTCCGGTCACCGGCGTGAGCTGGTTCGATCATCAGTGGGGGGATTTCCAGACCGGCGCGCTGGGGTGGGATTGGTTCGCACTGCAACTGGACGACGGGGCGGACGTCATGCTGTACCGGCTCCGCGACCGCCACGACACGCCGGTTCTGTACTCAGGAACCTACACCCGGAACGGGGTCACCGAGGTGTTGACCGAGAGCGATTTCAACGCCGAATCGACGGCCTCATGGCGTAGCAAGCGCACCGGTATCAGTTACGCGACCGCGTGGCGGGTTCGCATACCGCGCTACACGATCGATCTGAAGATCACGCCGATCTCGCAGGATTGCGAAATGGACGCCCGCACCACCACCTACAACACCTATTGGGAAGGCGCCGTCAGGTTGAACGGCAGTCATGGCGGCCGCGGCTTTCTGGAAGTCAGCCCCGGAGGTCCAAGCCGTCCGCAGGCGGCAGCCGATCGCCGCGCCGGCAACCGTGACGGCAGCAAGCCGTGAGCGAAGGCATCCCCGGGCGCGCGGCGACCCATTGCCGTGGGCGCCGATGCGTGGTCCGTCAGCGAGGCCTGGCCTCTTCGCCGCGAGGATGGATCGCAGCAAATCCGCGCAATGGATAAATGAAGCCATGAATCCGACCCCGAAGCAGCAGTCGATGCACTGCGACTTGATGACTTGGGGTGAGGTGATGCGCCTCGCTCTTCGGGTCGCTGCGGCGATCCGTCGCGACGGATTCCGGCCCGATGTCGTCGTGGCCATCGCCAGGGGCGGCTACATCCCGGCACGCCTGTTGTGCGACCTGCTCGACCTGTATGACTTGTCGAGCCTGCGCATCACTCATTACCAGGGTGGCGCGAAGATGGCGCGCGAGGCCAGACTGTCGTCACCCCTGTCGGTCGACGTGCGCGACCGCGATGTGCTGCTGGTGGACGATGTCAGCGACAGTGGCGATACGCTGCGTCTGGCGCTCGAACATGTGCGCGGCTTCGGTCCGCGCTCCGTCAAAGTCGCGGTCCTTCATCACAAGCAGGTTTCGCCGGTCACTCCGGATTACTACGGCAAAAAGATCGTCGCCTGGCGCTGGCTGATCTATCCATGGGCGGTGATGGAGGACCTGACCGGATTTCTGCTGTCGATGGACCCTTGTCCCGAATCGCCCGAAAGTGCCGTTGAAAAGTTCCGTCAAGTTCATGGGCTGAGGATTTCCCCACGGCTGGCCGCTGCGGCGCTGGACCGGATTCGGCATAGCCGTTCGGCCGGTCACGATGCGGACGCCGCCGGCGCGCTGTCGGGTGCCGTCGACGGGCGGCGCACCCGCCGCAATGCCGTTGCGCCATAGCCGGCAAGCGACGGCTCAGCTTCCGGCCTGCAGGGTGACCGCCACCGCGATGTCCTTGTCACCGCGGCGTACGGTCAGTCGCACCGTGCCGCCGATCGGATGGTCGTCCAGCAACGCGAACAATTTGCCGACGCTGTCCACCGGCTTGCCTTCGATCGCGGTGATGATGTCGCCCGGAATCAGACGGCCGTCCGGAAGCAACTTGGCCGCCTTGAGCCCGGCGGCATTGGCGGCCGAACCGGGATTCACCTTCAACACCGCGACCCCGCTCATGCCCAGTTGCCGGGCAATCATCTGATTGATGCCGTCATCCACCGCGATGCCCAATACCGGACGAACATACTGGCCGCGCCCGATCAGTTGGGGCACCACGCGGTTCACGGTGTCCACCGGAACCGTGAAGCCGATGCCCGAGAACGCGCCAGAAGGGCTATAGATCGCGGTATTGATGCCGATCAGCCGACCCGCGGAATCCAGCAGCGGACCACCGGAATTTCCGGGATTGATCGCGGCGTCGGTCTGGATCAGGTGTTCGATGGTGACACCGTTCTCCTCGGTCAGGGAGCGGTCCAGAGCCGAGACGATGCCGGTAGTGAGCGACCAGTCCAAGCCGAACGGGTTGCCGATGGCGTAGACCTTTTGCCCGACCCGGAGATCATGGCTGGTACCGACGGCAACCGGCGCCGGGGCATGGCCTTCGATCCGGATTTTCAGCACCGCCAGATCGTGCGCCTTGCTGGCGCCGACCAGCGCGGCCTTGTGTTCGCGGCCGTCGGCGAGTTTGACCGTCGCCTCGCTGGCGCCTTCCACGACGTGGTAGTTGGTCACCACGTGTCCCTCATCGTCCCAGATGAAACCGGAACCCGTGCCCCTGGGAATGCTGAACACATTGCGGGTCCATGGATCCATCACCTGCCGCTGCGTCGAGATGTGTACGACCGAGTTCTTCGCTTGCTCGAACAGGTCGATGGTCGCTTTCTCGTCGGCGGCCAGTTGACCGCGCGGAGCGATCGCCCGCGGCTCGACGGCCGCATCGGCTTGCGAGGCGGAGAGGCCGGGACCCAGGCTCATGATGCCCACCACCGCCAGCGCGGCGGCTCTGGTCCAGGGCACATCGGCAAGAAACTTTCGGTTGTTCTTGATCATCGTCATTCTCGTAGAGGAAAAATCACGGACAGCGCCTTTTCGTGGCTTGGGCCGATTTCGCGCCGTCCGCTGCACGAACGGCCGGCGCGAGGTCTCGCACGCACCAAAACCATTCTCCATGTAAGGTCTTGCGGTTTGCTCCGGAGCCTCTTGAATTCGTCCAAAAGCGGCACCATCGTAGCATCGTCCGAAGGAGTGCGATGCTCCCGTTGATCAGATTCATCGTATTTTCTGTTCGAACATTCAGTCAGATGGAGGTCAATCATGTATGAGTCCTTGTTGCGGTTTCCAACCGATCTGTTCTCCGAGTTCGATCGGATGCAGCGAGAGATGGAACAGACGTTCGGGACGCTGGGCTTTCCGGCGAGCATCCGGGCGGTCGCGCGCGGGACGTTCCCGACCATCAACATCGGTACCAGTCCCAAATCCGTCGAGATTTATGCCTTCGTTCCAGGCATCGATCCCGCCACGCTGGAAGTCAGTCTGGACCGCGGGCTTCTAACGATCGCCGGCGAGCGTGCGCGTGACTTGCCGGAGCGGAGCGAGAAGATCAACGTGTATGCCGCCGAACGCTTTTCCGGCCGCTTCCGACGCGTCGTGAACCTGCCGGAAGACGTGAATGCCGCCGGGATCGAAGCCCGCTATCGGGATGGTGTGCTGCGGGTGTCGGTGCCGAAGAGCGAGGCGGCCCAGCCCAAGCGAATCGAAGTGAAATGAACGACGGAGGAGCAAGAACATGAGCGAGAAGCAAGAAGTCGTCAAGCGCGAAGACACACAGAGCGCTTCGGCCATCATGCCGTCGGTCGATATCCTGGAAGACCCGACCGGCATCCGATTGACCGCCGATTTGCCGGGTGTTCCGAAAGACCATCTCACCGTGCGCGTCGACGGCGACAGCCTGGTGATCGAGGGCGAAGTGGTGCTCGATACTCCGGAAGGCATGACCGCCACTTACGTGGAGACCCGTTCTCCGCTGTACCGGCGGAGCTTCAATCTGAGCCGGGATCTCGACGCTTCGAAGATCGAGGCGGTGTTCAAGGATGGCGTGCTGAAGCTGAGCATTCCGAAAGCCGAGCACGCCCAGCCCCGCAAGATCGCCGTCAGCGTCGGTTGACGGCGGTCGCGCCTCGGCGAGCGGGCCATTCCCCCAACCGGGCGCGAGCGGAGTCCTCGATGCGTGCGGGCTCCGCTCGCGGCGTCCTCGGCTTCTAACCTTCAGCCGATGCCGCCGACCCCAGCATGTGCTGCAAACGGTCCACTTGTTCCGCCAATTCGGCGACACGCCGTTCCAGTCGATCCAATCGTTCGCGGTCGGTCGGGGTGGGTGAGTCCGGCAGCGTCGGTGCCGCCGCGGGAGCCGGGATGTCACCGAAGAACCGGTGTGCGTAGCGGGATTCGCGCTTGCCGGGTTCGCGAGGCAGTCTCGTGACCAACGGCTCGTCGCGCTCCATCAACTGATTCAGGGTCTGTTCCACCTGCTGAACGTCGTTGAACGGGCACAGACGCTCGGCATGGGACCGCAACTCGCCGGGCGTTTGCGGCCCGCGCAGCAGCAGTTCGCAGACCACTGCAAGCTGGTGGGCCGTCAGTTTCAGTTCGCCGTATTCGGTATTGCAGAAGCGGTGCTGGTACTTGGTCACGCGATTGCTGAAGCCGCCGGCCTTGCCGACCAGATAGCGTTTGGCCAGCCCGTCCAGTGTCTGCTGAACGGTGTTCTCATCGAGTTCCAGTACCGGAACGCGATTGCTCTTCTGATTGCAGGCGCTGGTCAGGGCATTCAGCGAGAGCGGGTACTGGTCCGGCGTCGTGATCTGCTTTTCGATCAGCGCGCCGATCACCCGGGCTTCATTGGGGTTCAGGCTAGGTTTCATGGGTAGCGACTCCTCGCCCGACGGGGCGGGTTGAGCCAATCCTGCCCGGCGCGTCGATCCGGCGACGGTATCAGGCCGTCCGGGTGTTCCTGGCTTTGGCCACCAGCCATTTCCAGGCCAGGCTCAACAGCAAGAACGACGCGGCCGCGGCGGTGAAATACTGAGCCAGCGCGGACAAGTCCGCCTGCATCGTGCCGGCGCCGACCAGGGTCGCGGTGACGCCGAGAGGCAGGAAGCCGAGGGTGGTCCCGATCCAGAATGCGCCGTGTCGCACCGGGCTCAGCGCCAGCAGAAAATCATTGTAGAGTCCGCTGATCGGCATCTGACGGATCAGCACCACCGACCACCAGCCCGTCCCCTCGATACGCGCCGACAGTTGCTGCAGCCGCGGATACCTTCGCAGCAGGTAGCCGCGAGCGGTGCAACGAGCGAACACGAACGCGCCGTAAGCGCCCAGCACGGTGCCGAGATGGCTCCAGACGAAACCCCAGGTGAAGCCGAACAACAGGCCGCCGAGCGCACAGAACATCAGGCGCGGCATGCCCAGCGCGGTCAACAGCGCCGCTCCCAGCGTGAAGATGAGCGGGGCGATGTCGCCGATGCCGGCGAACCACAGCTTCATCTGTTGGACATGTTGGGGCCAGTCCGCCAGCGGAACGGCGAAGACCAACGGCAGGCACGCCGCCAGTATCAACACGCCAAGGCTCAACACGCCGCTTCTGGACGCGGTTTCAGGGATTTCGGTGGTCAATCGGCAGGCTCCGGAAGCTGAGGAAATGTCGATGGCAGAATGCGTCGGCCTCACCCGTCCACCCGGCAATCGGGTCAGATTGCCCGGTACACCATTCGCGGAGGCGGATTTGCGATTCATGCCACAAACGTTGGTATTTTACCATCTTTGTGGCCAATTCCCCAAATACGCCTGGTTCGGCGCGATGGCGAACGCTGGATCGGGGGCAATCACTCGAACGGGTTTTCCCAGGTACCTCGGAAGAAGCTCTGGCCCAAAGGCCTGCGGGCACGCGGCGCGTATTCGCGCTCGCGCTGTTCGTCCGGAATGCCCGACTCCGGGAGCTGGTAGCCGACGGTGATCGCCGCCATGCAGGCATAGCGTTCCGGGATGCCGAATTCGGCGCGGATGCGCTCGGCATCGAAGCCGCCCATCTGATGCACCATCAGACCCAACGCGGTCGCCTGCAACGCCAGACTCATGCTGGCGGCGCCGGTGTCGTGCTGCCCCCAACGGTTCGCCTTGGCGTTCTTCATGAATACGCTGTCGGCTACGGACAGCATCAGGATCGGTGCTGCGCCCGCCCAGCTTCGGTTGCCTTCGGTCAGGCAGTCGAAGGCGCGCCGCCAATGATCGGGGTCGGCATCTCGGTCCCAGATCAGATAGCGCCACGGCTCATCACCGAAACACGACGGTGCCCAGCGGGCGGCTTCCAGCAGCGCGATCAGTTTTTCCCGTTCGACCGGGCGGGCGGGATCGTAGGACCGGCCGCTCCAACGGCGGGCGATGATCTCTTCGACCGGAACTGCGGTGGATGCGCGTTTCTCGAACATCGGCGAACTCCTCGGTGGTGTGCGGTCTACGGTGGTGGCTCGTCGGCGCGGACCTTGGCGATGTAACGCTCCCGCATGTCGTCGACATGCGAACCTTCCCAATAGACTTTGCCGCAACCGGCGCAACGCAGGAAGTCGCTGTAGTACAGCTTCGTCTTCGGCTCCAACTGGTCGAAGACTTCGGATTTTGCGACCGGCTGCAGCGGGCCGTTGCAGGCGATACAGCGCCGGAACGGGCGGATCTGGGCGGACAGGTCGAACCGGCTCAGGACCTCCCGGACCTGCTGCTCCGGATTCACCGAGCGGACCCAGTAACCGTGAGTGATCCGTTTGATGAACAGCAGGCGCCGGTCGCGGGTGAGTACGATCCGGTGTTCCGCGGCGGCGATCGTGGCGATTTCATCATCACGATAACGGTTGTGGTAGAGCACGTCGAAGCCGAGCATTCGTAGCCGGCGTGCCAGCTTGCCGAGGTTGACGTCGGCCACGAACGCGGTGCGCCGGAGCGGCAAGTCCCGAAGTTTCACCAGCGGAGAAATGTCGAAGCTTTCGAAGACCGGGTAGACGGCGACACGGTCGCCGTGCTGTAGCGGGTAGCCGAAACCGACGGATTCCCCGTTGACCACGATCAGATCGACCTCGGTATGGGGGACCCCGAACGATTCGATCGAATCCTTGATGCCGGGTCGACCGTTGAATTCGTAGCGGAGCGTCCGTTTCCGCTGTGCGGGAGGCAGAAAATCATTCAGTTCTTCATAGAAACGGAACTCGGCGGCCGATCGATCGGTCATCGCCACGGATTGATCAGGCGGCACCCGGCTTGGCGTTTCGATGCGCGTTGCCCCGCCGTGAGTCTGCGTTCGAAGAGGCGGCTGCTCAGCCGAAATCGCAGCGATTGGCTCCGCAGCAAGGCGCGCCGGTCTGGCAGGGAGGCAACTCGGGGTTTTTCAGCGCGCTGGAGCGGACGACGCCCGGTCCGCTGATCATCCGTTTGACCGGAGCGTCGCCCGGAACGTCATCGAGCGGAAGTCCGGTCCGGGCGCAGACCTCGCCCCAGGTGGCGAGGCGTTCGTGCATGGAATGGCTGACTTCGACGATTCGGCCGTTGGATTCACAAAGATAGTCGTAGCTGGGCATGGTCGGTAGCGGGGTTCAGTGGATCGTTGCAACGAGATGGGCATCATACCGCCGATCTTCAAGAGCCTCATATCCCGGCGCGACCCGCATGTGGCGGCCCATTCCGCCGGTGAACGGCTGCTCCGGGCTCATCGGTCCGCCGCGGCGGCTTCGATGATCTGCCCAAAACAGATGCCGGCGTCATTGGTCGGGATCCGCTCGGGCAGAAAGACCTCGAAGCCTCGCTGTTCGAGCAACCGGACCGCATGTTCGGTCAGCCGGCGATTCTGGAACACACCGCCGGCGAGCCCGACCCGGCCGATGCCCGAGCGGATCCGGATCTGCTCCGCTTGCGCGGCAATGGCTTTGGCCAGACTGGCATGAAACAGGCCGGCCCGTTCCCGCACCGAGCGGCTGGTATCGAGCAGCGGCCCCAGCAGCGGCGCCCAGTCGATCGCCAGCACGCCCGAATGATCCTGTATTGGAAGCGCGATGGCCGGAACCTCGGCATCGTTCTGAGCTTCCAGACACATCGCCGCCTGCGCCTCGTAGCTGCAGTCGGTCGCGAGCCCGATCAGCGCGGCCGCGGCATCGAACAGCCGGCCGGCGGAGGTCGTGATGGGGCTGTTGATTCCCCGACTCCACGCCTGCTTCAACAGTGCGGATTCCCGTGGGCAGGAGCGCCATTCGATGCCGGCCTCCCAGCACAGCGACTGCGCGCAGCGCCAAGGCTCGCGGCTGGCCGCATCGCCCCCCGGCAGCCGGAACGGACGCAGCGACCCGACCCGCCGCCAGCGGCCCGGCCGCCCGACCAGCGCCTCGCCGCCCCAGATCGTGCCGTCCTCGCCGTAGCCGGTCCCGTCCCAGGTGAAGATCAGGCAGTCGCCGACGAGGCGGTGTTCGCCGACCAGGCCGGAAGCATGCGCGTGATGATGCAACACCGGGTGGATCGGTAGGCCTTGACCGTGCGCCCATCGGCTCGAGCGGTAACCGGGATGTGCGTCGCAGATGATGCGTCGAGGGGTCACGTCGTAGAGCGACTCGAGGTCGGCGATCACGCGGCGGAACACGTCGTTGCTGCGCGCCGAGCCGAGATCGCCGATGTGCGGCGAGAGGACGATGCGATGCCCGAATGCCAGTGCGACGGTGTTCTTCAGGTCGGCGCCGACGGCGAGTATGGGCTCCACGCATTCCGTGGGAAGCCGGAGTTCCAGCGGCGCCAGTCCACGGCCGAGCCGCACCGGGCGGAGCCGGCTGCCTATGCGACGGAACACCGAGTCGTCGGCCGGTCGCCGGATCGGTCGGTCGTGGTGCAGGAACGCGTCGGCGACGCCCGACAGGAGGGTTTCGACCTCGATGTCCTCGGTCAATACCGGTTCTCCGCTGATGTTGGCCGATGTCGCGACCAGCGGCGCGGCGAAATCGGAGGCCAGCAGATGATGGAGCGGGCTGTAAGGCAGCATCAGCCCGATTTCGTTCAGCCCCGGCGCAACGGATGCGGCCAGGCCGCTGTCGGCGCGCTTTCGGACCAGCACGATCGGACGCAGCGGCGAGATCAGCAGCCGTCGTTCCGCCGGATCGGGGTCGGCGACCGCTCGCACGCCGTCCATGCCATCCGGTCCTAGCCACGGCACCATGACCGCCAGCGGTTTGTCGGGGCGGTTCTTGCGGCTCCGTAGATTCTGCACCACGGCCTCATTCCCGGCATCACACAGCAGGTGATAGCCGCCGATCCCTTCGACCGCGATGATCGCGCCGGCTCGTAGCCGGTGGATGCACAACGCCAACGCCTCGGCATTGCCGCGAATGTCCGGCCGGCCGGGTTGCCGCAGTGTCAGCGTCGGGCCGCAGGTCGGACACGCCAGAGGTTGGGCGTGGTAGCGACGGTCCAGCGGGTTCTGATATTCGGCGCGGCAGTCCGGGCACAGCGCGAACGCGCGCATCGATGTGTTCGGACGGTCGTAGGGTAGCCGGTCGATCAGTGTGTAGCGCGGGCCGCACTGGGTGCAATTGATGAACGGGTAACGATAGCGACGCGCGGCCGGGTCCTGCATCTCGGCGAGGCAATCGGCGCAGACGAAATGATCCGGCGGCAGGTGCACTTCCAGGTGCCCGTCCGTGGCGCTGTCCGCGATCACGAATCCGGTCAGGCCGAGCGGGACCGCTTCCCGGACAGACGGCGGCTCGGGGCGGGACAAGGGGGGCGGGCGTTCGGCCAACGCGTGCTGAAACGCGGCCAGCGCGTCGGCGGACCCTTCGGCGATGATTTCCACTTCGCCGCCCCGGTTACGGACCCGGCCGGCGATGCCGAACTCGTGGGCCAGCCGACGCACGAACGGGCGAAATCCGACGCCCTGGACACGTCCGGTGATGACGATGTAGCGGCCGATGATCTCAGGCAAGGTCAGCGGCACCGTCTGCCGTTGGGCCTTCGCGATGATTCCCGACCCGGGTGCGAACCGCCCGGCCTGGTCATCGCCGAAGGAGCATCGCGGTTTCGCGCGCTCAAGCCACGTCTTTGGTCGCTTCCGATGCGGGGCGGCGGACACCGGCCGACCACCAGATGCGGCACGCGCCTTCATCCGAGACCATACAGGGACCCACCGGGTTCCTGGGGGTGCACGGGCTGCCGTAAATCCGGCATTCGGACGGAACGATCTTGCCCAGGACGACCCGCGCGCAGTCGCAGCCCGGCGGCATCGCACCGGCGTGACGTCGGGCCTCGTCGTGAAAGCTCGGGAAGCGCAGCCGCGCATCGTGGGCGGCATGACAGGGCTTCAACTGGAAGCCCGATCCGGGGATCGGTCCGATGCCGCGCCAGTTCGCGGTCACCACGTCGAAGCAGTCGGACAGGCAACGCCGTGCGGTGGGGTTGCCGCCGTGCTTCACGGCCGCGGGATAGCAGTTGACGAGTCGGGGTGTTGCGTCCCGAATCTGTTCGAGCACGGAATCGATGCCGTGCAGCAGGCTGTCGGGCGTGAATCCGGCGATCGCGGTCGGGATCCGATGGACTTCCGGCACGAATGCCCATTCCTCCGGCCCCATCACGGTCGAGACATGGCCCGGTGCGATCAGCGCGTCGAAGCCGGGCTCCCCGGATTCGAGCAGCATCGCGACCGCCGGCCAGGTCAGCCGGCCGCTGACCAGCAGCAGCAGGTTGTCGGGCAAGCCTTGCCGGATCATGCCGGCGATCGGCGCCAGCGTGGTCTCGAATCCCACCGCGTGAAAGACCACGGTCCTGTCCGGCTCCTCGTGCGCGATCCGGACGGCATCCAGCGGCGATGCGATCGCGCGGACATCCGCTCCGGCCGCTTTGGCCTGCTCCAGTGAGCGCACCGCCTGGCGCGGTACGTTGACCGGCACCCGCAGCATGTCGCCGAAGCTGACCAGCGTGACCCGCGCGTGCAGCGCCAGTTGGATCGCCTGATGGATGTCCTCTTCCGGGCAGATGCAGACCGGGCAGCCGGGACCCGGGATCAGCCGGATGCGATCCGGCAACGCGCTGCGCAGGCCGGCCATCGAGATCGAACGCTCGTGACCGCCGCAGACGTTCATGATGCGGACGACGTCGGGCAGTTCGCGGGACCTGATGCGGTCGAGCCACTCCCGGGCACGGTTGACCATCGCGGATTTCGCCGTCAACGAACGCTAACCGCCGACCGGCACGAAACGCACTTCCGGGGCCGCCCGATGCAGCCGTCGCCCGTCCGTCTGGACACGGGGAATCAACGACTGGCCGCGGCTCAGCAGTTCGCGGTAGCGTTGCAACTCGTGCTGCAGCCAGCCGATCCAGTCGGTGACGCCGCTGCCGCTCGTTGCGGACACATCGATCGTCGGCGCGCTGCTCGCCAGATTGCGCAAGGACTGCACCGCGCGTTCCGGCGAGAACTCGGGCAGATAGGCCAGCAGGTCGATCTTGGTCAGCAGCATCAGGTCGGCGGCGCGAAACATCACCGGGTACTTGGCCGGCTTGTCGTCTCCTTCGGTGACCGAGAGCAGCGTCACGTTGCGGTGATGGCCCAGATCGAAACTCGCCGGACAGACCAGGTTGCCGACGTTCTCGATGAACAGGATGTCGAGCGCCGTGAGATCGATCCGCTCCAGCGCCCGTGCGATCAGATGCGCGTCCAGATGACAGGCGGTGCCGGTCGTGATCTGGTGCGCAGGCACGCCGAGCGCGCGGATGCGGTCGGCATCGTTTTCGGTTTCCAGATCGCCTTCGATCACGCCGACCCGCAGCGACCCCGCCAACGCCTTGATGCTGGCTTCCAGCAGCGAGGTCTTGCCGGAGCCGGGCGAGGACATCAGGTTGATCGTCAACACGCCGTGTTCGTCGAAGCGCCGGCGGTTTTCGGCCGCCTGCCGGTCGTTGTGCGCCAGCAGGCTGCCGAGAATCTTCTCGGGCGTCGCCCGATGGTGTTGTTCGGCGATCGGGCGCAGCAGGTGCCGGTTGCCGGCGGTCACATTGCAGCCGCAGGTGTCACACATGATCGGATCACTCGTCTAATGAATGGTGTTGCCTGTTTCGCCTCGAACAGCAGCCGCTTCGTCGGCGACCGCCAGTTCGACGGAGGCCAGCGTGAGTTCGTCACCGGAGAGCAGGCGCGTGTTGGCGCTGCCGCACGCGCCGCAGCGCAACATGGGCGGTGCGACTTCCGATTCCGCGCCGCAGTCCATGCACTCCACCGTCGCCGGAATCGTTTCGGTGACCAAGCGGCAATGGGCCGCAATGGTGTCGGTCTGCGCGAACGCGAAGGCGCTTTCCAACAACAGCGGTTCGACGCCGGACAGCACGCCGATCCTGACGGTGATGCTCGATACGGCACGGGCGTTGTGTTCCGCAGCCAGCGCCGTGACCTGATCGATCACGTCCATGCACAGCGATAGCTCATGCATCGGCCTCTGCCTCTGCCTCGGTTTGTTCCTGAATCTGGTCGAACAGTTCCCACGACGCCGTCGCCTCCTCCGGCGTCAGGGACTGGATTGCATAGCCGACATGGATCAGCACGTAATCGCCGACCTGGACATTCTGATCCTGCAGCAGAAACAGGCTGACATCCCTTTCCACGCCGCGGATCGCGCAGCGCGCATTGACTCCTTCGATCCGCGTCACTTGCATCGGGACGGCCAGGCACATCG